>NZ_LVDJ01000005.1:0-346222 GCF_007636505.1 Shewanella sp. KCT
GTACATGAGCACTGCAGCGAGGAAACAATGCCGTCAGACGAAGAATTAACCAGTAAGAATTTGTCTGGAAACCATAGCATTGTGGTCCCACCTGATCCCATCCCGAACTCAGAAGTGAAACGCAATCGCGCCGATGGTAGTGTGGGGTCTCCCCATGTGAGAGTAGGTCATTTCCAGGCGCCTAATTTAGTATCCCGCGTAAGCGTGTTACTAAAGGAGCGGTAGTTCAGTTGGTTAGAATACCGGCCTGTCACGCCGGGGGTCGCGGGTTCGAGTCCCGTCCGCTCCGCCAACATTAAGACGAAAGCCTCTGCAGCAATGCAGAGGCTTTTTTCGTTGTGTGCAAAAAGCCTGTGGCCGAGAGCAGAATTCCAGATAATCTACAGCATTCACTCTTTCCATGGAGTTTTAGGCTCTGTCTCAATAGAAAGCGAGAGTGCGGTTTCGAGTCCCGTCCTCCCCAGCTCGTTTCACTTCGCGCGCATGAGCACATCGCTTTGCGATATGCGCCCACCAACATTAAGATGAAAGCCCTAGCAGTAATGCAGAGGCTTTTTTCGTTGTATGCAAAAAGCCTGCGGAGGAGAGCAGAAGTTCAGCTGTGCTGAGATTATTCCAGATAATCTAAAGCATTCACTCCTTCCATGGAGTTTTAGGCTCTGTCTCAATAGAAAGCGAGAGTGCGGGTTCGAGCCCCGTCCTCCCCAGCTCGTTTCACTAGCTTAAGCCGTCCTAGCTTATCTCTATATGCTTATAGCTAAATGCAATAATGTTTAGTCACTAAGTAACTTAAATGTGGCATAATCGGCACAAACACACGCAATTGATCCTGTATTGATAAGATGTGTTACGTCTGACGACCCTTTTTTAGGTGCAGTGGCTTTGCTGAAATTTTTCTCACGTCCCTCGCTCATTATCTTCGCACCTCTGGTGTGTGTCTTGCTGTTCGCGTTTTTTATTACCAGTAGCTACTTTGTCGAGCGCCAGCAGCGCCGAGACTATGTGTCCTCCTCTCAGGTGGAGTCTCTGTCTCAGGGATTGATGCGAATGAATCACCTGGTGGCGATGGCGGCTAAGGCGCAAGACTTCACGCGGGTAGAGGAGGAGCTAGCCTTGCTCGGCAGCGATATTCGCCTATCCGTTTATACGCTTATCGATCGCAGGGGTAACATACGCTTTGCCAATCATGGGGTATGGCGCGACAGCTCGGCGCAGTTAGTGATCGATGGTTATGAGAGTCAGGCCCACAAAGACAGCGTCGCCGAGGGTAGCTCTCGTATCTACTTCAATGATAAGCGTCAGTCGATACAGGCCTATTATCCCATTACACCACAGCTCTCCTCCCTGTCGGTCGAACGTCCCGAACTCATCTATCTCGAATATGATATGGCGCCCATGCTGGCCGCTAGCGATGAAACCGTGTTAGTCGGCTTGATGCGAACGGGCGCGATTGCCTTGGCGACCGCCTTGGTCTTGCTCGGCCTGTTTTACTATTTCGTGTTGTCGCCGATTCGCTATCTGAGTCGCCAGGCGGCGACCCTGGGTCAGCGTGAAGCCGATTCCAGACAAAAGCCAATTGAATCCCCCTTCATTGAACTGCATAGCCTGGAGCAAAACCTTAGGCGCTTTAAGGATAGGTTCCAGCAGGGGGCGAAACAGCTTAAGGATAGCGAGCAGAGATGGCTGTTTGCCGTGGAGGTCTCGCGTTACGGCATCTGGGACTGGAACCTAGAGGACAATAGCGTATTTCTCTCCGACCGCTGGAAGGATATGTTGGGCCATGGCCCCGAAGACTTAGTGCCCGAGCTGGCAACCTGGGAGAGCCGACTGCACCCCGAGGACAAAGAGGGAATACTTAAAAACCTTAACGCCTACCTCAATGGGGAAACCGAGGAATTTGAGAGTGTGCATAGACTGCGTCATCAGCAGGGGCATTACATCTGGGTGCTCGACAGGGGGATGACGGTCGAGTGGAACGAGAAGGGTAAGCCGCTACGCATGATAGGCACGCTGTCCGATGTGACAGAGGATATTCGTAACCAGAAGGCGGCTATGCATCAGGCCAAGCACGACCCGCTCACGGATCTTGCCAATCGCCGCGCCTTGATGGACGCCCTGTATCAGCAGCAGGACGAGTCGGGAAGCTGCGCGGCCTTGTTTATGCTGGACCTGGATAACTTTAAGGTCGTCAACGATGCCCTTGGGCATCATGGTGGCGACAGGCTGCTGATCCAGATCGCTGCCAGGTTATCCAGCTACTTCTCCTCTAACTCGCTGATCGCTCGTGTGGCCGCCGATGAGTTTGTGGTTCTAGTGAAGAAGCTACCGGAGGATCTCCTCGGCGCGCAGCGTCGTGCTCAGGCCTTAGCGAGCCAGATGCGTCAGCTGATTGCCCGCAGCTTCCATATCAGCGGTCATACCTTTAATCTCTCCGCCAGTGTGGGGATCGCCATCATCGATCCAAGCGAGGCTATCCCACCGGAGCAGCAGTTAAAAAGGGTCAATATGGCGCTGGCTCAGGCGAAGGAGAGTGGACGCGATGCCTGTGTGGTCTACAGCAGCGAGATGGATAAGCGCGCCGCACAAAATCTGATGATTCGCACCGAGCTGGTGCATGCCGTCGCACGTCATCAGTTATCTCTCTTCTACCAGCCGCTGTTAAATGCCAAGGGCGAGATTGCCTCGGTCGAGGCCTTGCTGCGCTGGCACCATCCACAGCATGGGGCTATCTCACCGGCCGACTTTATTCCTGTGGCCGAGGGCAGCGCCCTGATCGTCGAATTGGGTGAGTGGGTGTTGCTGGAGGCTTGCCGTTTCATTCGTGGGTTACAGGAACAAGGTATTCGCCCACCTATGGTCTCGATCAATGTCAGCGCGCGTCAGTTCCACCAGGATGAGTTTGCACCTAAGCTGTTGGCCATGCTAAAGGATCAAGGGATCAGCCCTGCCCATATCGAACTTGAGCTTACCGAGCATGTGTTATTGACTGACCTGCAGCAGGTGCGCCAGACCATGACGCAATTGAGAGAGGTAGGGATCAGCATTGCCGTGGATGATTTCGGCACGGGTTATAGCTCGCTGAGCTATCTGCAGGAGTTGCCGTTGAATCGCCTTAAGCTAGATGCCAGCTTTATCAGAGACATGGGTAACGGCGAGGCCTCTGCCTCTATCGTCAAGGCCATGATCGATATGTCTCACAGCCTGAATCTTGAGTTTGTCGCCGAGGGCGTGGAGATCCAGTCTCAGTTCGAGCAGCTCAAGGCCTATCGCTGCGATCTATACCAAGGTTATCTATTCCACCGTCCTATGCCGGGCGAAGAGTTGGCTCGCCTGCTGGTAAGGCTTGGAGATAGGCCGCTGCTATCAAGCGTGTAGGCTGAGAAAGTCTGCCAGTTGTCCCAGCGCCTGGTTTCGGGCGCTATCCCTTTCGATGAAGATTTCATGACGGGCATGGGCGACCTTAAACAGGTGGCAATGCTCTCCCCTGGCTGCATCTTGCGCGCGATTGTCGACGATGGAGTCTTCCTCTGCCTGTAAGATCAAGATAGGCGTCTGAGTGTGTTTCGCGGCTTCTACTGCTTGCTCGCAGGCATCGAGGGACTCGGTTAACCATCGGTTGGTGGGCGAGCCCAGCTGCAGCTGCGGGTAGGTCTCATACAGCCGACGATAGTCTTGATAGCGCTTAGCGCTATGGGTGAGTTCGTTCTGCTCGAAGGGGACGGGTTGATAGTTCTTGCCCCCTAAGACGTAGTTGGGCTTGCTGCTCGAGCCATTGTCCAGGTGTCCGGCCAACCAACGCACGAAGGGCTTAGGCATAGGCAGGCAGATGCCATACATGGGCGCCGATAATACGGCCGCATCGAACACCTTAGGCGCCTGCTGCAGATACAGAGTCGCTATGGTGCCGCCCATGGAGTGCCCCACCAGAAACAGCCTGTCATGTTGCTTGGGAATGATTAGGCTATCGACGAAGAGGCCAAGGTCATCCACATAGTCGGTAAATTTCTCTATGTGTCCCTGGTGCGGATTGTCGGTTAGCCTATCTGAAAGCCCCTGTCCTCTGTGATCCAGGGCATAGACGCTATATCCCAACTGATAGAGATCGAAGATCAGCTCTTGATACTTAAGATAGGCCTCGACACGACCGCTACTGATCACTATCGCCTGATTCGACTCGGGGTGAGCGGCCACGCAGTAGGCCAGCTTGAGTCCATCGCCTGTCGTCAGATAGCCCTGCTCGACACCCTGCCAGAAAGCATTTAGCCGCTGACGATTGTCAGTCAGTTCGCTGGAAAAAACCGGCAGTGTGGTGGCGCTAGTGTCAATGCTTGTAGAGACTGGGGCTGTGGACATGGGCGATCTGAATTAGGGACAAGATGTCTGAGTGTAACACGATATCTTATGGTGATTAATGGCTTGAGGGGGCTAAGTTCCTCAAGCCATTGGTACGCCGGAGGGGCTAGCGAGCGGCCTGAGCGGCGATAAAGTCGTCTATCTGCTGTTCGAGCAGCGCCATAGGCACTGAGCCATTGGCCAAGACCGCATCGTGGAAGGCGCGGATATCGAACTTATCACCCAGCGCCTGTTCGGCCTTGGCGCGTAAACGCTTGATGGTGAGTTCGCCTATCTTGTAGGATAGGGCCTGTCCAGGCCAGGAGATATACCTGTCTATCTCCGTAGTGACATTGTGAAGCGACAGCGCCGTATTGCTGGCCATATAGTCGATGGCCTGCTGACGTGTCCAACCCTTGGCGTGCATGCCGGTGTCGACCACCAGGCGGGCGGCGCGCCACATCTCGTAGGTCAGTCGGCCGAAGTTACTGTAGGGGTCTTGGTAGAAACCGCCTTCCAGTCCGAGATACTCAGAGTAGAGTCCCCAGCCCTCGCCAAACGCCGAGATATAGCTATAACGACGGAAGTTAGGCAGGGAGGTCAGCTCCTTGTTGAGGGAGATCTGCAGGTGATGGCCAGGTACGGCTTCGTGCAGGGTCAGGGCTTCCAACTCATATAGGGGGCGTTTGTCCAAGGCATAGGTGTTGACCCAGTAATAGCCGGGCTGGTCATCGCCACTGGCACCAGAATAACGCCCGGTGGTGTATTTGGGGGCGATCTCGGCTGGCACCTCCTGGATGCCATAGGGCGTGCGCGGCAGCTTGCCGAAGAACTTCGGCAGCATGGCATCGGCCTTCTTGGCGATAAAGGCGGCCTCTTTCAACAGCTGCTCCGGGGTCTTGGCATAGAACTGAGGATCGGTGCGCAGGAAGTGGAGGAAATCGGCGAAGGTGCCCTGATAGCCGAGTTTGTCTATGATCGCCTGCATCTCGGCGCGGATACGCTTAACCTCTTTTAGCCCGAGTTGGTGCACTTCGTTGGCTGTCATTGGCAGCGTAGTGTAGTAGCGTACGCGATTCTCATAGAAGGCTTTACCATCGGGAAGGTCATAGGCGGCGATACTCTCCCGTGCGCCTGGGATATATTCCTGGGTCATGAAGTCGTAGAAGGCCTGATAGCTGGGCAGTACGTTCTGCTCAATCAAGGCCTTGCCCTGCGCCGTCAACTCGGCTTTCTGGGCCTGGGTAAAGTGCTTGGGAAAGTGGGTGAAGGGTTTGAAATAACCGCTCTGCTCAACCGGTACTATGAAAGCGCTAATGCTCTCTTCGAAGCCGTTTAAGACCACCTTAGCCGGGGTGATGCCTTGAGCCAGCCCCTGTTTCAGCCAATAGGTTTGTTGCGCAAAATAGTGGGGCAGGGCCTCGAGCTTGCTTAAGTAATTGCGGTAATCGGCCTCGCTATTGAAGTTGCCCTTAGCGATGGAGGCGATATAGGCGTGAAAGCCGCTCTCTGCGGTGATCGGCAGATAATGGTCGTGGAAACGGTACTGGTCGACGCTGTTTTGTAACTGATAGATGAGTATCTGAGCGTCGATGCGATTGGCCTTATCGAGTGATGCCATATCTAAAGACTTGAGGCGCGTTAACAGCGCCTGCTCTGCCTGGTTATGGTTTGCCAGCGCCTCGGGTGAGAGGTCATCTAGTTTACCCGCCGCCTTCTCGTCTCCCTGTGCGTAGGCCATTTCTGGGCTAGACTCTAATCTAAGTTGCCAGGCATCGTCTATGATGCGCTGTAACTGCTGATGGCTCTGGCTGACACTGATTTGCGGCGCCGTGGCGACATCCGCTGTAGGGGCCATTTGGCAGGCTGTGAGGCTGAATAAGAGTAGGCAAGGGGCTAAGGGTTTATACATGGGTGGTCCTGTTGTCATTATTATGGGCCCAGGAATGGGTACCACGATTATGCAATATTCAATTTGGTGGGTCACCCACGGCACTAGATAAATTGTGAGCAGGTATTGCAGCAGAGTTAAGTCGAAAGCTGAACATAAGTCATGCATATCGTTAAAAAATGCATGTTATAGTTGCAACAACTTCAGACCAGACAAAAAACAATATTGGCTGAGGGGTTCAAATAGGGGTTAAATATGATTGATACATCCATTCCGTTGGTGGATCTGCATCGTCATCTTGATGGTAACGTCAGGGTGGAAACGATTTGGGACCTGGGCCACCAACACAATATTGCTTTACCTGCCGATTCCTTGGAAGGTTTAGCGCCTTTCGTTCAAATTCAGGGGAAAGAATCAAGTCTGGTGGCTTTTCTAAAGAAGCTCGACTGGATGGTTGCCGTCCTGGCGGATCTCGATGCGGTTAAACGCGTGGCCTATGAAAACGTCGCCGATGCGGCGATCTCTGGTCTGGATTACGCCGAGTTGAGATTCAGTCCTTACTATATGGCGATGAACCACAAGTTGCCGATAGAAGGGGTCGTCGAAGCCGTTATCGACGGGGTTAAGGCGGGTCTTAAGGACTATGAGGTGAAGATCAACCTGATCGGTATCATGTCTCGCTCCTTCGGTCAGGATGCCTGTATGCAGGAGCTGGACGCTTTGCTGGCACACAAGCAGCACCTGGTAGCGATGGACCTGGCTGGGGATGAGCTAGGCTTCCCGGGCGCCCTGTTTAACGATCACTTCAAGAAGGTGCGTGACGCCGGGTTAGCCATTACGGCCCATGCCGGTGAGGCTGCCGGCGCCGAGAGCATGTGGCAGGCTATTCAGGAGCTGGGGGCAACCCGTATCGGCCATGGGGTTAATGCGATACATGATCCTAAGCTGATGGAGTATCTTGCCGCCAACAGGATAGGCATAGAGTCCTGTCCAACCAGTAACTTGCACACCTCGACCGTAACCAGTTATCAGGAGCATCCGCTGCGCACCTTCATGGAGGCGGGCGTGTTGATTGGTCTTAACACAGACGATCCGGGCGTGAGTGCCATCGACATCAAGCACGAGTATCGTACCGTAAAGCAGGAGATGGGCTTTAGCGATGCCGAGCTGGCACAGCTACAGCGTAACGGCGTGGAGATGGCCTTTATCTCCGACAGCGAGCGTAAGGCGCTCTACGCCGCTAAAGCCTAAGAAAACATAAACAAAAAAGCCGATGAATCATCATCGGCTTTTTTCATGTTCGGGGATTAGATAACCCGAGAGAACTGCTGTTGACGAGCCTTGTCGCGGAAGTAGACGTCGAAACAGATACAGATGTTGCGGATCAGCAGACGGCCGGTTTCGCCAACTGTGATCTTTCTGTCTTTGACTTCGACCAGCTTGTCGTCGATAAAGGTTTGAAGTAGCTTGAGATCTTCGGCGAAGTACTCTTCAAACTTAATGCCTAATCGCTCATCCATCTTGGCCATATCCAGATCGAAGTGGCAGATCAGCTGCTTGATCACGGCGCGGCGGATCTCGTCGTCACGATTAAGTTTGCAGCCTTTCCACAGGGCATGACCCTTCTCATCCACCGACTCATAGTAAGGACGGATATCTTTCTGGTTCTGGGCGTAGCAATCGCCGATCTGGCTGATGGAAGATACCCCAAGACCTAGAAGATCACACTCTTCCTGGGTCGTGTAACCCTGGAAGTTACGGTGCAGGCGACCTTCGTTTTGCAAAATAGCAAGCTCATCATCCGGCTTGGCGAAGTGGTCCATGCCTATGTATTGGTAGCCAGCACCTGTCAGCGTCTCGATAGTCTGGTGTAGCATCTCCAGCTTCTGCTGTGGTGTCGGCAGATGCTCGTCCTTAATCTTACGCTGGGCCGCGAAACGTGCCGGTAGGTGAGCGTAGTTAAAGACAGAGAGTCTGTCGGGAGACAGATCCAATACGCGCTGCATAGTCTCTGCAAAGCTCTGCGGTGTCTGGTGTGGCAGGCCGTAGATCAGGTCGATGTTGGTCGACACGAAGCCCATGGCTTTGGCCTTGGCGATCAGGTCGAAGATAAACTGCTCGTCCTGTTCACGGTTAACGGCAATCTGCACCTCTTTGTTGAAGTCCTGCACGCCGACCGAGATACGGTTGAAGCCAGCTTCTTTGAGGGTGTCTAGCATAGAGAGTTCGATCTCGCGTGGATCGACCTCGATAGAGTATTCACCCTCTTCGGCAATATTAAAGTGCTCTCTGAGCAGCGCCGACAGCCTGAGGATCTGCTCTGGGCTGAGGAAGGTTGGCGTACCGCCACCCCAGTGGATCTGGGTGACCTGATAATGCTTAAACAGTGGTGCGCGTTTAACGATCTCTGCCGCCAGATATTCGATATATTGGTCGGCCTTGTGCTGGTGACGGGTGATCACCTTGTTGCAGCCGCAGTAGTAGCAGAGCTTGGCGCAGAAAGGAATGTGTAGATACAGCGACAGTTTATTGCTCTTACTGTTGGCAATAGAGGTGAGCAGGTCTTCTTCGGTGAAGGAGGCGTCAAATTCTAGTGCGGTCGGGTAAGAGGTATAACGAGGACCGCTGTAATTATATTTTTCGATCATTGACTGATCCCAACTAATTTGGGTGGGCTGCTTCAAGGCGTGTCCTCCGAGGGTGGTAAATTAGCAACTAGCGAAGTATGCAATGTTATTGAGTGAATAACATTGATCCAGGTTGCAAATTAGCACTGCAATTTATGTTAGCTGTCGAATATCCTTGTTTTCGGCTTAAATGTCTTGGTCTTAAGCCGTTTTTGTGCACCGACTCACGTCAGTGGCTGAGGTGGGCATAGGCTTTGGTCAGCAGGGCCACCTCGGCCATGATCTCCGCTTCCAGGGCGGATTCTGACTTCATTCTCTCTAAGTCTAGTTTCATGCGCTGCTGCTTGGCCAACGCCTTGCGCTGCTCCATGATAGGGTGGGACTCGATGATCTCATAATGCTTAAAGAGCGCCGGGTACTGGTGTTTCACCTGCTCTGTGTGGCCGAGAATATTGAACAGCTTACCGATACGCATCACGCCCTCTGACAGTTCACAGCGCTCGTCGAGCATGGCGGCGGCGATATAGTGAATGTTGCCGAGCAGTTCCAGCTCCTTGGCGTCAGCCGCGGCCTGTTGTGCCTCGCGTTGCGCTTTTTGGCGTGCGGTTTGCTGTTTTAGCTTGAGTAACAGGCTGGCGGCATAGGCGGCCAGTCCTAAGATGATGATGGCGCCCAGGATGAGGAGTGTCGTAGTCATAATGCAATCCGAGGTGTTGGTTAGCTAGGTGTTAATCACAGAGGCGAGATAGAGAAATGGCATCGAATCGATGCCATTTGGGTTAGCCTGAGGCTAGTCTTTATCTTGATAATCTTTGAGCAGATCGGCGCCAGATTCAAACTTATCCAGCAGATCGTCGTCTGAGCCGACCGTGGTCTTCATCACATGCTCGAGGTCATCCTCTTCTGTGATGCCCAGGCGATCCATCAGGCGCTCGATCTCTGTTAGTTGCTTCTCTAACCAGGCTTGATCCGTATCGTTGAGATCCCGACCTTCTTCAAGCATGTCGAGCAGCTTGTTGAGTCTAGGATCTTCCTCTAGCTTCAGCAGTTTCTGTTCGTCGCTCATCTTAGGTGCCTTGGGCTGCTTGGCCACAGGCGCCTTAGTCGGAAGCTCTAGTGCGACAGGCTTCTTGCTGCCGTGGCGAGGATCTTTGGCCTGTGCCGTGCCCGATTGCTTCTGTTGGATCTGTTTTTCGTTATGACGACTGCCCGCTTTATTGCCCGACTTCTGTTTCTTGCCCGTGACGACACGGTCTTCTTTCTTGGTTCTAGGCGGACGTTTTGGCGCATTCTCATTGATCTTGCGCGATTTCTTACGGGTCATAACGTTAATCTCAACTACAAAAAATCGTGAACCTACCTAACCCTGAGTTAGATAAGTGAACTTGGGTCGCGTGTTATACCAGATCCTGTTGGTTTTTGCACCAAAATGAGATCTTTCGAGGCGAATAATAGCCTAAACTCGGCCTGGCTTGCCAAATATTGGAAGGTGGCTTGCTGATAAAAGCTGACATGGGTCAGATTGTTCTTGTGGTGCCATTTGGGAAAGCCCTGAAGCTCGGTGAGCAGTTGGGTGCTGATCGCCATCCAGCCGCCGGGTTTAAGTAAGGAACAAAGCAGCTGCCACTCCTTTCCAGGAAAGCGAAAGTGCTCGAAGACGCGATAACAACAGATGAAGTCGTATTCGAGTCTTAGCAGGGTATGATCCGGGGCGAAGTGTGGATCATACTGGTTGAGCTGATGGCCTCGGGCTTTGATGGCGTCTATCGCCTGTGGGTTTAGCAGTCGGCCGAAGTTGAGTCCAAGCAGTGAGCCCTGAACCTGCTGCTCACACTGAGTGATCAGGCTCGAGAGGAATTGCTGCAGCGGCTTGTCTTTACTATTGGCTGAGCGGTAGCGTTTTACCTCGGCGCTGGGGGGCAAATGAGAGCTGGCATCGGCAAACAGCAGCATGCAGCGTTTACAGCGATAGATGCAGCGTTTTCTATCTTGATAGAAGGGGGCTGTCTCTTCGCTGCTGCACAGGGGGCATCTTCGCATGGCTAGGGCATGACTCTTAAAGGCTGGGTTAATTGCTGCTACCCGGTTTAATTTACTGTAGGCCAAGCGGAAACAGAAGCGTATTTTTTGCCGGATATAAAAAAAGGCGACAGTATCACTGTCGCCTTCCAAAAAGTACCAAAGGTACTCAATTCTGATTCCAAGTTTCCTTACTTGCTATGCGACTCTCCCAGTCGGATTCCATCTTATTTTTTAATCTGCTTTCCATGCATAGTTATTTTCGTTTTCGGTCTTCCAGACGCTTTTTTTCTTTCCCTGTCGCCTTCCTGACCACAGCTTCCGTAGATGGTCTTCATTGACACATCACAATCCATATCGTCATCTTTGACGCCTAATAAACCATCCCTGTTCGGTTTACATTAAGTTCAGCAGTAAGCAGTTCAACTGTTTTCTGAACCGTAAGGAAAATGCTAATTAGCGCATTGGCCTTCCTAACCAATATCCTTACCAAGTTTTTACGACCTGACTTCAGATGCGAAGTACTTCTCTTATTATTTTTAGTGAGTGGTCAAAAAATTATTATTATTTTTGCTTAACTTTATTCTTATATCTTAAATGTAATCACATACCGAAATCTGTTTATTGTTATTAGGTAGATTTTATACAAACAGTTGGGTTTACCTCGGTACGGGCACAATTAAAACGAAATCTGTGATCTATGTCAAGCATCAATTTTCTGCAGTTTACGTAAACGTAAACCTTGGTTGATTAAAAAGGGTGGTATAAACCACCCTCTCGTTATCCAGCGATTAATTACTTAATGCTTGAAATATATTTAGATAGTGCTTCGATATCTTCACTGGTCAGCTTCTTGGCAACGTCTTGCATCATGCCGTTTAGGTCGTTGTTACGACTTGTATCGTGAAACTTATTCAGCTGGATCTTGATGTAGTTAGCGTGTTGGCCCGCGATAGCTGGGAAGCCTGCAGCCTCAGAACCTTTACCGCTAGGACCGTGACAGGCGATACATGCAGTCACACCACGTACGGCGTCACCACCCTTGTATAGTTGCTCACCCAGTTCAGGCACGTCTTTGACTTCGCTCATCGCAAGTTTTTGCGAAGAGAAGTAAGCCGCCAAATCTTCGATATCCTGATCCGACAATGCCGCTGCCATAGGGCTCATCATAGGATCGTTACGGCCTTCTTTACCGCCTGTGTGGGCAGCTTGACGCAGTTCGGTTAACTGCTTCTTCAGGTAAGTTTCTTGTTGACCCGCAATCTTGGGGTACATGTCGATCATACTGTTACCATCAACACCGTGACAGGCAGAACAAATGATTGCTTTAGTTTTTCCCGCTTCAGCATCACCTGCTGCTAGAGCCGGAGTTGATAGAGTGGCTAACATCGATAGCGCAATAGCGAACTTTTTCATGGCGTTCCAACTTTTAGTTAAATTTTTTGTCCTGAGCTTACGAGAGTGACCTGCAAGCGTGATAAAATATGATTTATGTGATCGGGGTAATATTTTACACGAAATTGTGCAAATGTAAGCAAGTCTTCGATATTTAAACTGAAGAAATAACAAATTTTGGGGTGGGTAGTGACTGATTCTCGTATCGATTTTCGACAGGCTAAGTTTTTGATCAGTGCGCCGGATATTGCGCATCTGGATGAGTACTTGCCCGGTGATGTAGGCGTCGAAATCGCCTTTGCTGGCCGCTCTAATGCCGGAAAGTCGAGCGCATTAAACCAATTAACCGAGCAGAAGAACCTGGCAAGAACCAGTAAGACACCTGGGCGTACCCAGTTGATCAACGTCTTCGCGATCGATGAGCACAGACGCCTGGTGGATTTGCCTGGCTATGGTTTCGCTCAGGTACCACTGGCCATGAAGAAAAAATGGCAGCAGGCGCTGGGGCAATATCTGCAGGAACGCGCCTGTTTGAGTGGCCTGGTCGTGCTGATGGACATTCGTCATCCGCTCAAGGATCTCGACATGCAGATGATCGAGTGGGCGGTTGATTGCGATATTCCCGTGCTGGCCTTGCTGACCAAGTGTGACAAGTTGGCGCAGAGTGCTCGAATGAAGACGGTTAACGATGTGCGTAAGGTCTTGGCGGACTTCGGCGACGGCGTGAAGGTGGAGCCATTCTCTTCCCTGAAGGGAACCGGCAAGCCTAAGGTGCTGGGGATTCTTAACGAATGGTGTCATCCAGACTGGCTGGTGGAGGCCTTGGCCGACGCCGAGCAAGAGTAGTAGAGTAATTTTTTATGATGAAGAGCGCCTCCAGATTGGGGGCGTTTTTTTATGCCTGGTTTTTAATGGCTAAGACGCTTAGCTGCAGAGGCTATTAGTGGGTAACTCTTTGAGTGGCTATGTAACGGCGGGTAAAAAAATGCCGACGGCTACGCCATCGGCAAAAAATACATTAGCTCTTTTGGGGAGAAGCTAAATTTCAACAAGACTCAAGTTCTATCGGTCATCGACCAATAGTTCTCAGTGGTCATAGGATAGCCCGAATCCCACCCAAATTAAAGTATTTGCTCTAAATTAAATTTCAGACGAAAAAAAGCCCCAGCAAGTAACTTGCTGGGGCGCCAGAATTTGGCTTTTCACTTAACGTGAAATAAAAAAAGGTCTGAAAGATAGAACATCTTAACCTCTGTACCCTACGCAGAGAATAATACTTCATTGGTCGTAATATGGGAAACTGTTTTTTGTAAAAAACGACAATAATGTGAGCAATGTCTAAAAAAGTGCTCAATAAAAGCACAGGTTTTTGATCTGAAATTTACCAAAATTGCCTTTAAAAGAGCTGTTTAGTTAAAAACTGCTCTTAAGTGAAAAAACATTACTATTTTTGGTGGTTTTTACGGCTTCGAGGGCCAAGAGGGTGAGATGCCAGGGTGAATGGGTCTCATAGCATAAAAAAATGCCCCGGCAGGCCGGGGCATGGTCGAGGCATTTTTGTGGCTCAATGCAGATTTAATTGAGCATTGAGCCTAGTATCTGGTGAGCCAGAGTCGCAAACCTAAGCCTAGTGCGCCTGTTCCCAGTTATCGCCGATACCAGCCTCGGCCAGTAACTCGACATCTAAGGAGGCGGCCTGCGCCATCAGTTCACACACCTTGAGTTTGAGCGAGTCGGCCTTGTCGGCATCGACCTCAAACACGAGTTCATCGTGAACCTGCATGATCATGGTGATCTCTCCCTGAGTCTCTGTCTCGATCCACTGGGCGATATTGATCATGGCCTTCTTGATGATATCGGCGGCCGTGCCCTGCATCGGCGCGTTAATTGCGGCGCGCTCCGCTGCCTGACGGCGCATGGCGTTTCTATCCTTGATGGCTGGCAGGTAGAGTCTGCGACCATAGAGGGTCGATACGTATCCCTGTTCGGCGGCGGCAGCGCGGGTATCTTCCATATACTTGAGCACGCCAGGATAGCGTTTGAAGTAGATGTCAATATATTGCTGGGCCTCGTGACGCGGAATATCCAGCTGGCGGGCCAGGCCGAAGGCCGACATGCCATAGATGAGACCAAAGTTCACCGCCTTGGCGCGGCGACGCTGTTCGCTGGTGACTTCGCCGAAGTCGACGTCAAATACCTCGGCGGCGGTAGCTCTGTGGATATCCTTGCCCTGGGCAAAGGCACTCAGCAGGCCTTTATCCTGGGAGAGGTGGGCCATGATCCTCAGCTCGATCTGCGAATAGTCGGCTGCGAGGATCTTGCGTCCCTCTGGCGCCACGAAGGCGTGACGAATACGGCGGCCCTCCTCGGTGCGGATGGGGATGTTCTGCAGGTTAGGTTCGCTGGATGACAGGCGACCCGTGGCGGCGATGGCCTGGTGGTAGCTGGTATGTACCCGGCCAGTCTTGCCATCGACCATCAGCGGCAACTTGTCTGTGTAGGTGCTCTTAAGCTTAGACAGGCTCCTGTGCTCCAGGATGATCTTGGGCAGAGGATAGTCCAGTGCCAGCTCGACCAGCACCTCTTCGGCGGTGGACGGTGCGCCCTTAGGGGTCTTCTTCAATACAGGGTAACCCAGTTTCTCGAAGAAGAGGGCCTGCAGCTGTTTGGTCGAGCCCAGGTTAAAGGGCTCTTCAGCGATCTCGTAGGCCTTCTGTTCCAGCTCATCTATCTTGCGTGCCAACTCGTCGCTCTGCTGGCCCAGCAACATGCTGTCGATCAACACGCCCTGACGTTCGATTTGAGACAGTATGCTGACCAGAGGCAGTTCTATGTCGGTAAAGACGCTGGCAAGCTCGCTGGCCTTTTGCAGTCTTGGCCAGAGATGTTGATGCAGCCTGAGTGTGATATCGGCGTCTTCGGCGGCGTAAGGTGCTGCCGTCTCCAGCGGGATCTGGTTGAAGGTCAGCTGCTTAACGCCCTTGCCCGCGATCTCTTCGAAGCTAATATTCTTATGACCCAGGTATTTCAGTGCCAGGTCATCCATGTTGTGCTTGGAGGCGACCGAGTTAAACACATAGGACTCGAGCATGGTATCGAAGGCCACGCCCTTGAGGGAGATACCGACGTTGGCCAGTATGCTCATGTCATATTTAAGGTTCTGCCCCACCTTGAGAAGGCTAGGGTCTTCCAGCAGTGGCTTGAGCTTGGCCAGTACCTGCTCACTGTCGAGCTGCTCTGGGACATCGGCATAATCGTGTGCCAGCGGCAGATAGGCGGCCTTGCCTGGCTCGATGGCAAACGAGAGCCCCACCAGTTTGGCCTCCATGTAGTTGAGGCTGGTGGTTTCGGTATCCAGGGCAAATAGTGGTGCGGCGGCCAGTGCCTTTAGCCACTCATCTAAGGCTTCCCAAGTCAGAATGGTGTCGTACTGGGTATCGATAGTTTGAGGCGCCGGCACTTCGTCGGCCTCTTCTTGGCTGCTGGCACTCGACTTGTTGTCTAACACCTCGGCCAGCCAGCGCTTAAACTCCATCTCGCCGTAGCATTTGATCAGTTCGTCGCGATCTGCGTCTTGAATGTTGAGCTGGTGCCAGTCTTGTTCCAGTTCGACGTCGCACTTGATGGTCGCCAGCTCATAGGAGAGTTTGAGCATGTCGCCATGTTCGGCGATCTTGGCGGGCATGGTCTTAGACCCCCTAAAGCCGAGCTCCGGCATCTTCTCTGGGTTGGCGAGGATGGATTCGACGCCGCCGACGCCTTGTAGCATCGCCAGCGCCGTCTTCTCACCCACGCCAGGCAGGCCGGGGATGTTATCTGCCTTATCGCCTTGCAGTGCCAGTAGGTCGATGATCAGCTCAGGGCCGACACCAAACTTCTTGCACACCTCTTGAGGGCCTAGGATTGTGTTGGTCATAGTGTTGATCAGGGTGATCTTGTCATCCACCAACTGGGCCATATCTTTATCGCCCGTACTGATCAGCACGGAGCGGCCTTCCTGGCTCGCCTGTCTGGCGATGGTGCCTATGACATCATCGGCCTCGACGCCGGGGATGCAGACCAGGGGGAGTCCCAATGCGCGAATGATGCGATGCAGTGGCTCGATCTGCGTCCTGAGATCGTCCGGCATGGGGGGTCTGTGGGCCTTATATTCGGCATACATCTGATTGCGGAAGGTTTTTCCCTTGGCATCGAACACCACCGCCATCTGGGTCGGCTTATATTGGTTAAGCAGGCTGCGTAGCATGTTGATCACGCCATACACAGCCCCCGTGGCTTCACCCTTGGAGTTGGTCAGGTGAGGCGGCGCATAGTAGGCGCGGTAAAGATAGGAAGAACCATCCACAAGAATGAGTGGGTTTTCAGCGATATTAGGCATAATTTTATCTATTTTTTCGGTATGCGATGATGGCGCTAGCATGCCATATTAGGGCGATTTCGGCCACGGCAAATTACTCAGCAGCCTGTGGATAAGTCTGTGAGCTAAAAAAGTTTCAGCGAGTAGGGATCACGACGACGAACATAAGCGGGTGATGCAACTTGTTGATTTGTTTTTGTATTATATTTTTATGTGAACTAGGTATTACTTCCGAGTAAAAATTCCTAATTTGTGGATTTTTTATTTTGTCATCCATATTTATGCTCTGACTTGGCGAAATTGCTCGGCCTTGTTAGAGTCGATGAACTAACTTAGCATGAAAAATAATCAGATCAACCCTTTTGTTATCTGGTTGTTAAAACCATTCGGTCTATTAAAGGAGTTTTTAATGAAAAAATTTGCTGTTTTATTAAGCGGCGCGGGAGTGTTCGACGGCAGCGAACTTCATGAGGCGGTATTGACTCTGCTGTCGCTGACCCAGGCCGGAGTAAGTTATCAATGTTTCGCACCCAACATAGAGCAGATGCATGTGGTGAATCACCTCACAGGTGAGGTGGCCGTGGGAGAGCATCGCAACGTGCTGGTGGAGTCGGCGCGTATTGCTCGTGGCGACATCAAGGCAACGGACGAGTTAGATATCCAGGCCTTCGATGGTCTGGTGATCCCAGGTGGCTTTGGCGCCGCGAAGAACCTGTGTAACTTTGCCGTGGTCGGCAGTGAGTGTGAGGTGGCACCCAGCGTGAAGGCCTTCATCAGCGAGTTTGTCGAGGCGGACAAGCCGGTGGGCTTTATCTGTATCTCGCCCGTGATGATCCCTAAGCTCTACGGCGAGAAGGCCAAGGGCACCATAGGCCATGACAGCGACACGGCCCACGCCTTTAACCTGATGGGCGGTGAGCATGTGGAGGCCAATGTCGAGCAGATCGTCGTCGATGAGGCGCGCAAACTGGTGAGCACGCCGGCCTACATGTTGGCCGAGAATATTGCCCAGGCCCATATCGGTATAGATAAGCTGGTGAAGAAGGTGATCGAGCTGGCGTGATCCCATGCCCAACCGCAATAAATAACCTTCACTCATGGTGATTGGTATTAGCCAATCAAAAAGGGCCCATTTAATGGGCCCTTAAAGATCTCGTGTCCTCTCTGAGGGCACATGTTATCTAGGGGTTACCTAAACCCGTCGGCGACTGTCGATAAAGCCTTGGGCCAGGCCCACCATTAAGCCGCCGACATGGGCGCCGTTGGCAATAGATAAGCCGAACATATCGGTAAAGCCAAACACCAGCCAGACCAACATGAAGCCTATGTAGGCCGGGGGCAGGCCTATGCCTTTCTCAGGACGTCTGACTCCCATGATCCAGGTGTAGCCTACCACGGCGAAGACAACGCCCGAGAGGCCGCCGAAGTTGGGGCCGCCAATTGCATATTGCAGCAGGTTCGGCAGGGTGCCGGCGATCAGCAGTAAGGTTAAAAGTGGAGTCACCCCTAGCTTGTTTTCTATCTTACCGCCTAGATACCACCACCAGAGCAGGTTGAAGATGATGTGCATGGCGGAGAAGTGCATCAGGCTCGGGGTAAATACGCGCCAGATCTGGCTGCTGTCGCTGCCGGGTACGGCGCCGAAGAAGGAGAGTGCCTCGAAGATAGGATTGGCAAAGCCGAAGATGAAGCCGAGATAGATTAGCGTGCAGCTGAGCATGACGATAAGGGTCAGGGGCCCAGCCCCTGACAGGAACTGAGTCACCAGCTGCAGCCCAGGCGCGCCGTAGTCTAGTTTGGTGCCTGTGCTGCCGTTCTCCCAGGAGGCCTGAAGGTACTTGTCGTCATAGGGATTGCGCACGAAGTGCTCATACTCGCGGCGCGCCTTGGCGTAGTCTTGCTCTCGGGCGACATAGAGGGTCACCCCGTGTTCGGCATGTTGCAGCTGGCAATCTATGCCCTGGCCCTTGAGGTAATCGATCAGCGCCTGGGCGGCGCGTTCATTGGGGAGACGACCAAGTTCCAACATAGGCGTACCTCTGGAAATTAATGGGCTTCGCGCCAGGCCTGGAAGCCACCATCCAGGCTATAGACATCATCGAAACCCTGTTCATGCAGGTATTGCGCGGCATTTTGGCTGCTGATGCCGTGATAGCAGACCACGACTAAGGGGCTGTCCATGTCGGCCTCGGCAATGTAGCGTGCCAGGTTTTCGTTGTTGAGATTGGTCGAACCGGGGATCTGTCCCGCCTCGAAGCTGGCGCCGTCACGGATATCGACCACCTGTACCTCGGCATTGTCTTCCAGCATATGGATGAGTTGATTGACACTCAGGTGTTGAAAAGCAGACATAGTCAACCTGTAATGAAAAAGAGGGATAAGTTAAGTGTGCAACATGGGGCCGTGAGAGTACAGCCCCGGTTGCGAGTGGTGCGGGGGATTAATCCCAGCTGAGGATAACCTTGCCCGATTGGCCCGAACGCATGGCGTCGAAACCGGCTTGGAAATCATCAACATTGTAGTGATGTGTGATGATAGGCGAGATATCCAGACCCGATTGGATCAGGCTGGCCATCTTGTACCAGGTTTCGAACATCTCACGGCCGTAGATCCCCTTGATGATGAGTCCCTTGAAGATCACCTTGCTCCAGTCGATGGCCATGTCGCCGCCAGGAATCCCCAGCATGGCGATCTTGCCGCCGTGGTTCATGGTATCCAGCATGGAGTGGAAGGCAGCCGGTACGCCCGACATCTCGAGGCCGACATCGAAGCCTTCGGTCATGCCGAGATCTTGCATCACATCTTCCAGCTTCTCCTTAGCCACGTTAACGGCGCGGGTGGCGCCCATCTTCTTGGCCAGTTCGAGGCGGTATTCGTTCACATCTGTGATCACCACGTGGCGTGCGCCGACGTGGCGACAAACTGCGGCGGCCATGATGCCGATAGGACCAGCGCCCGTGATCAGCACATCTTCGCCCACGAGATCGAACGACAGCGCCGTGTGCACCGCATTACCGAATGGATCGAAGATAGAAGCCAGATCGTCAGAGATATCGTCAGGGATCTTGAAGGCGTTGAAGGCCGGGATCACCAGGTATTCGGCAAAGGCACCTTCACGGTTAACACCCACACCTGAGGTATTGCGGCACAGGTGAGTGCGGCCCGCGCGGCAGTTGCGGCAGTGGCCACAGGTGATATGACCTTCGCCAGAGACGCGATCGCCAATCTGGAAGCCACGGACTTCCTGACCAATCTCGACCACCTCGCCCACATATTCGTGACCGACCACCATAGGCACAGGAATGGTGTTTTGTGACCACTCGTCCCAGTTGTAGATATGCACGTCGGTACCGCAGATGGCAGTCTTGCGGATCTTGATCAGCAGATCGTTGTGGCCAACTTCAGGTTTTGGCGCTTCAACCATCCAGATGCCTTCTTCAGGCTTGAGTTTGCTTAAGGCTTTCATCGATAGACTCCTAGATAATTCCCATCTCTTTGGCGATGCGGGTGAAGGCATCGATGGCGCGATCTAGCTGCTCGCGGGTGTGGGCGGCCGACATCTGGGTACGAATACGGGCCTGGCCCTTAGGTACCACAGGGAAGGAGAAGCCGATCACATAGATATTCTCTTCCAACAGACGGTTAGCGAAGTCGCTGGCCAGCTTGGCATCGCCAATCATTACTGGGATGATGGCGTGGTCGGCGCCGCCCAGGGTAAAGCCTGCCGCAGTCATCTTCTCGCGGAAGTAACGGCTGTTTTCCCATACGGCTTCGCGCAGTGCCTGGCCAGACTTTAGCATTTCCAACACATGAATCGAGGCGGTGACGATAGAAGGGGCCAGCGAGTTAGAGAAGAGGTAAGGACGCGAGCGTTGACGTAGCCAGTCGACGACCTCTTTCTTCGCCGAGGTGAATCCACCCGATGCGCCGCCCAGGGCCTTGCCCAGGGTGCCCGTGATGATGTCGACTCTGTCCATCACGTCGCAATACTCGTGGGTACCGCGGCCGTTTTGACCGATAAAGCCCACGGCGTGAGAGTCATCCACCATGACCAGGGCGCCATATTTATCGGCTAGATCGCAGACGCCTTTGAGGTTGGCGATCACGCCATCCATCGAGAACACACCGTCGGTGGCGATCAAGATATGACGGGCACCGGCTGCCTTTGCCGCCTGCAGTTGGGTCTCCAGATCGGCCATGTCGTTGTTGGCATAGCGGAAACGCTTGGCCTTACACAGACGTACACCGTCGATGATAGAGGCGTGGTTCAGGGCATCTGAGACGATGGCGTCTTCGGCGTCCAGCAGGGTCTCGAACAGACCGGCGTTCGCATCGAAGCAAGAAGAGTAAAGAATAGTGTCTTCCATGCCGAGGAATTCGCTCAGGCTGGCTTCGAGTTGTTTATGAATATCTTGGGTACCACAGATGAAGCGCACAGACGCCATGCCGAAGCCGTGATCGCTCAGGCCCTGCTGCGCCGCGGCGATCAGCTCGGGATGATTTGCCAGGCCAAGGTAGTTGTTGGCGCAGAAGTTCATCACTTCGTGGCCGTTGACTTCGATTTCAGTCTTCTGAGGAGAGGCAATAACGCGCTCGCTCTTGTATAAGCCTTCCGCTTTAACTTCAGCCAGCTGCTGATTGATTTGATCGTAGAATGAGGTCGTTGCCACCTGTAGTCTCCTTCTTTCTGTCTAGTTTTATTTTTGTATGCTTTGCCCGAGCCTGCTCACTTGGCAGATAAACTCGAGGAAAGGCGATAAGTTAGGAACCATCTTTAACGCATAAGTCAGGCTTGTCATAGCCAGGTATCGCCCCGTCGATGAATGATTAAGTCTAGTTCAGTTTCGACCATCTATTGTTGCCGACACGCCTGCCGGAAAAGGGGACGCCTGGGATATGGATCGCGCTAGGCTGGCCGAATTCTAACCTTAAACCCGGCCGGCGCCACATTTTTTTTTGCGCTATTAACTAAGTTAGTGCAAGTGCAACTTTCGCATAACAAAAAATAATGCGAAATGTCACAACTGGCCTATCACAAATGGCTTAGCGAGAGGCCAGATGATGAGGTGAGTGGCAGAATAGTGGTTTAGTCTTCTTCCTGTTCCGCCTTGGCCAGGGCCTGGTAGTGTTGCTCAAGCCTGATGAAGGTGGGTCTGGCGGATTCGCTGGCGTAGGCCTTGAAGATCATTAACACCCGCAGTAGTCCCTCGTAGAGGGAGGTCTTGGTGATCTGGGTGGCCTCCGAGTGGGTGAGCTGGTTGCTGATCCAGAAGCAGGCTACCATGCGGATGGTGTCGGCCAGCGGCGTGATCTCGGCATCGTCGATCACCAATACGCCATCCTGTTTTAGCTGGGTCAGGATGCTGGTTGCTCGCTTGAGTACCTGCTCATGGGTGACCGTATACTGCTTGTTGAGCACCTCGTCGCGGCTGAGGATGATCACCAGATTGGCGTACATGAAGCGGAACTGCCACAGGGTGTAGAAGAGGGCGTCGAAGTAGCCGATCAAGAGATCGACGTCGACCTTTTTTCCCTCATAGGGCTGAAAGCCTGTCTCCAGATGTTGTTCATAGAGGCTGAAGATGGAGCGGATGATGTCTTCTTTATTGCGAAAATGGTAGTAGAGGTTACCCGGGCTGATCCCCAGATGCGCGGCAATATGGTTGGTGGTGATGGCGCGCTCACCATGCTCGTTAAACAGTGCCAGGGCGGCGTGGACGATTTTATCGCGGGTCTTCATCTTGATCCTAAGTCAGGTCGGTTTATTACTCGTGGGCCGGCCTTGCCTGGCGCGCGAGTTATAGGGCTATATTCGAGTAAAGGCTCCAGTTGAAGTTATCAGCCAGCGGGTAAAAGTCAATCTATGGCTACTCAGACCAGTTAAGATTAACCCCCTGTTTTTCTGCCGATTTATAAATCAACGTGAGGCTTATTGCCAGCGTCTGTTTGCCGCCCGTCGGCCAGCGGCATATGTTACTATTAAGGTCTATGAGTAAATTGACCCTGTATAAGTGCCGTCCCCTATGAATCGTATCCTCTATTCTGCCTTGCTGTATCTGCTAAGCCCTCTGCTGATTCTCTATCTGGCGATTCGGGCGATCAAGAGCCCGGATTACCGTGGTCGCTGGGGCGAACGCTTCGGTCTGTCGAAACTGTCGCGGGCAGATCTGCTGATCCATTCAGTCTCCATGGGGGAAACCCTGGCGGCGATTCCGCTGATTAAACAGATACATGCGGACTACCCTGAGCTCAGTATTACCATCACCACCACGAGTCCGACAGGTTCGGCCGAGGTGATAAAGGCCTTTGGTGAAAGCGTACAGCACTGCTATCTGCCCTTCGATCTCCCCTTGTGTGTGGCGCGTTTCCTGAGTCAGCTACAGCCTAAGCAGATCATCATCATGGAGACGGAGCTGTGGCCGAACCTCATTCATCAGGCCAAACGCCGGGGTGTCAGGCTGATGCTGGCCAACGCCCGCCTGTCGGAGAAGTCCGCCAACCAGTATCGCGGCCGGCCCAAGCTGTCGCTGCCCATGCTGCGCTCACTGGATCTGATCGCCGCCCAGTCACCTCAGGCGGCGCAGCGTTTCATCGACCTGGGCGTCGAGGCCGAGCGGGTAAAGGTCACGGGAAGCCTCAAGTTCGACCTCACCATAGCGCCTGAATTGCTAGAGAAGGCAAAAGAGCTGCGTAAGACCTGGCAGCGGATGGAGACCCCTGTCTGGGTGGCGGGCAGCGTGCATCCTGGGGAGTTTGATATCATGCTCGCCGCGCACAAGAGCCTGTTGATGCGCTTCCCCCATGCCCTGCTGGTGTTGGTGCCCAGGCACCCAGAGCAGTTTGATGCGGCGGCCAGTCGGGTGAAGGCCGCAGGGCTAGTGCTGGCACGCCGAAGTAAACAAGATGCGGTGGATGACCAGACTCAGGTGCTGCTGGGCGACACCATGGGTGAGCTGCTCAGCTTCTATGGCGCGGCGGATCAGGCTTTTGTGGGCGGTACCCTGATCGAGAATGGTGGCCATAATCCACTGGAGCCGGCGGCCATCGGCCTGCCTGTCTATGTGGGGCTACATTACTGGGATTTTGCCGAGATCACTGGCTTACTCAAGGAGGCGGGATCCCTCGCCTTAGTGAAGGATGCCGATGAGTTGGCGCAGCAGTTGGTGCATAAGTTTGACGATAAGGCGGCCTATCTGGCCGCCAGAGAGGCCGGGCTTGAGGTGGTCGAGGCCAATAAGGGGGCACTGACGGCCCAGTTCGACTTGGCCAGAGATCTGATTAACGGCTAGGCCTGGGCGTAACCCGCTAACAGCTGCTGCCAGTTTTCCTGGTTAAAGTGCAGTTCGGGTGTCTTGCCCTTCTCCTTGTTGAAGGAGCGGAGCAGGCGATCCAGGTTGGCCTGTTGCCATTTGCTGTCAGGCTGTTTTAACGCGCCGCGGTCGAAATCGATCAGGGTAAAGGTTTCTCCGGCCAGCAGTATGTTCTTGGCATTGAGATCGGCGTGGTAGACGCCGCGGCGATGGAACTTGGCGATACAGGCACCGAGCGCCTGCCATTTTTCATCCGACATAGGCCCCTGGCTTAGCTCGGCCACCAGATCGCGAGCGCCCGGGATCCGCTTGATGATGATATCGCCGCGATAATAGGGGCCGCTGCGCTGGATCTGCGCCGCCACAGGTTCAGGCACCGCAAATCCTTCCTTAAACAGCTGCTCCAACAGGTTGAATTCGGCGATCGCCCGGCAACGCTTAAGCCCGGTATAGAAATAGGCATCGCGGCTGAACTTCTCCATCATGCCGCCACGATAATAGTGTCTGAGTACCCACTCCTCCTCGGGCGCCTGACTCAGAGGCGCTGGATTGACAAACCAGGTGGTGTAGCGGCCCTTTGAAGAGCCTGTGATGGCACCTAGATCCTGCCAGTAATCGAAGGTAAACCAATCTGGGGTGATCGCCTTGAGCGAAGCTTGGCTAAAGACGATGCAACCGGCATCGGTGGGTTTTATTTGCATAGATTCACTGGCTCAACAGGCTTAAATGGTCGCTAGTGGGAATTGTACCCGATATTGACGCCCTGTCAGCCCTCTTTCGCCAGTTGTTGCAGCACCTGGATGAGATTATCCTGCCAGCGTTTGGCGGGCAAAATAGCCTGGGACTGACTGGTATCCAGGGCGCTGTAGTGCGGGCGAGGCGCCGCCGCACCGTATTCCTGGGTGCTAATGGGGCTGATGCTTGCTGGCTTATCGAGAAGCCCCAATGCATAGGCGCTATCTGATATCTGCCGTGCAAACTCATACCAGCTGGTGACGCCGAGATCGCTCCAGTGGTAGATGGGGTCTGGCTTTGTCACTTGAATGAGTTGCCAGATAAACTGCCCCAGTGCCATGGCCGAAGTTGGCGTGCCCCATTGATCGTCGACAACCTTAAGCGGTTTACCCTGGCGCATCAGGGTCAGCATGGTCTTGACAAAGTTTTGGCCGAAGGGGGAGTAGAGCCACGAGGTGCGCACTATGCAGGCATGGCCCTGGCCATATTCCAGCGCAGCCTGCTCGCCGCGCCACTTTGACTCGCCATAGCGACTGAGCGGGTTAGGCGCATCCGTTGGGCGATAGGGCTGGCACTGTTGTTTATCGAGCTCTCCCTTAAAAGCCTCATCAAAAACCCCATCGAAGACCCCATCAAAGACCCTATCAAAGACCCCATCAAAGACCCCATCAAAGACCCCATCAAAGACATAGTCACTGGAAAGGTGGATAAGCCGGATGCCACGTTTACCGCAGTGCTCGGCTAATGTCTTAACCGCCAGGTGGTTGAGGGCAAAGGCGGCCTGACAGCCTGTCTCGGCGGCATCGACCTGGGTATAGCCACTGGCGTTGATAACCAGTCCATAGCCTTGCTGGTCTAATACCCGCTCGATCGCCTGGCTGTCGCGGATATCCAGCGCCTCACGGCCTAGATAGGCCACCTGGTAACATTCTGGCTGAGTCGCCTTGAGCGCCTGTGAAACCTGCCCATGGCGACCGATCACTAATATCGGTTTCATTATTTGTTTCACTATCGGTTTCATCGCGCTTGGCCCATTACGACTTGCTCATCATGACTGGTCCGCGACCTGATGGCACCAATCCAGGTGCGTCAGATACCAGTCCACCGTCTTCTCCAGGCCGCTGGCGAAGCTTTCGCTAGGCTGCCAGCCTAAGGTGAGGCTCAGCTTGCTGGCGTCAATGGCGTAGCGGGTGTCGTGCCCGGGCCTGTCTTTGACGAAGCGGATGAGTTGCCTGAAGTCGCTGATGCCGCTGGGCTTCTCGGTGACCTTTTGATTTAACAGATCGCAGATGAGGCTGACGACTTCGAGATTCGTCATCTCATTCATGCCCCCTATGTTGTAGCTCTCGCCTAGCTCGCCCCGAGCGGCCACCTGGCACAGGGCTTGGGCGTGGTCGTCCACATAGAGCCAGTCGCGGATCTGCTTGCCGTCGCCATAGACGGGAATCGATTTTCCCTGCAGGGCGTTGAGCAGGGTTACGGGGATCAGCTTCTCCGGATACTGATAAGGGCCATAGTTGTTGGAGCAGTTCGACAGCACCACAGGTAGGCCGTAGGTACGATGCCAGGCCCTAACCAGATGATCCGCCGCGGCCTTGCTGGCGGAATAGGGTGAGCTGGGAGCGTAGGGGGATTGCTCGCTAAAGTATCCCGCCTCGTCTGAGCCTAAGTCGCCAAAGACCTCGTCGGTCGAGACATGGTGCAGGCGAAAGCGCGCCGCCATCTCTACCGGCAGCTTGCGGTAATAGTCTAGACATTGCTGCAGCAGTTCGAAGGTGCCGACAATATTGGTGTCGATGAAGGCTCTGGGCCCCTCGATAGAGCGGTCCACATGGGTCTCCGCCGCAAGGTGGATCACCAGATCTATCTGGTGTTGCCTTAGGGCTCTGCCCAGGGTATCGCCATCATTGATATCGGCTTGGATGAAATGGTAATTGGGATCTTGCGCGATGGATTCGAGCGACAACAGGTTGCCGGCATAGGTAAGCTTGTCATAGTTCACCACGCAGCAACCGCCTAGCGCGATGAGGTGGCGAATCAAGGCCGAGCCGATAAAGCCAGCGCCGCCGGTGATCAAGATATTGCGCCCGGCCAACGGGTGCTGCTGTTGACTATTCATAGTAATCGGCCTCGGCAAAGGTGCCCGCGGCCTTGTCCTTCGGCGACAGGATTGGCGACCGCGTGTTGAGTAGCGGCCAATCGATGGCTAAGGTGTCATCGTCCCAGCGGATGCTGTGTTCGTCATTCGGCGCATAATAGTCGGTGCACTTATAGAGGCAGTGGGCCTCGGGAGAGATGACATAGAAGCCGTGGGCGAACCCGGGCGGCACCCAGAGCTGGTGCTTGTTGTCTGCCGACAGGTGGTGCCCCGTCCATTGGCCGAAACTTGGGCTATTGAGGCGCAGATCGACACATACATCGAAGATCTCACCGTTGACCACACGGATCAGCTTGCCCTGAGGCTGTCTAAGCTGGTAGTGCAGCCCACGCAGTGTGCCTTGCAGTGAATGGCTCTGATTTTCCTGCACAAAGTCCAGATCCACCAGGTGCTCCTTAAACCACTGCTGACGAAATGTCTCGAAAAAACAGCCGCGCTCATCGCCGAACACCCGAGGCTCGAGCAGCTTAACGCCTGGAATGGAAGTATTGAGGATCTTCATCGTGTCATCCGACCGGTAAACAGGGAATTTCGTTCATTTTCGTTCCTATGGCGGCCTAATCATGGAACCTAGTGACATTCTACATTAAACTCGTTGCGGATCCTTACTCCCTTACTATTTCTCAGCGGCCCCAATATGAGCTTGAATTTGCAGACTGCCCACTCTTTGTGTCTCTTACGTTTATCTGCCATCGGTGACGTGTGTCATGCGGTGGCCATGGTGCAGGCGATTCAACGTCAGTATCCAGATCTTAAGATCACCTGGGTGATCGGCAAGGTGGAGTATCAGCTGCTCAAGCATCTGCCCGGCGTCGAGTTTGTGATCTTCGATAAGTCCCAGGGCTGGCGCAGTTATTTCAATCTGCGCCGCGCCCTCAAGGGGCGTCGCTTCGATCTGCTGCTGCATATGCAGGTGGCACTGAGGGCAACCATCGCCTCCTTGGCTATCTCGGCCAAGGTGCGTCTGGGTTTCGATCGCGCCCGCGCCAAGGAGGGGCAGTGGCTGGTGACCAATCATAGGGTGGAGCCCTTGGCAACGCCCCATGTGCTCGAGGGTTTCATGGGCTTTGCCAAGGCCGTGGGCGTCACGGATCTTAAGCCTAAGTGGGAGATTCCAGTGCCCGCCGCGGATACCGAGTTTGCCCGACAGCTGATCCCAGATGGAGACAAGACCTTAGTGATCTGCGCCGCCGCCAGTAAGGCCGAGCGCAACTGGCTGCCCGAGCGTTATGCCAAGGTGGCGGACCATGCGCTGGAAAAAGGCTATCGTGTGCTGCTCTGCGGTGGTCCGGTCCCTATGGAGCGTGAGCTGGCCGAGGCGATCCTTTCACATGGCGATCCCCGCATCGAAAACCAGGTGGGCAAGACCTCGCTGACCCAGCTTCTGGCGCTTCTGAAACAGGCGAGTATCGTCCTGGCACCAGATACCGGCCCGGCCCATATGGCGGTGACTCAGGGCACGCCTGTGATCGGCCTCTACGCCCACTCCAATCCTGGGCGCACCGGCCCCTACACCTGTTTAGACAGCGTGGTCAGCGTCTATGATCAGGCGATCGCTCAGCAACATGCGGGTGGGGTGCCTTGGGGAACCCGTGCCAAGGGAGAGCACCTGATGGAGATGATTCAGGTGGCGCCCGTGCTGGCGGAGTTTGATCGCCTGGCGCAAGCCAGCGCCGGTGACCAAGTTAGCGAGTCGCAGTCACACGCCAGCCATTAGCCAGGGGTTGGCGATTAATGGTAGACTTCAGGTTTGATTGGCTCATCTGGCCCCCGTCGGCCGAGTCATGCAATGAGGGAAGATGGGGTTTTCCCATTCATTTTTAGGGATATCGTCAATGTCAGTGGCGCCAAAATTTCTGTTTGTACCTGTCTCCTGTGAAGAGGGCATAGGTGAATATATGCGTTCCACCATAGTGGCCGACGAGATCATGCAGCGTTGGCCGCAGGCGCAGGTTGAATTCGTGCTCAATAGCCGCGCGCCCTATGCCAAACATTGTCCCTATCCGACCCATCTGGTCAACGACACCCCCACCAAGCGTGTGAAAGAGGTGAATCAGCTGGTCTCAAGGCTCAAGCCTGACCTAGTGATCTTCGATGCCGCCGGCCGCAAGGCGCAGCTTAAACATGCCAACCGTAGCGGCGCCAAGGTAGTCTTCATCAGTCAACACAAACGCAAGCGTGCCCGCGGCATGAAACTCGAGAGGGCCCTGGTCACCGATAGCCATTGGGTGGTGCAACCCGAGTTTGTGATTGGCGATATCAGCCGTTTCGATCGCTTTAAGTTAAACCTGATTAACCGCGCCGAACCCATCTTTACTGGCTCTATCTTCGCGCGGCCAGATAGCGCCTTGCAGCACGCCTTGCAGCAAGCGCACGGCCTGGAACCGAAGGGTTATCTTCTCTATAGTGCCGGCTCTGGCGGACATTATATCGGCTCGACGCTGGCCGCCGAACGCTTTGCTCAGGTGGCGCAGGCCTGTTATCGAAAGACGGGGATCCCCAGCGTCATGGTGTTTGGCCCTAACTACCCCAAAGATCTACCTCAGCTAGAGGGCGTGGTGGCCATAGAGCGACTCTCCAGCCTTGAGTTTATCAATCTACTCGATGGCGCTGCGGGCGCCGTACTGAGTGGTGGCGACACCCTGTTGCAGGCAATCGCCCTCAAGGTGCCGACGCTGGCGGTGGCCGTCTCCAAGGATCAGCCCAAGCGGATCCAGCGCTGCGTGCAGCGAGGCCTGGCGCTGAGTTGTGATATCGAGCTCGATGCCATGTGCGCTCAGGTGCAGCGCCTGCTGGAACCCAAGACCGCCCAGCAGTTAACTGCCAATATGGATAGAGAGGCCGAGGCCAAGGGGCTGGATATCTGCATGGCGGAGATTGAACGACTCTTGGGGCTCACCTGTGAGCGCTAAACGCATCGGCTTGGCCATAGACAGCCTCGCCGGTGGCGGGGCCGAAAAGATAGTCCTTACCCTGGCGGCCGAGCTGAAACGCCTAGGGCATGAGCCGCACCTGCTGGTGCTTTCCCCACATTATGATTATGCCGTGCCAGCGGATATTCCCCTGCATGTCTGCTTCGATGAGCGCGACCGCCATATCATCGCCTGGTGGCGACTAGGCCGCTCGGCGGCCAGGGTGAAGCAGTGGATCGACGGACTCGAGCAGATCCATGGCAAGTTCGATCTGATTCTGTCTAATCTGGACAAGAGTAACCTATTACTGACCCGCGCAAACGTGTCGCCGCTCTATATCGTGGTGCATAACTCTATCGAAGAGGAGTTGAAGCGCGAGCGTAAACTCGGGCCTATCTCCTATCTCACCATGCTCAGAGCCAAGCGGGCACTGAACGGCCAGGCATTGATCACAGTGTCCAAGGGGATAGCACGCGAGATCAACCAAAGCGGTCGAATCGTGCCTCGCAGTGTGCGCACCATCTACAATCCCTTCGATGTCGAGGCGATAAGGGCAAAGGCCGATGAGGTGAACCCGGATATCCCTAAGGGAGAATTCCTTATCCACGTGGGTCGCGTCGCCCGCCAGAAACGTCATGACATACTGTTCCAGGCGCTTGCCAAGATGCATAAGCCCTTGCCACTTGTGCTACTTTGCAACAACCCCAAGAAGGCGATGAAGCTGGCTAAGAAGCATGGCGTGGCCGATCGCATCATCTGCCCCGGGTTTCAGGCCAACCCCTTTCCCTGGATCAAGGCGGCGCGCCTCTTAGTGCTGAGTTCCGATTATGAGGGCCTGCCGACCGTGCTAATTGAGTCTTTGATCTGTGGTACGCCCGTGGTCAGCACCCTCTGCCCCCATGGGCCGGATGAGATCATGACAAAAGAGCTTGCCGAATATCTGGTGCCGAGGCGGGATAGTGAGGCCTTGAGTCGTAAGCTAGATAAGGCCTTGGAGCATTATCCTAGCCTTGCCGACAGTGAGATCCTCACGCAGGTGGCAATCGATAAGATAGTCACCGACTATCTGAGCCTCTGCCACTCACCTTAAGAGCCGAGTTCGCTAATGCCCTGGGCGCAGCGAATCGGCCTCTGGGTAAGCGTGTGCTGAAACAAAAGATTGTTGCTGGCCAGCTGCTGGCGGCAGCTCTCCTTGTGATGTAGATGAAAGGCGACGGCATAAAACTTTACCCGCTTGCGCCATTTACCGTTGTGGTACATGCGCAGGGCAAACTCCTTATCTTCAGGGCCCCAGCCCTCGAATGCCTGATTAAAGCCGTTGATGGCCAGGGCATCTCGCCGCCAGAATCCCAGGTTACAACCGTGTATGCCCTCTATCGAGTCCGGCGCCCCCCAGCCGCTTTTCTCGCATAGCCAGCGACTGCGAAGCGCTTGCTCTCTGCCCCTGGCGATGCCTGGTGAGAAGAGGCAAGGACGCGCGGCGCCTGCCAAGATCCGCTGGCTTAGGGCCGGTCCCAGCTTCACTCGTTTGCCCGTCACCAGGCAATTGGGCTCGGCGACGGCAAGGTGATCGGCGATAAAGTCTGGGTGTAGCAAGAGATCGCCGTCGATCATTATGATGTAGTCGAAGCGGGCCAGCCCTATGGCGCGATTGCGGCTGGCTGACAGACGAAAGCCCCTGTCTTCATGCCAGCTGTGGATCAGCGGGACGGGAAAGCTGGCTTTGAGAGTGTCGATAAGCTCGCGTGTTGCCGGGCCTGAGCCATCGTCGGCGATGATCACCTCGTCGGGAAGCCGGCTTTGCCTCTGGAGGCTGGCGAGCACAGCATTTAGTGCTTGGGGCCAGTTATAGGTGGTGATGATGAGTGAGGTCTTCATGGCGCCTTAACGAGTGATAATCTTGGCTGAAATTTTACTCGTTAGAGGGGATAAGTTTTACCTTTTCAATCTATTAGCTGGTTTTGTGTTAATGCATGGGGGTCGCTGTTACTAGGGGGTAAATCTGCGGTTGCAAAGGTGAGCGAAAGGCTGGTGGACTGTGGCGTGAAAAGGGCTGCAACTGTTAGTGTTTGCAGCCCTAAAACTTAAGTAATTGCTTATTTATATAAACCGTTATTTAAGCCGCTTTTATTTAAGCCACTTTCGTCCCAGAGTTGGCTTGCCGATAAAGTTCAGTAGTCCCTGGGGAACGCCACTCTTACGCTGTAGGTTGGCGGTATAGAGGTTCCAGGCATCGAGCTTGAGCTGCTTGATCTCTGCTGGTGTCAGGGTATCGCCATACATCTGGCAGTAGTCGTCGACATAGCGGATCTCGCGGCTCGGACACTTGATGCGGTAGCCGCGACCGGCGTAGTGAATAAAGTCGGCCTTGCGATAATCTTCGTTGCCCAGCAGATCCATGCGATTGAAAGCCGCATCGACGCCTTGGTTCTTGATCTTGTTCTTCTGAATGACGTAGTTCACATAGGTCTGATCGTAGAACTTAACCGTGTTACACACCTGCTGCATCCCTTCCAGGGTGGCGAGTTCAAACAGGGGGCACTCCTTAGAGATCAGGAACATGCCGAAGTTGTAGTAACTGTAGTGGCCATCGGTTTGTGGCCAGTTCTCGACGGCGTCGAAGGCGGCATTGATCTCGCCTACCGGAATGGTGCGGTCGGTGTAAGGACCTTCGTCGAACATGTAGACAGTTTCAAGATCTTGATACTCTTCGAAAATATCTCGCGCCCATGGCGTCACCATGATGTCTGCATCCAGATAGAGCACCCTGTCGTATTGCTTCAATAACTCGGCGGTATAGAGCTTTTCGGGCCAGGCCGGGCTGGCCGAGTATTTAGGATTTTCGATATGGATCTTGTAGTGCAGTCGATCCGATACCACGAGATCGGCACCGACCTTTTTGGCGTAGCGCTCGAAGCTTTTTAGCGCCGCGCGGTACATGGGATTGTCGCCAATGGCGAGAGTGAAGATGGCTTTTTTCATAATGGGGCCTTGGCTGTTATGAACTTAACTGTGAATGGGCGGCTGGCTTCTCGTCGTCAGATATCTGGGTATTAGGAATCTGCGGGCCAGACATCTTGGGGCCAGACATCTGGGCAAGCGTGGCCATCACCTCGTCGACGCCGATATCGCTGACATAGCCCTTGCCGGTCGAGGCGTATAGCACCTTAGCGCTGGCGGTTTCCGGCGGTGCCCAGTAGGGCTTCTTCTGCCGCATCATGGCGATAAGCGGTCGCTGACTGGCGGTGGCGAAGTGCATGATGGCAGTTTCTACCGTGATCACCATATCGGCGGCGGCGATCATTGCCGGCAGCTCGAAGAAGTTGTCTTGCACGGTAAAGACTGCGACCTGGCTGTTCGCCAGCTTAGGCTCATCGGCGATGGCCTGCCCGAGGGCGCTAAAGTTTTCCGGGGTGCTGTTGACGATGAAGCGGCTGTCTGGTGCCTGCTCGGTGAGGCGGGCGATCAATTCAAACAGCTGAGACTGATGCCAGTCGCGCTTCTTATTGGTCGACAGATGGTTGAGAAAATAGAGCCTGCCCTGAGACTGACCGGGAAAGGTCTCGTTTAGCCAGGCCTTTGCCGTCTCGGTAACCTCTGGCGTGATGGTCAGCGACGGCATGAAGGCCGATTTGTCCAGTGTCAGCCCGGCAACTCTGTGCAGCAGCTGATAGTAGCGATCGGTAATATGGTGATGCTCGCCGAGGGCCGCCACATCTATCTTAAAGGTCTTGTCGCTGTGACGAAAAAACCAGGGGTCGAGCAGCCCGCCAAATTTGGATTTGGCCAGGCTGGTGACGATAAAGCCCTTGGGACTGATGCGTCTGGCCAGTGCCGAAAACTGCTCGCTCTTGCTGCCTGAGTGAGTGATCACCAGGTCGTAATCTAGGGCCTTGGCGGCCTCGACCTGTTTGTCCTGCATTGCCTTGCTGTCGCTGCAGCCATAGCTGCGACTAAAGGCGGGCTCGGCGGCGATCCACTGCTGCATGATCTTGCTGCGAGAGAGGCGCCAACTGTCTTGGTTGTTGCGGTTATCGTCGAGCCAGATATCCACCTCGAGTGCTGGATGCTGCTGTTTGAGTGCGGCCAGAAAGGTCTTGATATAGAGAAAATCGCCCAGCGCCAAAGGGGAAACAAAGAGGAGGCGTCTTGCCTGTGCTAATCGTTCACTTGGAATAAGAGACATTGTGCCCTAGCCGATAAAATAAAAGTGGCTTAAGGATACATGGCTTTGCTGACAGAGAAAACCTTGGCCAATGGCTATTTGCCAGTGACCCGGGACTATGCGTTCGCTCATTTGTGACTCGGCGCCCATTGCGCCGGGCTCACTGGTCAGGCTTTCGCCTGGCGAGGTGACAAATTGGCTGTAGTATTAATGGAATGTGTTACAATCTGCGCCAGTATGCCCATTGATAGACTGAGGCTAGGTTGAGTGTTTGGCGGCGATCTGCTGTCCCTCGCGCCGGGTCAAAGGTTTCGATAACCAGCGAGAAGATTGATTGTGATCTGTTTTGATGTTCTGCATCCATACTATTTGCCGCAATATTTGCCCGTCATGCAGGAGTTGCAGGCGCGTGGGCAAGTAGTGCGCTTCGTGATCTATCGCAGTCAGGATCTGCAGGCGGCGCTCGATGCCCTGGTGGCGCAGAATGGCCTGGAGGCCCATTGGGTCGACTCCCAGGAGGAGGCGCTCGCTTATTACCTGAAGGAGAAACCCAGCTGGGTGATCTTTGGCAACAGCTTCGACGCGGCCGCTAAGCTCAAGGGGATCTGCAAGACCGCCCTGATGCAGCACGGCATCGGCCCTAAGGCCTGCTATTACACTGTGTCCGAATCGGATATGGATGTGCGTTTCGTCGAGGGGGAATATCGCCTCAAGCGCCTGCAGCAGCTCTTTCCCCATAAGACCTTTATCGATACCGGCTATGCCAAGCTGGATCCTATCGTGCAGGGCAGTGAGGCCGGGCTGGATTTGGCGGCATTAGGCTTAGACCCTGCCAAGCCGACGCTGCTTTACGCGCCGACCTTCTATCCCAGCAGCATAGAGAAGATGGCCAAAGATTGGCCCAGCGCCTTTAGCGAATACAACATTTTGCTTAAGCCGCACTATTTTTCGCTTAGCAAACCCAGCTATAAGAAACAGAAGCAACTGCTGGAGCATTGGGGCAGTTTTGATAACGTCTACCTGGCACCTGTTGAGCAGGCGAACCTCTTGCCTTTCATGGCCAGTGCCGATCTCTTGATCAGCGACGCCTCGTCGGCGCTGTTTGAGTTTGCGGCCTTGAATAAGCCCGTGGTCTGGTGTGATTTCTACCACCTGCGCTGGAGTTATCGCGGCATCTTAAGTTTCCGTTTCAAGAATCGCATGGATGAAGATCTCTACCGTTATGCCGGTGTGGCCGCTCACGCGGCGTCGTACAAGGAGCTCAAAACCGTGGTGGATCAACAGATCGCCCAGCCCGAGTCATTTGCCGCTAAGCGGGCAGAGTACACTCTAGAGTTGGCCGGTCGGGTTGATGGCCACTCTAGTCAGCGCATCGTCGATTATCTTTTGTCCGAAGAGGCTTCATGAGAATTATTACTTTCGGGACCTTCGATATGTTTCATATCGGACATCTCAACATTATCGAGCGCGCCAGAGCGTTAGGGGAGCACCTGACGGTAGGCGTTTCCTCGGATGCGCTGAATTTCTCCAAGAAACAGCGCTATCCCATCTGTAACGAGCGTGACAGAATGCGCATCGTCAAGGCGCTCGCCTGTGTCGATGAGGTGTTTCTGGAGGAGTCGCTGGAGTTAAAGGCGGAATATATCAAGGCGCATAAGGCCGATATCCTGGTGATGGGCGATGATTGGCAAGGCAAGTTTGATCATCTCAAACCTCTGTGCCAGGTGATCTATCTACCGCGAACACCGGCCATCTCGACGACCCAGCTGATCGAGGTTGTGCGGGAGATAAGATAAAAAAAGCCCCAGGTATCACCCGGGGCTTTCTTTTACTGACCTTTCACTACTGACCGATAAAGTGCTGCGCGGCCAGCCAGTCCAGATATTCGGGAACCCCTTGCTCGACCGTCTTAAAGGCCTGAGTATATCCGGCGGCTCTCAGCTGCGTGAGGTCGGCCTGGGTATAGCTCTGATAGGCGCCCTTGAGCTTATCCGGGAAGGGGATATATTCAATTTCTCCCTTACCATGATAGGCGATCACCGCATTGGCCACGTCGTTGAAGCTCTGTGCCTGGCCCGTACCACAGTTGTATACCCCTGAGATCCCGGGGTTTTGCCAAAGCCAGAGGTTGACCTTGACCACATCTTCCACGTAGACGAAGTCTCTTAGCTGCTTGCCATCTTCGAAGCCGTCGTGGCCTTGGAACAGGCGACAGATGCCGCTCGCCTTGATCTGGTTGTTGAAGTGGAAGGCTACGCTGGCCATGCCGCCCTTGTGTTGCTCCCTAGGCCCATAGACGTTGAAGTAACGTAGGCCCGCCACCTGAGTGGTGAAGTTGTGCTGTCTGACATATTGGTCGAACAGGAACTTAGAGTAGGCGTAGACGTTGAGTGGTTTCTCCAGCTCTCGCTGCTCGATAAACTTGTCGCTGCCGCCATAGACAGAAGCCGAAGAGGCGTAGATAAACTGGCTGCCGTTACGCTCGCAGAAGTGGAGCAGTGTCTTGGAATACTCGTAGTTGTTGGCCATCATGAACCTGCCGTCCCACTCAGTGGTCGACGAGCAGGCACCCTGATGGAAGATCACTTCTACCTTGCCATCGAACTGTCCCTGGGCGATCTGCTCGATGAAGTCGGCTTTATCCAGATAGTCGGCAATTTCACAGTCGGCCAGGTTAAACATCTTAGTGCCGTCGGTCAGGTCGTCTACGGCGATAATGTCACTGCGCCCTAAGTTGTTGAGCGCTTTAACTAAGTTGCTACCGATAAAACCGGCAGCACCCGTTACTATGATCATAATACTTGTCCCGTTTGTGAGAAAAACTGAGTCATATCAGCTAGCTTAGCTGACAGCTGACTGACTCGCGTATTGGGTATCTAAAAAGGCCGCGATCTCCTTGGCAGCCAGATCGAAGTCGATAAGCGCCATGTTCCTGCCGGTCTTCTTGCCGACGGGTGGAGTGAAGGCCAGACGCCTCTCGCTCTGGGTCAGGGTCTGCCAGCGCACCTTAGGCGCCGAGCGTCTGCCCGCATAGAAACCGACTGTCGGCACATTGTGTAAGCCGGCAATATGCAGAGGACCGGTCGAGCCCGCCATAAACATGTCGGCGGCGACCAGAGACTTGGCAAAGTCGGCCAGGCTGGCTAGCGGCTCGGCCATCATCACCTTGATCCCCTGTGCACTGAGCTGGTCATAGATCTGCTGGGCCAGGGCGATCTCCTGGCCGCTGTAGGTCAGCACGAACTTGCACTCGATTGTGGTTAGCTTGTCTACCTGGGCCAGCAGGCCGGCAAAGTCGCTAGGGGAGATGCCACCCGATGAGCCGCCGGTGCCGGGATGGGCGAAGATCAGTCGCTCCTCTCCTTGTTGGCCATAGTGATCTTGCCACTTGCGCCGCTCGTGGGAGAGGTCCCAGTAGCGTGTCGGCAGTGCGGGGACAGGAATTCTGTGATCGGCCAGGAAGCGCTCGACCATCATGCAGCTCTTACGCCAGCCACCCAGCCCTTTAGGCACCTCTATGCTGGTTCTGTGCTGGTACAGATACTGATACCAGTTCAGCTTAGGGGCCAGCTTGTAGGGAATATCCAGCTTGCGTAGCAGTCGGTAGGTGCGGATCTGTGAGCGTGACACGATAACCGCATCGTAATGACGCTCGGCAAATGTCTTAGCGATCGCCTGGTCGTCGCCATCATCCACTATCACATGGTCTATGTAGGGGCAGGCCATGGCGAAATCTTTCAGTGCAGGATCGACGAAGACCTCAATGCTGGCGTTGGGCAGCGCCATTTTAAGCTCATAGAGCGCGGGCCAGGTGAGCACGAAGTCGCCAATTTTATCATTGCGAATGACTAGTACGCTTTTAATCATATGAAAACTTTTCTGATGGGAGGTTGTTAGTAGGCACAGCGCCTAAGGCCGAATGCTTAAAACAAGCGTGCTTAGAATGACGGTTAATCTCATCTATCATAGCATCGGCGAGTGTCTTGCCGAGCATTCTCCCACGGCATTTTTACACTATTGATGCAAATTGTAACTTTTAGGGATTTTTTCGACAATAAACAATTCGATGCCGGTGGTTCAATCCGGGGGGGAAACTCGTTAAACTAGGCGCAATTCCGCCATTAACTTATACCAAGCCAAAGTAAGGGCTGCGAGCCATGCACACGAAAGCGATTTATCCTGGAACATTCGACCCCGTCACTAACGGTCATACCGACCTTATCGAGCGTGCGGCGAAGTTGTTCAAACAGGTGGTGATAGGCATCGCCGCCAACCCCTCCAAGCAGCCGAGGTTCAGCCTGGAGGAGAGGGTAAAGTTGGTCAAAAGGGTGACCGAGCATCTGGACAATGTCGAGGTGGTGGGCTTTAGCGGCCTGCTGGTGGACTTTGCCAAGGAGCAGAATGCCAGTGTCCTCGTGCGTGGCCTGCGGGCGGTATCAGATTTCGAATATGAGTTTCAGCTCGCCAATATGAACAGGCGCCTGAGCGCCGACCTGGAGAGCGTATTTTTAACCCCGGCCGAAGAGAACTCGTTTATCTCTTCGACGCTGGTGAAAGAGGTGGCATTACATGGTGGTGATGTCAGTCAATTTGTGCATGAAGAAGTAGCCAAAGCGCTGCAAAAAAAGGATTAATTTGCCCGTTATGATGGAAAAAATTCGCGCTTATGTTGTTGGAGGCGTCGCGGCCTTAGGCCTGATGATCACCTCCTTAGCCCACGCGGCCCCCTGGGTCGATGTTTCCGATATCTATCTCAGAGCCGACATTCAGGCCCTCGCCGATGCCGGAGTGATCACTGTGCCCGTCAATACCTATCCCCTGATGTGGTCGGGTATTGGCAGCGATCTGAGTAAGGTGGAACCCTCAGTGCTCTCGCCAGGTCTCGCCACGGCGTTTGCCCGGGTGAACTTCTACTACCGCAATGCGGTCGAGAATCGTGGCAACAGCCGCATCAAGCTGGCCGGTGGCAGCGACCCGGCGCGCTTCCAGCATTTCGGTTCGGACTATCGCGAGAAGGCAGAGGTGCAGGCGTCCCACGAGTATTTGGGTGACAGATTTGCCTTCAAAGTCGCAGCATCGGCCCACTATGATCCCATGGATGAGAAAGAAATTCGCTTGGATGACTCCTATTTTGCCGTTGCCCTGGGTAACTGGATGGTGACTGCCGGCGCCGTGGATCAATGGTGGGGGCCGGGATTCGATACTGCCCTGCATCGTTCAAACAATGCCCGTCCGCTGCCTAGCCTGATGCTGAGCCGCAACAACGCGGCGGCGTTCGAGACGCCATGGCTCTCCTGGATTGGCCCCTGGACGCTGACCACAGGTATTAGCTATCTGGAAGAGGAGCGCGCCGTCGCCAATCCATTGCTGTGGAACTTTCGTGGCACCATACGCCCCCTGAGACAGCTAGAGATGGGGATCTCCTGGACCACCATGTTCTGCGGTGAGGGCGAGGAGTGCGGCCTATCGACCCTGTTCGATGCCATCGCCGGTAATACCACCTGTGTGAACGGTGAGGCCAGCTGTGACCCTGCGCTACAATCTAAGATTGGCAATCAGATGGCGGGCTTCGATATTCGTTACGCCGATACCTGGTTCGATATCCCGGTAGGCCTCTACTTAGAGCGCACCTGTGAAGACTCGAGCGGTCCCATGCCTTGGGATCTGGCGGACTGCGCCAAGCTGTTCGGTGCCGATACCCGTTTCGAGTTCGACTCTCAGCAGTATAAGCTCTTCTTCGAGTATTCAGATACCATGGTGGCCTGTGGCGAGAACCAGAACGCCTTCAACTGTTTCTATGAGCACGGTACCTATAAGAGTGGTTCGCGCTACTATGGCCGCTCACTCGGCAGCACCTATGACAGCGACGCCAACGTTTATGTCTTGGGGCTTATCGGTCAGTTTGCCAATAGCCATGGCTTCACCTCACTGCTGCGCTTCGCTCAGTTAAACAAGGATGGTAGGACGGTTAATAATGGTTGGGCACCCAAGCCGCGTAAGGAAGATCTGCTGATGTTGGAACTCAGCTATCGTCTGCCAATCTGGAAAGGGATGATGAGCCTGGGTGGCACTGTGTCTCAGTCTGAATTCGAGGCGGACGACAAGGATACCAATGCGACCCTGTTCGGCAGCTATGAGTATCGCTTCTAATGTTTAGAGTAGTTGTTTAGCTAAGGCTTTAGCTGAAAACGAGTAATTAAAAAGGCTGACATCTTGTCAGCCTTTTTGCTTTGTGCGGCAGGGATTTGCTCAGGCAGGGTTATCCAGGCAGGGCCTAGCGTGGCTGGCACAGGCCGCAGAAGACGGTGGCCCTTTGGCCCAGTTTGATCTCACTCAGCAGGTTGCCACACTGGGTACAGGTCTCGCCGCCGCGACCATAGACATGCAGCTTCTGGGCGAAATAACCGGGTTTGCCATCGGCATTGGTGAAGTCTTTGAGCGTGGTACCGCCCTGTTTGATCGCCTGGGCCAAGATCTGTTTCACCTCGGCAACCAGTACCGTGAGCCGCTCCCTATCGATTCGTCCCGCCTCGGCCTGCGGGTGTATGCCTGCGGCAAACAGGGCCTCGTTGGCATAGATATTCCCTACGCCCACCACGATATGATTGTCCATCAGGCAGAGTTTGACCGCCTTCTTCTTACCTTCCAGTGCCTTGGCCAAGTAGTCGACATTGAAGCCCGATTGCAGGGGCTCGGGGCCTAGTTTGGCCAGCAAGGGGTGGGCGGCTTCGGGGAGCTCGCACCAGAGCCAGGCGCCGAAGCGTCTGGGATCGTTAAACCTGAGCACCTTGCCGCTGGCCAGTTCCAAATCGATATGGTCATGCTTCTCCACCGGCGTAGACTTGGGCAGAATTCGCAGGCTGCCCGACATGCCGAGGTGGACTATGGTGGTGCCGGCATCGGTATCCAGCAGCAGGTATTTGGCGCGGCGGCGTATGCCTCTGATGGTCTGTCCGACTATCTGCTGGGCAACTTCGGGGACGGGCCAGCGCAGCGAGGCGTTACGCACGGTTAATCCTGTGACCTGCTGATCCAGCAGGTGAGGGGAGATCCCTTGGCGGGTGACTTCGACTTCTGGGAGTTCGGGCATAGGTGTCTCTTCGTTTCGCTGGTTTAGGGATTATCGAGTCTGAGGATCGGCTGTAATGACGGGCGTAGGCTCGGCGGGATCCGGTACCAGTTACCGGCCGGTGAGCTCAGTAGTCCCTCCTCGGGATAGATGAGCCAGAGCTGTGGCGTCTCTATGTCGCGGATCTGGATCACTAACTCATGGGCAGGTGTGCTTATGCCAGTGGGTTTGGCGATTGGCGAGACCAGGATACCACTCCAGGCCTCGGCCCACTGGCGACAGTTGAGCACCTGAGGGTCACACTGCCAGCCGAAGCCCTGCTGGGCGAGCCAGAGATCGTCATATTGCAACTGAAACAGGGGCGCCTGTTGATCGAAGAGGGGTTGGGCATCTTCCGGGATCGCCTGGCGGTGACCTTCTAAAAAGGTGAGTATCGCCACCATGGCGATGGAGGCGAAGATGATGATGTTATTCCATTTTCTTCGGGTCAGGGCCATCTCGAGTCAGACTCATTCAATATCAGATGTGTCAGAGTCTATCATCGAAAATGGCCCAGGGCATCAGCCGCCGGTGGCATTCATGAAGCGTAGGATCTGGGTTTCGCCTTCTGGACCGAAGTGATGTTCCTTGGGTTTGAGCTTGATCGCCTCGAGAATCGCCTGCTTCAGGCGCTCGATATCGCCGGGATATTCTCTGACAATTGCCTTGAGGTCCACCGAGTTTTCGTTGCCCAGACAGAGAAGCAAACGTCCCTCCACAGTTACTCTCACCCGGTTGCACTCGTGGCAGAAGTTGTTGCTGTGGGGCGAGATGAAACCCACATGAATTTTGCTGCCGGGCATGGTGTAGTAGCGGGCCGGGCCACCGGTACGCTTGTCAGAGACGCTGAGTGGATAGCGCTTGGCAATGATCGCCTTAACCTCGTCGCTGCTGCAGTGACGGCTCTTCTTGCGCTCGTCGATGACACCTAGTGGCATCTCCTCGATGAAGGCGATATCCAGCTCTCGTTCGCGGCAAAACTCGATCAGATCCAGTACCTCGTCGTCATTTTGGCCACGCAGGATCACGGCGTTGATTTTGATGCGGCTGAAGCCCGCCGCCTTGGCGGCATCTATCCCCTGAATTACCCGCTCCAGGTTGCCGTTGCGGGTCAACTGGGTAAATAGCTCGGGTTTCAGGGTATCCAGGCTGATGTTGAGCCGGCTCAGGCCCGCCTCATGCATCTTGCCGGCAAACTTGCTTAGGCGTGAGCCATTTGTGGTCATGGACAGCTCTTTGAGGCCGGGAAGCTGGCCCAGCAGTTTGACCAATTGGTCGCAATCGGTGCGCACCAGGGGCTCGCCGCCGGTGAGGCGGATCTTCTTGACCCCAAGTTCGGTAAAGGCCTGGCCTATCCAGGCCAGTTCCTCCAGGCTGAGCACCTGCTCTCTGTCGAGGAAGCAGGGGTCTTCACTCATGCAGTAGACACAGCGAAAATCGCATCTGTCGGTCACCGAGAGACGCAGATATTCCACGGTGCGGCCAAAGGTATCGACTATCAAACTCATACAGAATCACCTACGGCGGCGGGGTATTTACTTCACCCGCCTGGCTAATCCATTGTCGACTATAAAAGATCGGCAAAGGGTTGAATATAAACGGTATCACCCACGTTGAGCTGTTCGTCTTTCTCGGCGATCACGATAAGGCAGTTACCCTTCACCATTGAGCTCAACATGCCCGAGCCCTGGGCGCCCGTGCTGGTGACATGTAGGCGGCCATCGCTGCCCAGATGATAGACGCCGCGGGTAAACTCAGTGCGGCCGGTGCGGCTGCGCAGGGTGCAGTCGGCGATGGCGGGCACTAAGGTCGGCGCCCATTCCAGTTCGCCTGCTAACTTGCGCAGTGCAGGCTGAACGAACTGCATGAATGAGACCATCACGGCAACTGGGTTACCCGGCAGGCCGAAGAAGAGGCTATCGCCTATCTGACCGAAGGCCAGTGGGCGACCCGGACGCATGTTGATGCGCCAGAAGTTGATCTGTCCCACCTTGGCGAGCGCCAACTTGATAAAGTCGGCATCGCCTACCGAGACACCGCCTGAGCTTATCACCACATCGGCCTGCTGCGCCGCGCCTTGTAGGGCGTCGACCAGGGCTGATTCGTTATCTTCCAGAATGCCGAGATCGATCACCTCGCAACCCAGCTGTTTCACCATGGACTTGATGGTGAAGCGGTTGGAGTCGTAGATGCAGTTAGGCTTTAAGGGCTCGCCCGGCTGACACACCTCGTCGCCAGTGGAGAAGACGGCGACCTTAGGGCGGCGATACACGGGCAGCTTGCCGAAGCCCAGTGATGCCAACATGCCTTGATGGGCGGCCTTGAGTCTGTGTCCGGTGCTCAGGGCCGTCTGATCCTTGGCAATGTCTTCACCGGCTTGACGTACGTGTTGTCCCGGGCTGATATTGCCTTGGAAGCTGACGCTGTCGCCGCGATCTTCCGCCATCTCCTTCATCTGCACCGTATCGGCGCCGTCCGGCATGGGGGCGCCCGTCATGATGCGCACCGCCTCGCCGGGGTTGAGTGTGCCCCGATAGCTGTGACCCGCCATCACATCGCCCACCAGTGTGTAGCTGTCTAGCATGGGGTCTGAGTAGGCAAAGGCAAAGCCGTCCATCGCCGAATTGGTGTGCTGGGGCACGTCCACCGGCGAGATGGCATCTTGGGCCAATACCCTGTCTGTGCTGTCGTCGATGGCGACCTCTTCGGTGGCCGATACAGGCGTGACGTAGGAGAGGATCTTGTCTATTCCCTGTCTCACCGACAGCGTCTTGCTGGTGTCCAGCTCGCAGCCGCACTCGGGCGCGAGGGGGAGCGATGGCGTGCAGGGGCGCCAGTTGTTGGCGTATTCGATGACGAAGTCGGCTATCTGGCCCACGTCGTTGATATCTAAGCGTCTGAGATCCGAGGGCAGCTCAGTGTCGTCGCAGCAGGCGATGGCCTGAATGTGCTCGTCATGGGTATGGATAAAGGGCTTGCCGTGGGCGGCGCGGTGCAGCTCGACCTTAGGCAGGGCCAGCTTCTTGAAGCCCTCAACCAGGACGATATCCACCTTGTCGGCCTCGATCTGGGCCAGCAGGTGGGGCAGCTCGGGCGCATCCTCGACAGGATCTTCTGTCATCAGTGCCCAGCGCACATGGGAGGCGACCAGCATCTGGCGGGCACCGGCCTTGCGCATTTCAAAGCTGTCCTTACCGGGAATATCCACATCGAAGTTGTGATGAGCATGTTTGACAACGGCTAGCCGCAGGCCTCGACGATTGAGTTCGGGGATCAGTTTCTTTAGTAGGGTCGTCTTGCCCGTGCCACTGTAGGCGCAAAATCCGAGGACGGGGATCGGCAGTGGATTGTTAAACGGTACGCTCATGTACACCTCTATTTTTAGTGGGCAATTGCCTCGGAAAGTTGTTGTTTTTGTTCTGGCGTGTTGACGTTCACGAAGGCGTTGGGCTGATCGGAGAAGTCACACACCACGCACTGGTGTTTGGCGTACCAGAAATCGATCTTACGCTCGCCGGCATCTAAGAAGGCCTTCATCGACCCTCGCAGTGCGGGCTTCATCAGTAACACCACGGGTTGTTCTCGCTTGCCGTCGCTGGCTACCGCCATCTCGGCATCTTCGGCTTTGATCGCCGCTAGCATACGCTGTACCAGATCAGTCGGCAGTAGTGGGCAGTCGCAGGGCACTACCAGTAGGTAATCGGCCTGGGTCTGTCCCATCGCCGTGATCATGCCGGCCAGCGGCCCTAAATAACCCGAGTCTTCGTCACTCAATACTGGGTAACCAAACTCAGCATAGCGATCCTGGTTGCGATTTGCGTTGATCAGGATCTGCTTAACCTGAGGTTTTATCCTGTCGATAGCATGTTGAATCATCGGCTGATCGTTTAACTCGACCAGTCCCTTATCGTTGCCGCCCATGCGTCTGGCCATGCCGCCGGCAAGGATCACGGCATCAATTTGCGGTGACATATCTCAGCTCCTGCTGTGATGGGGTGAAGGGGCGCTCATCGAGAGTCGACGGGCTTACCCGAATTGCTTGCGCCTGTATCTGCCAGGTCTGCTCGCACAGACTGGTGAGTGAACAGCTTTGATGGCTGCTGATCAGCATGCCTGTGCCTTGTTGTTTCAGGTGGCTGACCATGGTCAGTACCAGCTGCTGGGACAGCTTGTCCATGTTGGAGGTAGGCTCGTCCAGCATCAGCAGGCGTGGACGCATGATCCAGGCGCGGGCGATGGCAAGACGTTGGCGCTCGCCGCCGGAGAGGCTGGCGGCTCTCTGGTTGAGCAGGCTGCCCAGCTGGGCCATCTCGATCGCCGTCTGGGTACGCGAGGCGATCTCCTGTTCCGTCATGTCGCAAAGGGGCTGCACATAGTTGAGGTTGTAAGCTACGCTACCGTCAAACAGATAGGGGTGTTGGTGCAGATAGACCGCCTTGCCTAGCAAAGGGTTGCGGCGCCACCATGGCGTTGGGCTAAAGCCTTCTGTGCGGATCTCGCCACTACTTGGCGCCTGCAGGCCTGCCAGCATCTTCATCAGTGTGGTCTTGCCGCTGCCGTTGTCGCCCTGCAGGTGAATGGTCTGGTGCTGGGCCAGGCTGAGGCGATCGAAACGGTACAGCAGGCGGCTGCCGAAACGCATCTCTATATTGTTGGCGATGATCTTGACCATGATTAAAGGCTCCTAGGTTCGGCTCTACCTCTGAGGGTGCCGAGCGTGAAGTTGAGCACTAAGGCCAGAATAAGCAGTACCAGTCCCAGGGCGATAGCCTGGGCGAAGTCGCCCTTACTGGTTTCCAGGGCGATGGCGGTGGGGATATTGCGGGTGACGCCGGCGATGTTGCCGCCCACCATCATGGAACAACCCACCTCGGTGAGAATGCGGCTAAAGGCTGCGACTATGGCCATCAACAGCGGTACTTTGAGTTCGCGGCACACCAGCCAGACGGAACGCAGCCAGGAGGCACCTAAGGTGCGTGAGGTTTCCCAGGCACGCTTGTCCACACTGGTAAAGGCGGCCTGACTCATGGCGATTAACACGGGGGCGCAGATCATCATCTGTCCCAGTATCATGCCTTTCTGGGTAAATAGCCATTTTAGATCGCCCAGTGGGCCCATTCGGGTAAGCATCAGATAGACCAAGAGGCCGATCACCACTGTGGGGATAGATTGGGTCGTCTGTACCAGATTCGTTGCAAACCAGCGTCCGGGAAAACGGGCGAAGGCCAGCACGAAGCCCAGTATCATGGAGGGAATAAGGGTGATCGCCAGCGCAGCCAGAGAGACAGAAAAGGAGACGCTGACGATAGACCAAACATCGGGATCTAATGAAAACAGCAGGCTCAACGCCTGCTGTATTAGGGCTAACCAGCCTTCACTCATTCGCTATATGTTGCCTTAAATAGTTGCTCACCCTGTACGGTGTAGCTGTTAATCATGCCTTGGGCTTCGTTGCCGATCAGCCAGTCACTCAGCGCCTTAGCACCTTTGTGGTTAAGATCTGGGTATTTCTCAGGGTTGATCAACATGATTTGATAGGGGTTCGCCAGTGTCTTACCGCCATCATAGTCAACCGCGAGATCTAGCTTCGCCTTGTAGGCCACGAAAGTGCCGCGGTCAGATAGTGTGTAGGCTTGTAGCTCGTTGGCCATCAGCAGTGTCTTACCCATGCCTTGGCCCACGGCGCGGTAGCCGTTAAATGTTGGCTCGACCTTGGCGCCTTTCCAGATGATCAACTCTTTCATGTTGGTACCTGAGTTGTCACCGCGAGAGACGAAGCCCACGCCAGAGTCGGCTATTTTAGCAAAGGCCTCTTCGGCTGTCTTACTGCTACGGATCTTCGCTGGGTCGTTTTTCGGGCCCAAGATCACAAAATCGTTTTCCATGATACCGCGTGGCATCATGCCATAGCCTTCATTAACGAATTTGGCTTCGGCAGCCGGGGCGTGAGTCATCACCACGTCCACGTCGCCCTGACGAGCAAGTTTAAGTGCTTTACCCGTACCAGTGGCGATAACCTGAACCTTGTAGCCAGACTCCTGCTCAAACTTAGGCAGTAGGTGGTTGAGTAGGCCAGAGTTTTCTGTGCTGGTGGTGGTGGCCAGTTTAATGATCTCTTCTGCCTGGGCTGAGGTTAATGTTAGGGCACTGGCGATGATCGCTAGGCTGAGTATCGATTTTAGCTTTAGCATTTTTGCTCCTTGGCATCTGCTTGAGTGCGTGATGTTGCCGGTATCACGCCGATTGTGTGTAAATAACGACTCTGTTTCAGCAAAAACAGTGCCAAATCCATTATCTGTAAAAAAAGCTCACAAGTTGCCAACAAAGTGTGAAGCAGATCGCAAGCTCGGCAAATTATCGCCAGACATAATGTCCCAGAGCGTGATTCTACTGGTTCAGGGTGACCAATTGGCCGAGGTTTGATGCTAGAATCTGTTCAATATGAGTCAAAATGTCCAAAAGAAGACAATATGAGCCAGCCTAATAAAGAGATGAAGCCCCTACCATCTGCCGTATCTGTGCTAATCGTCGACGATGAGCCGGGCATGCGCAGCTTCCTGAAGAAGGCGCTGTCGAAGAAGTTCGCCCTGGTGGAAACCGCTGGTAGCGTCGAAGATGCCGAGCAGCTCAGGAGCCGCTGTCACTTCGATCTGCTGATCGTCGATATTCGCCTGCCGGGTCGTTCCGGCATCGAGTGGGACGAGGCGCTGAGCGATCAGGAGCGGCGCTCAGACATCATCTTCATGACGGGCTATGCCGATATGGACGTGGCCATCAAGGCGCTGCGTGCCGGCGCCTCTGACTTTATTATGAAGCCCTTCCACCTGGAGCAGATGATGAAGGCGGTTGACCGCTGCATCGAACGTCGCCTGCTCAAGCGCGAAAACCTCATGCTGCGCCGCGAGGTCTCCATCGGCCAATCCTCCACCATCATAGGCAGCAGTGATGCCATGATGGAGGTGAAACACGTGATCGAGAGAGTGGCGCCCACCAACGCGGTGATTCTGATCGAAGGCGAATCGGGCACGGGTAAGGAGCTGGTGGCCAGACAGCTGCATCTGCTCAGCGGTCGTCAGGGACCCTTTGTACCGGTCAACTGTGGCGCCATCGCCCCCGAGTTGCTGGAGAGTGAACTCTTCGGTCATGCGGCCGGCTCCTTCACCGGCGCCAAGGGTAACCGTGAAGGTTTATTCAGCTTCGCCTCGGGCGGCACCATCTTCCTCGATGAGATAGGCGAGATGCCGCTCAAGATGCAAACGGCCCTGCTTAGGGTGCTGGAGCAGCGCACCATACGCCCCGTGGGCAGCGAGAAGGAGATCAATATCGATGTCCGGGTGCTGGCGGCCACCAACCGCAAGCTGGCGGATGAGGTTGAGGCCGGCAATTTCAGGCGTGATCTCTTCTATCGACTCAACGTATTAGACATAGTGATCCCACCGCTGCGGGAACGCCCCGAAGATGTGGTGGAACTGACCCATCACTTCACCCGCCTGCTGGCCGCCGAGTTGGGGGTTAAAGAGGTGGTGTGGAGTCACGAGGATATGCTCAAGCTGCAACAGCATGAGTGGCCAGGCAACATCCGTGAGCTGCGTAACATGATTGAGCGCTGCATCCTGTTGGGTAAGCCGCCGGCCGAGTACTGGAAGCAGCAGCCTAAATCAGAGGCAACCGGCGAGCTGGGTTATCCGCTGGATTGGTCGCTCAAAGAGGTGGAGAAACACCATGTGACCTCAGTGGTCGACCTGCATCAGGGCAACAAGTCTGCCGCCGCACGCGATCTCGGGGTTTCCCGTAAGACACTGGATCGTAAATATAAAGAGTGGTTCGAACTCAATCATCTCGAGGAAGAATAACCGTGTCTTTTTTCTCGCGTCTCTTTGGTGTCAACTGGCAGCAGCTGCAGGCCAAGGTGCGTTATCGTATCTTGATCCTTACCCTGCTGCCCATCTTACTGACCTTGGTGAGCCTGGTGTTCATCACCATCTACTGGAATATCAGCTACACGGGCAAACAGCTCTTCATGAAGGTGAAGGCCGACCTTACCGTTGCCAGCAACACACTGATCTCTGTGCAGGAGAAGCAGGAAAATCAGCTCGAGCTGGTGCGCGCCTCCTGGGAGTTTCAAAACGAATTTCGCGATCTCGATACCGACAGCAAGGCCGCCAGAGCTCAGCTGGCCGAGCTGCTCAAGCAAAAGCAGGCCGAGCTCGACCTGGACTTCCTCAGGCTGGTCAGCGTCTCCGAGGCGGCCCAGGACCCGGATCTTAGGGTGATGCTGCCCAAGATACAGGACAATCAGCCCTTCTCGGGTTTAATGGTGTTACAGCCCCAGCGTCTGGCTCGATTGGCCCCCAACCTGGAGCAGGAGGCGGTGATCACCCTGGTGGACACCCCAAGATCCCAGAAGCCAAGCAAGGATGTGGAGAAGCGCGGCATGCTCAGCCGCAGCCTACTGCCGATCCTGGGCAGCGATGGCACAGTGGGCTGGTATCTGGACGGCGGCATCTTGCTTAATCGCGACATTCGCATCGTGGACCATATTCGTGACCTAGTTTATGACAAGGGCACGCTGCCAGAGCGCTCCATCGGCACGGTAACCATCTTCCTCGACAACACCCGCATCAGCACTAACGTGCCGCTGAACTTCTTCCCCCAGGACAGCGAGAAGCGCGGCCGAGCACTGGGTAGTCTGGTGTCGGAAGAGGTGCGGCAGAAGGTGTTGGTGCAGGGGCTACTGTGGGTCGACCGCGCCTTTGTCTACAACGACTGGTTTATCTCCGCCTATGCACCGCTGAAAGATATTCGCGGTGAGCGTATCGGTATGATCTACACTGGATTTTCCGAATCTCCCTTCATTCATAACTACCTGCTGAACATCATAGAGCTGGGCACCATACTCATGTTGGTGCTGCTTGTCTCTGGCCTGTTGGTCTACCGCGGCGCCTACAGCCTGCTACAGCCGATCGAGCGTATCCACCATGTGGTGAAGGCGGTGCAATCGGGGCGTAACCTGAGAATCGGGTCCTTGGGGCTGGAGCGTGACAACGAGCTGGCGAATCTGGCCGAGCAGTTCGACCGCATGCTGGACCTGTTACAGCGACGCAACTCGCAGATCCAGGCGGCGGCCGAGCAGCTTGAGGTCAAGGTCGAGGAGCGTACCCGCAGCCTGCAGGAGAAGACAGAGGAGCTACAGCGTAACGTGGCCCTGCTAAACGAGACCCGCCAGCAGCTAGTGACCAACGAGAAGTTGACCGCCCTGGGTGAGTTGACGGCGGGGATCGCCCACGAGATCAACAACCCCACGGCGGTGATTCTGGGTAACATGGAGCTGCTCAAGTCTGAGCTCGGCGACAAGGCCGAGGATGTCGAGGAAGAGATAGATATCGTCATTGAGCAGGTGGGGCGTATCAGCACCATCATTCGCAGCCTGTTGCAATACAGTCGTCCCGGCGAGTTCAACGCGCCGCTGGAGATGCATCAGCTCACGCCGATCGTCGAGGAGATGGCCATCCTGGTGCGTCACTCCATCAAGAAGCAGGAGGTGGTGCTGATCCAGGATCTCAACGCCAGTTATCCTATCGAGGTCAATCGTCCTCAGCTGCTGCAGGTGCTGATCAACCTGGTGGTCAACGCCGCCCACGCCATGGATGGACAGGGACGCATCTGGATCCGCACCTACGACTGGGTCCAGGGCGGAGAGCCCATAGGGGTCAAGATAGAGGTGGAAGATGAGGGTAAGGGGATCCCGGAGGAGCAACTAGGGCGCATCTTCGATCCTTTCTATACCACGCGTCAGGACGGTACCGGACTGGGGCTTTCCCTGAGCTACGGCATCATCAAGCGGATCGGCGGCACCATAGAAGTCAGTTCCACGGTCGGCAAGGGCACCCTGTTTACCATAGGCCTGTATCACAAGGCGATCGACGATCAGTTCAATCCGCCCTACGAGGGGCTGCATTTCTCCAGTGCGCTGGATAAGAAGGCACGAGAGGCCTAGGGATATGTAAGGCTTAGGGATACCTAAAGTTTCCCTAGTAGGCCTTATAAGCCTGGGCTTCAGATAAAAAAAGAGCCGGAATACTAATATTCCGGCCACAAAGAGTGTGTGAGCAATGTTGTGCTTGCGAACTCATCATAGTAAGCAGAGATGAAGTGCTTAAAACAGACTGAGTTTTGGAACGCACCTAAATAGTAATAATTATCATTTAGGTTTGCAAGCTTTTATCGTGTAAAGATTCACGATCAACATGCTTTAGTTCAGTAATTTGTTTAAAACCAACTTGTTATCATCGATATTGGCCGCGGTATTTTCCAAACCGGCTATCTTGTAGCCCTGCTGGATCAGCAGCTGTAACATGCTGGCGAAGCGGTTATAGGTCTTCACCGCCAGGGTGTTGAAGCCTTGGGTCTTGGCCCAGCGCTCCTGATCTTGCATCAATGCCTTGGCCAGCCCCAGCTGACGAAACTCAGGCAGAATGGCGCCCAGCCAGCTGTAGAACTCACCATTGGTCTCGCCATAGCCTATCTTGTAGCCCGCCAGCTCACCCTCGATGCGGATCAGCTGAACCAGGAAGGTCTTGCCGCTGAGGCGCGCTTGATAGTCTTCAGCCCGATGACGGCCGTCGAATTCGGGCACCTCCTGGCTTAGGCCAATCAGAGTGTCGATGATCTCATCGCTCAGTTGGGTGTGATGCTCGATACTTGTGGTGTACATCTTGGCTCTCCAAAGTTTGTCGCTAGCATGGCGGCACTGGTGAAAATTTGAGTGCCGCGATGATAGTACAAATCAACTGGTCAGGCCAGTTCGCTTTGCGATTTTGTCTGGCCTTCTCGCAAAATTCGCTCCTGCAATACCCTGAGCAAGACGCCGTAGGCGGGCAGAAAGAGGCCCAGGCTGACGATCAGCTTAAAGCCGTAGTCGACGCAGGCGATCTCCATCCAGTGTTCGGCCATAAAGGGATCGCTCGAGGCGTAGAAGGCCACGCTGAAGAACACCAAGGTATCGATAAGGTTGCCTATGACAGTCGAGGCGGCAGGCGCTACCCACCAGGCCTTTGCCTGTCTTAGGCGGGCGAACACGGTAATGTCCATCAATTGGCCCACCAGATAGGCGGCGAAGCTGGCGAAGGCGATACGAAACACGAAGTTGTTGAACTGCGCCAAGGCGTCACCACCCTGAAAGCTGCCCTGATGGAAGAGCACACCGATCAGATAGGAGATCAGCAGCGCAGGTATCATGGCCCTGAGGATGATCTTACGCGCCGACTGCTGGCCGAAGATTCTTACCGTCAGATCTGTGGCCAGATAGACGAAGGGAAAGCTAAAGGCGCCCCAGGTGGTATGAAAACCAAATAGCTGAAATGGTAGCTGAACCAAGTAGTTACTTGCGGTGATAATGGCAATATGAAAGCTGACGAGCAGCAGTAGCGCACGCTGAATCTGCGCTTGGGATAACATTAACATCTTGTGGCCTTTTTAGTGGGTTAACGCGGGGTGAGGGAACCCGCTTAGAAACTGGGTAAGGCTTACGCCTCGGTTAGCCGTCTTCCTGGGTTGACCGGGAGACAGGGCGGCAAATTATAGTCATTAAGACCAAATGAGCAAGGATTTTGCGCCGTTTTCTCTGCCCGGCTCCCGCTTGGACCACATAAAGAGACTACACTTGGTGGACTATCACCATGATTTCGAGGAGGGGGCCGATGAGATCTTGGCGTTATCTTGTGGTCATCTTGTGCGCCTGCCTGTTAGTGAGTACGCCCAGGCGCGCCGCATCCGAAGAGGTGGAAGAGATCACTGTCGTGACCGGCAATTGGCCCGGCTACAGCACGCCCGATGGCAAGGGCTATTATCTCGCGCTGCTGCAAAGCGCCTTTCCCGCCCCCAAGTGGAAAATTTCGATAGATTTCGTGCCTTTCTCCCGCGCCCTCTACATGGTGCAGCAACAAAAGGTCGATGTGGGGCTTGGCTTCTATATCGACGAAGTCAAACCCGATTATTACTGCGATCTGCCGGTGGAGGTGGATCAGGTGGACGCGGCCCTCACCCCAGAGCTGGCGGCCATCTGGCAGGATATCAACAGCCTGAAAAAGAAGAAGGTGAAGGCGCTGCTGGAGTATCGCTACGACACCTTCATCAAGGTGCCCATGTATTACGAGGAGGGCAGCGATCTGCTGCAGATGCTCAATCATGTCAACAACGGCAAGATAGACGCCGTGCTCGACTACAAGCGTTCCCTGCAGGGGCTCGCCAGCCAGCTAAATCGGCCGCAGCAATATGTGATTAAGGAAAACGTGTTGAATCCAGAGGTGTTTTTCGTCTTTCCCCAGACACCTAAGGGCAAGCGTCTGAAGGCGATCTTCAATGGCGCCATGGCGCGCATGGCCGTGAGTGGCGAGCTGGACAGGCTGTTTCAGGCCAACATCAGCTATCGCGTTCGGGTGCCACTAGCCAATTAAATTACACTTCGGTCAGGATAGACATTATGGTCTTGAGCTTATTTTCCAGCTCGTTCCATTCCGCCTCGGCCTCTGAGCCCGAGACGATGCCCGCACCGGCAAACAGATTGATGCGCCCGGGTTCGATCAGCGCACTACGAATCGCCACCGCAAACTCGCTCTCATACTTGTTGAAGTAGCCACAGGCACCGGCATACCAGCCACGGGTGTAGCCTTCTCGCTGGCGAATAAAGTTGATGGCCGAAGCCTTTGGCAGGCCACCCACGGCAGGGGTGGGGTGCAGGGCCTGCAGGATCTGAAAATCGTTCACCCCAGGCTTGAGTTCGGCGCGAATGGCTCTGTGTAGATGCTGGATGTGGCTCAGCTTAAACACCTTGGCCAGCTCGTCGGCGCCCACATAGTTGCTCAGCGGGGTCAGGGCATCGACGATATGCTCGCGCACCAGCTGGTTCTCATGGCTGTTCTTGGTGTCGTCCAGCAGCTGTTGCGCCAGCATGGCATCTTCGGCCTCGTTGAGTCCGCGTGTGGTGGTGCCCGCTAAGGCCTCGGTAAATACCTCGCGCTGGCGACGTCGGTAGAGACGCTCCGGCGTGCAGGAGATAAAGGCGCTCTCAGGGCTGAACTGAAAGCCAAATTGAAAACTGTTCTGGTTGCGACCCTGCCAGCTGGCCAGCAGCATCCAGGGATCGACCTTCTCGTTCACCTCGAGTTGCGTCAGACGGGACAGCACCACCTTAGGCGTGTCCTGAATAAACCTGTCATGGGTGACCTGATTGACCAGCTCGTGCCAGCGCAGCTTGTTGGGACGATCGCTGCGGCTCAGCAGCTGGATCTTGTTCGGTGGCGCCAGCGGCTTGGGCGGTACCAGGGCGGCGAGGGCCTGCAGCGCCAGGTTACGCTCCTGCTCGATATCGCCGGATTCGACATTGAGGTTGACCAGCAGCTTGTATTCATCGCCACTGCGTCTCAGCTCGACCCTGGGCAGGATGAAATGGGCGCGGCCATACTCGGGCCAGCACTCGGTATGACGATCGAAGGCGACGCCGCCGTAGTAGCGTATCTCCTGATTGGTCGAGAGTGATCTCTGGGTCTGATAGGCTTGAGAAAGCTGGTTGTCGTCTACCGCATCTTCGAAGATGAAATCTTTACAGCACCCCAGCGCGGCGACCTCTTCCTGGGTGTCTCGGCCATGCCAGTAGATCCTGGGATAGCAAGGTTGGCTGGCGATCCAGGCGATCATCGGCATAACGCAGGCCGTCACCGACAACTGAATGATCGGCTCACCCTGGGGGTGAATGTCGAGTTTTTCGAGTTTGCGGGATAGGGATTGTATGGCCTGTGGCAGCGAGGAAACGCTCAAGAAATACTCCAACCTGGTAAAAAGTGCGTGAGTTTGAGGGCGGGTTAAGGACATCAAACGCGGCGAATGTGAGACTTATCTGAATTGGTAATAAGAATCTTTACCACAAACTAATGTGCCGACTGTTAGCTGTCAAGTTACAGGCGGTTAAGCTGTGAGCTTGTCCAAGAAAAGAGAGATTTGTCAGTTTTTTCGGAAGCATTTCAAGCCTGTGTATTTTTGTCTAATCAAGGTTTTACGCTGGACAAAATGTCCCTTGTCTATCGTCGTTACCGCGGCATTTGTTCAAATTTGTCGATCTGGGTTTGTTTTTGGTTTTCGTTAGCTTGTTGCTACAGGTGTAAGCCGGAAGAATGACGGCCATAGGGAAATGACACAGCGATGAAAGCATGAAAAACAAACCAATCAGTCTCAAATTATCACTCGTGGCCGCCGCGGTTGCCGCCAGCCCTCTGGTCATGGCCGAGGAAGTCAAACACGAGCCCATTTTAGATGTGGCCGAAGTCATAGTGGTGACCGGCGAGAAGCCGACGCCGCTGCAACAGACCACAAGTAGCTGGACCATAGGCGCGGATGAGATTCAGGCCATGGGTGCCCAGAGCCTGGATCAGATATTAAAGAATGCCCCCGGCGTCTATGTGCGTATCGGCGGCCAGGGCACGCCCAGGGTCGATGTGCGCGGCTTTAAGGCCAGACACGTCATCTATCTGATCAACGGCGTGCCCGCCAATGGCGCCGAAGATGGTCAGTTCGATCCCAGCGTGGTGCCTGCCAGCCAGATCGCCTCGGTCACCGTCTCCATGGGCCCAACCTCTGTGCTCTATGGTCCGGGCGGCGCCGGCGGCGTGATCAATATCCGCACTAAGCAGGGCGCCGATGTGCCCGGCTTCTCCGGCCATATTGAGGGCGGCGAAAACGATACCTTCAACGGCGACGTGACAGTGGCGGGCTCGGGCGAGCGTTGGCAGGGACTGGTGTCGCTGTCGCGTCAGCAGACAGACGGCTGGCCCGTGTCTGGCGATCAGCCGGATACCGAGCTACAGCAGGGCGATACCCGCTTCAACAGCGACAAGACGATCAACAACCTGTTTGCCCAGGGCAGCTACTGGCTGTCTGACAATACCCAGCTGATGGCAAACCTCAGCCTGCGTAGCGGCGAGTGGGGCAAGCCTGCCGTCGATGGCACCACCTCTGGCAAGGCCAAGTTTGAACGCATCGACGACTACGATGCCCATACTCTGCAACTGGGCCTGGCCCACAGATTCAACGAGCTGCTGACCCTGAGGGGCTTCATCTACCAGAATCAGTCTGACGTGCTGGAAAACCGTTATCTGGATGAAAGCTTCGCCGGCCTGCAGCAGAGCCTGGATGGCCGCTCTGTGGTCAGCGGCGGTAACCTGCAACTGATCGCCGATTTCGATAAGGGTCACCTGCTGACCGGCGCCCTGATCGCCGAGCATCAGAGCTGGGAGTCGGAGAGTAATCAGATAGATACCGACACTACTGGTTCTGGAAGTGGCACAGGAAGTGGCACCGGCAGTGGTTCTGGTAGTGGTTCAGGATCTGGCTCTGGCAGCGGCTCAGGCTCAGGATCAGGTACTGGAGGTGGATCTGGCTCGGGATCAGGAACCGGTAGCGGTTCGGGTTCAGGCGGTGGAACAGGTGGCGGTTCTGGCACTGGTGGTGGTTCTGGCTCAGGAACTGGCGGCGGTAATGGCTCGGGTAATGGCTCTGGCGGCGCCGAGTCATTCGACGATTCGTCCTGGCTCTACACCCTGGCGGCGGAATATCAGTATCAACAAGATAGTGTCGGTGCCAGCTTGGGCGGTGCCCTACACGAGCAACAACGTGTGCGTGAAGATGAGTCCGACTACTCGGCGCAGGCTTCAGCCTACTGGCAGGCCGCCGAAGCGACTCGCCTCAACCTGGGTGTGGCCCGTAAGGTGCGTTTCCCATCGATGCGCAACCTCTACTCACTCTCGTCGGGCAACCAAGATCTGCAATCCGAGACCTCTAAGCACCTGGAGCTGAGCCTGGCACAGGGGCTGGGTAGCAACACAGATCTGAGCCTAGCGGCCTACTACACGGATGCGGATAACTATATCGCCAAGGATGTCGATGGCATCTATCAGAACATGGGCCGCTATCAGTTCAAGGGGGTCGACTTCCTGGTGCGTGATCAGAGTATCGATAACCTGTCGCTGAGCTTCGGCTACAGCTTCCTCGATAGCGAAGACAAGGATGCCGCGCCGGGACTGGATACCTTAGAGTACCGTCCGCGTCATCAATTCAGGCTGCAGGCGGATTATGAGTTTAGCTTTGCGACCCGCATCAACCTGAATATCGAGCACATCATGGGTCAGGTGTTCCACACCCAAGAGAAGGTGGCCGGTCAGAAACAGCTGGTGGAGAAGTCGCTGGACGACTATACGCTGGTGGATCTCAAGCTGAGCCAGCCTATCGCGGGTGACGCCCTGTCTGTCTACCTCAGAGCCACTAACCTGCTCGATGAGCGTTACTATCAGAGCGAGGGGCTGCCTCAGGCGGGTCGTCAGCTGTTCCTGGGCGTGAACTGGCAGCTATAGGCATAAACCATGACCCTGGTGCGACTCAGTCAGATCCATTTTAACTTTCAGACAGCGGCACAGCCGCTGTTTGAGGATCTCAATCTGAACATAGCTGCCGGCGAGTGTCACCTGATCCACGGCTACACCGGCTGTGGTAAGTCGACTCTGCTCAAGCTGCTGCTGGGGATCCTGGAGCGTCCCTGGGAAGGGGAGCGGGAGATCGCCGAGGGGGCAACCCTGGGTGTGGTGATGCAGGATCCCAATGTGCAGCTGTTGCGCCAGACACTGGGGGCCGAGGTGGCCTTCGCCCTGGAAAACTTAGGCGTCGCCAGCAATGAGATGCTGCTGCAGGTGCGCTCTGCTCTGAGACGGGTCGGTCTCTATATCAGCCTGGATACGCCCATCGCCAGCCTCTCGCTGGGACAGCGCTATCGCCTGATGATCGCCGCCCAGCTGGTGCTCGAGCCTGACCTCTTGCTGCTCGATGAGCCCTGGGCACAGCTGGACGATCAGGGTGTGGTTGAGCTGTCGGCCGTGCTCAATCAGCTCAAGCAGCAGGGCGTGGCCCTGTTGATCGTCGAGCATCACAGAGGCGTCTTCAAGGATCTGGTTACTCACAGATGGCTGCTCAGTCAGGGCCAGCTGCAGGCGTTAGCGCCGGCGGAGTGTGAAGCGACTTCGGAGCAGGTAAGTTGGCGCGAGTCGCCCGCCTGGCCGCAGGGCAGCGCCGTCATCGACAGTCATGGCTTTACCTTAGCGTTTCGTGAGCGCCAGAAGCTGTTCGACGCCGACTCCCTGCTGCTCTTTCCCGGTGAGATTGCCGCCCTGGTCGGCGACAACGGCTGTGGCAAGAGCACCCTGCTCAAGAGTCTGGCAGGTATCCAGGCGGATATCGATCCCTTGGGCATCAAGGTGTTTGGCAAGAAACCCAAGTTGGGACGCTTCGGCGCCGACCTGGCCTTGCTGCACCAGCGGCCGAGTCGGCAGCTGTTTGAAAACACCGTGATCGAGGAGATGCAGTTTAGCCTCAAGCGTTTCGGCTTGCCGCTGGAGCGGGCCATCGAACTCCTGGGGAAACTTGGGTTGACTACATTGGCGCGCCACTCACCTCATACGCTCTCCTACGGTCAGCAGCATCTGATCGCCCTGGCGTCGCTCGCCTGTCTCAGGCCCAAGCTACTGCTGCTGGATGATCCCTTCGCGGGGCTGGACGACCATTTCACCGGCAAGATAGTGGCGCTGCTCATCGAGCTGAGCCGTCAGGGCACCGCCCTGGTGATCGCCAGTCACAGGCCGATTGCGGCGCTGCCGGTGGATCGCCTCTGGCGGGTGGCTGATGGTCGCCTCGAGACCCTCTCAGCCTCGCTGGGAACAGCGCAGCAGGCGTATTCACGTGTGGGCTAGACGCGGCGTGCGCGCGCCTGGAGTGCGCCGTGCTAAACGCCACTTCGCGGTCAACGATACCCGCTGGTGCGCGCTCGCCATCCTGCTCGCCCTGGGGCTCTCCAGTTGCGCCTTTCTATTGCCCCTGTCATGGCTGCATTACCTGGGCCTGGCAAACTTGCTGTTACTGGTACAGGGGCGTTACCTGGGCGGTCGGCTCAGGGGACTGCTGGTGATCTTCTTAAGTCAGTTGGCGATCACTAGCCTGCTCTATCTGCTGTTGCACGGAGTCGAGCGCCTGCCCGAGGGGGTTATCGCCGTGTGCCGCATCTTGATGGCCATGATCCCCGGCTGGTGGCTGTCGGTGGCCTGCTCGCCCCAGCGTATCGGCGAGGTGCTCAGTTTCTGTCTGCCCCACAAGTGGGCCTTCGTGCTGGCCGCCTGTTTCGGCATCTTGCCTTACCTGGGGCAGGAGACGCGGGAGATCTATCAGATGCAGGTGATGCGCGGCGCCAACATTCGTCTCAAGTCGTTGTGGCGACCCAAGCATTGGCGTGAGCTGATCTACTGCGTGCTCTATCCGCTGCTGATCCAGCTATTAAAACTATCCAAGCAGATGGCCACAGCGGCCAGGCTGCGCCAGTTTGGTTGTCATCCCAAGCCGACCCACTGGCCCTACTAGTGAGAACCAAGCATATGAACAATAAAGGATTCAACCTAAATGACGCCCTGTTTATCGGCTTCTGTGCCACCCTGCTGGTGGCGCTGAAGGGGATGCTGAGGCTAAAGCTGGGGCTGTCGGGACATTCCATGTTCCTGATGAGCTTCTTCTACCTGATCTGCTACGGCACTGTGGGTAAACGCGGTGCCATCAGCTTGTGTGGCCTACTGGCTGGCATGATGGCCATGACCCTGGGCGTTGGCAAGGGCGGTCCCTTCCTGCTGGTAAAGTTTGGCCTGCCGGCCATCGCCATGGATATCTGCCTGCTACTTCTGCCCAGCCTGCTGGCGCTCAAGTGGCGCTGCATCATATTGGCGCTGGTGGGCACCCTGGCCTGGGCCAGCAAGGGCCCAATCGAGGGGCTGCTGGCGGGGATGAGCACCCAAGTCGTGGCGCTGCAGTTCGGTAAGAGTCTGCTGTTTGGCAGCTTCTTTGCCCTGTTGGCGGCCATGTTGGTGCCGCCCGTACTGGAGCGACTGCGCAGCCACGATCTGATTGATAGAGAGGAGATATAAGCATGGTGAGAGCATCTGGGTTGAGATCTTGGTTGGTGTGCATCGACGATACCGACGATATCGGCACCAAGGGAACCGGGGAGATCGCCGAGGAGATAGCGCATCTGCTGAGCGACAATCACCTGAGTCGCTGCGCCTTCGTGACCAGGCATCAGCTCTATGTGCACCCTGATATTCCCTACACCTCACACAACAGCGCCATGTGTTTTCAGGTGCGCACCGCTAAGTCTCAGAATGAGATATTAGCAATAGCCGTGGCTCATCTGCGTAGCGAGAGCGCGGCGGCGGCCGACCCCGGCATCGCCCTGCTGGATCTGCAGCATTCATGCAATCGTGAGGCGCTCATCGCCTTCGGCGAGCAGGCCAAGGAGGAGGTGAAGACCAAGGCGCAAGCCTACGCCCTGGCCGAGCAGCTTGGCATACATCTGAGCGAACATGGCGGCACTGGGCAGGGGGTCATAGGCGCCCTGGCGGGCCTAGGGCTGAGACTGCAGGGCAACGATGGTCGCATCAAGGGGCAGTTTAACCTTCCCGGCCTAGAGGCGGGCGAGGTGTCACTCTCGGTCGGTGAGGTGATCGAGCTGACCGGGGTCGACCGTGTGCTCAGCGATAGCGGCGAGCAGCTCTGCTTCAAGACGCCCCTCTATCTGTCTGGCAAGGTCAAGGCCGTCTATCGGGATCATCAGGTCTCTCTACTGGTGTATGAGGATCAGGGCCGTTGGCGCAACGCCCTCAAGCAGCAGCTGAAACACTATTAATGGGCCACACCGTTAAGTCGATGAGGAGCAAGATGCAGCAAGCATTTGAACTACGTCAGGGGCATTGGCAACTGACCCTAGCAGGGGAAGACTATGCCGCTTCGCGGCAACTGGCGGCGGGGTGCGACGGCTTCATCGCCGACGATGAAGACGAGCAGGTCGATGATGTCGAGCGCTCCTGCGTCAATTGTGCCCGGCGTCGTTGGTTGATCGGCGCCATCGAATGTACCTTCTTGTAGCAGTATATTAGTCTTTGCTTTACAAAAACTTGTCTCACTTTTAGAGGTTGGCAAAGGGAGAAAAGTCGGCATTGAGCCCGAAACTATCCTCGCCGGCCTCTGGTGATCTCCAGCGCACAGGCATACTATTAACCTTTATATCACAATGTTTTCACTGGCAATCGCACCGAAGCTAAGGGATTTAGACTAGGCTAGAAAGGAGCGGAAGCGAAAACCGGGTGATTTTTTGGGAACGCGGTATGACCGAAAGTGTGAACGAAAAAGCGGATGTCATGAAGGTGCCAGTGCCAAATTTGGCGCTGGGTATGTATGTTGCGGCTATCGATCATCAGGGAAGAGTCAATATCACCAATCCGGGAAAGATTAAAGATCGACAAGCCATAGATAAGCTGGTGCGCAATGGTATCGAGTATGTCTGGGTCGACGTAGAAAGGTCGGCGCCAGAGTGTGGCCTCAGGCCGAAACAAGAGCCTGAGAAGATAATACGCCTGACCCGGGATCAGTCCCAGGAGAAGGCCAAACGCCTGATGAGCGAGGCGAAAGATCTGGTCAAGAAGGTCTTGTCCGAGACCTTCGAGGGCAAGGCGGTCAAGGTAGAGCCCTTCGAGGCACTGGCGGACAAGATGCTCGAATCCGTCATGCTCGATGCCGACGCCTTCAAGTGTATCTCGGCCCTGCGCTCCAAAGATGCCTACCTGCTGGAACACTCCATCAATGTCGCCTTCCTGCTGGTGACCTTTGGTCGCTATCTCAAGCTTAAGCGTAGCGTGCTCAAAGAGTTGGCGGTGGGCGGTATCTTGCACGATATCGGCAAGGTGCGCGTCAATAATCGCATATTGCACAAGCCGGGACGCCTGACGCCTGAAGAGTTTGAGCATATGAAGCTGCATCAGGTTTATGCCAAGGAGATCCTGGCGGAAACCACTGGCCTGTCGCAGATCAGCCGCGACGTCTGCCTGATGCACCACGAGAAGCTCGATGGCAAGGGCTATCCCAATGGTCTGCAAGGGGAGGAGATCTCCCTCCATGGCCGCATGAGCTGTATCGTGGATATCTTCGACGCCCTGACCGCGACTCGCTGCTACAAGGAGGCGATGAGCCCGGCCGCCGCCTTTAAGATTCTCCTCAGCCTGACCCCCTTCCATCTGGATGAGAAGCTGGTGTATGAATTTATTCGCTGTGTCGGCATCTACCCTGTGGGTTCACTGGTGCAACTCTCCGACGGACGGATTGGCATAGTCTGGGAGGCGAAAGACAGAGATGCCCTGCATCCCGTGCTCAAAACTTTCTATTCGGTGAAGCATAAGCATTACACCGAGGTGACCATGGTGGATCTGCTTAAATCGGATCTCTTCATCGAGCGCGGCGTGTCGCCCAGCAGCCTGGATGTGGACCCAACGCCTTTCTACTGATCAGGCATCAAGGTTTCATAGGATTTGCGCGCTGGCTAGCAGAAGTCCCCTGTGCTGCTGTATGGCGCGTCGTGGGCGGTTACACTGGTGCCAATCTCTTACCTAAACTGGCTTAACTCATAGATGAACAGACGAGAATTTATCCTGGCCGGCGGCGCGGTGTTCGCCGCCGGTCTCTCCTCTAAGCTATTTGCCGCGAGTCCGACTTCGAATCAAATACAGACGCATTCCCCGTCGGGTGAGAAAACCCAAGCGAGGCTCAGGCGCGGAAGATAGAGACGCTCACCGAATATCAATGGAACAGCGACGCCGACAAGGATCCCTACGCCGTCATAAGTTAGTCGATTTAGTGCTTAGCCGATTCAGCTATTTGTTAGTAAAAACGGATATTTGCTGAGATTTCGGCGCCAATAAATAATAGCCACTCGATCATTTCGCCAGACCATTTGGTTAAACATAGGAGGCAAAGATGAAGAAGTGGCTAGTGCTTTTATGTTGCGCCTTCCTGTTGGCGTCCTGGCTCACCACAGGGCTAACCCGCTCCCTGGTGGAGCTGGCGGCCTTTGTCACCATGGTAACCCTGGTGTGGCGCTACAGCGTCTCAGCTAAAGTTGACGATGTAGAGCAGAGAACCCGCGCCGATAATCAGCCAGAGCAGTAATCCCAGGGCCATCGGCCGCATTCCCGCCTGGCGCATCTTACCTATGGTGATCCCCGCGCCGATCATAAACAGACACAGCACCAACACCCGCTTCGACAAGGCAAAGATGCCGTCATACAACACCTGCCCCTGGGGCACCAAGTGCGCCAGCAGTATGGCGAGACAGTAGAAGAGGATAAAGAAAGGCACGGCGATCTTGCGTCGATTGCCCCCAAACGCCATGGCACTCACCAGCGCAACCGGCACTATCCACAGCGCCCTGGCCAGCTTGAGTGTGGTGGCGGTGCGCAGCGCCTCGTCGCCATAGGCCGAGGCGGCGCCTACGACCGACGAGGTGTCGTGGATGGCGATGGCGCTCCACACCCCAAAATGATACTGACTCAGCTGCAACAGATGCCCGAGGGCCGGAAACAGAAACAGGGCGATGGAGTTGAGCACGAACACGGTCGCCAACGCTATGGCCGTATCCTGGCTGTCTGCCTTGATGGCCGGGGCCACGGCGGCGATGGCACTGCCGCCACAGATGGCGGTGCCCGAGGCGATCATATGGCTCAGCTTGGCATCGACTCTGAGCAGCCTGCCCAAGGCCGTCCCCAGCAGCAGGGTGAAGACGATAGAGCCTAAGATCAGCCCGATATTTTGGCTGCTAGCGCTGATGGCGGCGTCGAGCTGAATACCGAAGCCGAGACCGATAATGGCGTAGGCCAGCAGCTTCTTGGTCAGGGCGCCGATGTCCAGATTGTGGGGCACCAAACCTAGGCTGGCCAGGGTGAAGCCTATTACCAAAGCGATGGGCGATGAGATCACAGGCGTCAGGCAGAGGGCGCCGGCGACAAAGAAGATCGCCTGAGCGGGGTGAAAGGGCCACTTTTGAAACAATGCTTTCATCGGTTCCATATCTTGTTTAACCAGATGGGCAGGTATTATCCTGCCCACCGTTTTCGAATGCCGGGTGTTTTACCACAGAATCGAGCCTATTAACCTTACCTATGTCAGGTTTCGCCGCGCCGTCTTGTGCTGCGCCACATGCCTCGACTCAAAATCAACGCCAAGTCTAGGGCTAGCTCAGCAGGAGCAGGCTACCCAGGCCGAGGAAGATGAAGAAGCCCACCACGTCTGTGACCGTGGTGAGGATCACCGAGCCCGCCACCGCAGGGTCGATACGCATCTGCTTTAGCACAAAGGGAATAACCGTGCCAGATGAGGCCGCCGCCAGGCTGTTGAAGACGATGGCCACGAAGATGATGCCCCCCAGCGCCAGGGAGGAGAACCACCAACTGACCACCACACCTATGAGGGCGCCCAGTAGCACACCGTTGAAGGCGGCGATCTTCAGCTCCTTGTCCAGCAGCAGGGTGAGGTTGCTGCGCTTCAAGTGGTTCAGGGCAATACCCCGCAGGGCCACCGCCAGTGTCTGACTGCCGGCGATGCCGCCCATGCTGGCGACCACCGGCATCAGTATGGCCAGGGCCACCACCTGTTGCAGGGCGTCGCCAAACAGGCCGATCACCCAGGAGGCGAGAAAGGCCGTCAGCAGGTTGGTGGTCAGCCAGATGGCTCGCATGCGCGCCGCCACGCCAACCGGGGTGAAGAGGTCTTCCTCATCCTGTGGGGTCTCTGATACCAGCACCTCCAGGCTTCGCTCCTTGAGGCGGTGCATCAGGGTCGACAGGGCGATGGCGCCGATGATCTTGCCACCTTTCTCCACCGGCACCCATGCAAAGCCCGCCGCCGGATTAAACTGCTGCGCCGCCTGGGTGATATCCAGCTCGTCGCCTACGGCCTCGAGTTCGGTGAGACACTCAGACAATGGCGTGGCGGGATCCTCGCGATAGAGCTGCTCAAGTGTGCAGCCGCCGTGAAACTGCCCCTCGGCATCGACGCCGTAGACGGCCACATATTCCCGCTGTTTCTGTTTGTTCAGGCGCTCCAGCACCCGGCCGACGGTGGCGGTTGGGCGCGAGCGCAGAATATTGTTGTTGAGGTAACGGCCGACGGCCTCATCCTGGTAGCTCAGCGCCTGCTGCATCTGCTCCGTGGTGAGAGCTTCTTGCTGATCCAGATAGTCTTCGACTATGTCGCCGGGCAAGATCTCGGCGAAGGTGAGGATATCTATCTCAGAGATGCGCCGTGCCAGTCCCTGTAGCTGCTCTGGGCTGAGCAAGTCTAAGACGTGGCGGGCGGTTTCATAGTGCAGCAGGTGCAATATGGGCCAGCCGCGGTCTATGGGGATCTTGCGGCAGATGGGCGAACGATACTGGTCGCTCACCGACTCCAGCAGGTCGGCCAGGTCGGCATCGGAATAGTCGCTGATAAAGCCGAGGGAGGGCAGCTCCTCCGCCTCGGGATGGCTGACAATGTCGATGACGCGGGCGAGTAAATCGTCTCTGGCCGCCTGATCGGTTTGTGCTGTTGGGTCTGGCATTGTCATAGGGGATGTCCTTGGTTGAGCTTGGGGGACAGTGTAAGGGAAAGCCGTTAACTAAACCATTGAAACGCTGACCTTTGGTCGGCAAAGGTGTGGTGAGTGCCTGCGATAACAGGCACTCACTGGCTAACCGTTAATCAGAAAACTCTGGGAGGGGTCCACCAAGACGCGATCGCCCATGGCCTCGCGGCCCAGCAGCATCAGATAGGTCATGTCCTGGCGATTGCTCAGGGTCAGCTCTATGGGCCACTCATGCTCTCCCAGCTTGAGGGTGGTCTCAATCACGCAGCGCTGCTCTACCTCGCCGTTGGAGGACTTGATGCGGCGAGAGTCGCGCACCGGCGCCTTACAGTGGACTATCTGCTCCAGGTCATACACGTCTGGATGCAGATCGAAGGCGACATAGGGGCGCCCGCCCACCTTGATCCGCTTGAGGTTATCCACGTGCAGGGCGGAGGTCTTGGCGCCCGTGTCGATGCGCACCTGCAGATCCTTGATGCCCAGATCCGGCAGATCGCAGGCCTCTAAGTTGCCTATGATGATCTTGTTCATCGCTTGTATCCCTTAATGTCTCGGCCGCCCCTAGATGGTCTGGGTGGTCAGCGGCATTATCTGATCGTTCATTATCTCAATATGTTCCGCCACCTCGTCGGCGGCGCTACCAAAGTAGGCCACATGGAACATGGCGTCTCCCTCCAGCACCAGGGGGATATTCTGTTTGCCTATGACGATACCCGTGCGGTTCGATACCACGCTCTGGATCAGCTCGCCCAGTGGGCTGTTGATCTCCGCCAGTACCTGGCCCTTCTCCACATAGGCGCCCAGCTTGGCAAACTCGCACACAAAGCCACTGGCCGAGGCGCGGGTCCAATCACTGCGGTTAGCGATAAAGGGCTCTATCTTCTTGCGCAGGCGGCGTTTACGGATCAGCCCAAGTGACGATAGCACGTTGAGGATCCCCCGCTCGCCTGTCTGTATCGATAGCTCGTCGAATCTTAGCGCCTGGCCTGCCTCATACAGCAGTACCCGGGTGCCCTTGTTCACCGCGGCTTCCCGCAGCGAGCCGTCGCGCACGTTGGCGTTAAGCAGCACAGGCACGCCGAAGGCCTGGGCCAGGGCGAGGGTCTGCTCGTCATCCAGGTTAGCGCGGATCTGCGGCAGGTTAGATCTGTGGATCGCCCCGGTATGCAGGTCGATACCATAGTCGCAGTGCTGCACTATGCTGTTTAAGAAGGTGTACGCCACCCGTCCGGCTAGCGACCCCTTGGGCGAACCGGGAAAACAGCGGTTAAGGTCGCGCCTGTCGGGCATGTAACGGCTCTGATTCAGCACTCCATAGACATTCACCATGGGCACCAAGATCAAGGTGCCCTTGAGCAGCTTGAGCTTGCTCTGGATCAGCCGGCGGATGATCTCGATACCATTGAGCTCATCGCCATGCACCGCGGCGCTGACAAACACCTTGGGGCCATCTTTCTTGGCCCGGATCACATGCACAGGTATCGACACCTGAGTGTCCGTATACAGGCTGGCCACCGGGAGTTCAAGCTGGTGCTGGGTGCCGGGCTGGATGTCGACACCCGCTATGGTAAGTGCTTCGCTCATTTAGCCTTTTCCGCGCGTTCTGTTGGCGTTGGGTTTCGCCTTCTTCTCAATAAATTCATAGATCAGTCCGGCCACATCCTTACCGGTCGCCTGTTCTATCCCTTCAAGTCCGGGCGAGGAGTTCACCTCCATCACCACTGGGCCGTTGTTCGATTGCAAGATATCCACACCACAGAGATTGAGCCCCATCGCCTTGGCGGCGTTGAGGGCCGTCGCACGCTCATCCTTAGAGAGGCGCACCAGCTGGGCCACACCACCACGGTGCAGGTTAGAGCGAAATTCGCCCTCGGCCGCCTGACGCTTCATGGCCGCCACTACCTTATCACCCACCACGAAGCAGCGGATATCGGCGCCGCCCGCTTCCTTGATGAACTCTTGCACCAAGATGTTGGCCTTGAGACCCATGAAGGCCTCGATCACGCTCTCGGCCGCCTTATTGGTTTCGGCCAAGACCACGCCTATGCCCTGGGTGCCTTCCAGCAGCTTGATCACTAGGGGCGCGCCGCCCACGTTCTTGATCAAATCCTGGATCTTGTCAGGCTTGCTGGCAAATCCGGTACGTGGCAGGCCGATGCCCTTGCGCGACAGCAGCTGCAGGGATCTCAGCTTATCGCGAGAACGGCTGATGGCCACAGACTCGTTGACGCAGAAGGTGCCCATCATCTCAAACTGGCGCACCACGGCCGTACCGTAGAAGGTGATCGACGAGCCGATGCGAGGGATCACAGCATCATACTTAGGCAATACCTTACCCATGTAACGCACGGTCGGATTGCTGCTGGTGATATCCATGTAGCAGTGCAGTGTATCTATGATGTCCACCTCGTGGCCGCGCGCTTCGCCGGCTTCTTTCAGGCGTTGGGTGGAGTATAAGTTTTCGTTGCGAGACAAGATTGCAATACGCATCTCTACTTCCTTAGTGTAAATCTTTAAGTAATTAAAAAATAATGCTTGTAAATTCAAAGTGATTGTTGGCCTCAGTGCGAACAATCGACAGCGACGGCGCTAGGCGTCGCGTGGGGGTGAGGTCACCTAAGCACGGCGCGCGGCCAGCAGAAAACCTCAGTTGGCTTAACTATAGTCATAATTGGCCACCACCGTGGCGCCGCTGACTTTTTTCCTTGGTTTTCATTCGATTGTCTGAGGTTTTCCATCGCCTGTTTAGGGCGCGACCTTATTGATAAACCCCACGGGAGAAAAGCTAATTTTTTTTGTCGTGACCACAAGGGATTTTATTGCTGAACCTAAGGCTTGGCGGGAGTGTTAGCTATGCTGGATTTGACTCACTTTGCAGTGCCGTGCAAGTCACACTTTTGGCTGATGTTCGGAGATTGCTTGCTAGGAGTAGACTAAGGCTGGCGTGAAGGATAAGGTTTATTGATGTGCTCACAACTAGGTTAATTTGATCGTCAGTTTTGCGTATTGTGATGCATATAAGGATTACGCGTTTCCTATTTAATGGGAAGCATTGCAGATCTCGCCATTTCCTTTAAATAAGCGGATCTCGTTTTGGGGTAGCTTATTTTTCCTTGTTATGCAATGCCATTATTGGCATAAATATCAGATACTTAAAAATTTGTTGCGATCTGTATTAGGTGGTAGTGATTTACATTGGCGGCATTCTCGCTAATCAGCGTTATGAGCTCTCACCTACCTCATTCAGGTAAAAGGACTAAACATGCAGACAATTGATGTTTTTGGTGTATCAAATAGCGATATTGCGTCGTACATTACAAGAAGTGATGTCGATGATAGATTTCTTGAAGGGTTAAGCCGCAATAAGCACATTATCGTTTTTGGCGCATCGAAACAGGGCAAGACAGCTCTGACTAATAAGCACCTTAATGAAAGTCAGTTTATTAGAATTAACTGTTCACCAGATACAAAACCTCTAGATATTTATAAATCAATACTTCGCCAGCTTGGCGTAGAATTTGAAGAAGAGAAGGCTACCACTTCAAAAATTGGAGGGGCAGTAAGTGCAGGTTTTAAAGCAAAAGTAAAAATTCCATTTGCTACTGAAGTCGAACTGAATGGAAAAGCCTCAGGAGATGGAAGCAATCAAGAGCAGATTAAGTATAAACCGGTAGAATACAATCTTGCTCTTCCGCAAGACATATCAGAAATACTTAAATCAGTTAACTTTGCGAAGCGAATTATTTTGGAAAATTTCCATTATCTTGACGAAGATTCGCAGAAAGAGATGGCTTTCCACCTGCGTGTTTTCGAAGATTATAATATTCTGTTTATCGTGTTAGGGATTTGGCGAGAAAAAAATAGGCTTGCACAGTTTAATGGTGATCTTCAGGATAGATTAATAGAAGTCCCTGTCGAGCCTTGGAAAAAAGAATACTTTGAAGAGGTTGTAAAAGCAGGTGAGGGACTTCTAGGAGTTTCATTTGCGAATGTTATAAATGACATTATAGATAACTCCTTTGATAGCATTGGCGTATTTCAAGAGCTGTGCAAAGAGTGTTGTATCGCTGCTGGCATAGAAAATAAACAACAGAACGTCAAGCTAATTTCCCCCGCTAATTTAGAAGCTGCAAAAACTAGGAAAGTTGAAGATTATTCTGGGCGCCATATTCGAAGCATTGAAACTTTTGTTGAACAAAAAATAAAAAAATCAGACGAGATTCCTTTATATGTTGCTTATTACTTCATTAAATATCTATTCTCACTGGATGCAGTTGATATTGAAGGTGGCTTAAGGAGGCAAGATATTCATTCTGGTATACAAGCAATTCACCATAGACCGGATGATGTTAGGCCTTCTGATATGAGTTATTTTTTGCACAATATGACCGCAAATCAAATAAAGAAAGATATTATTCCTCCGCTATTTGATTACGATAGAAGTACACGAAAGTTAAAGGTCATCGATTCCACTCTATATTTTTTCCTTAGGAATGTTGATACAGAAGAGTTATTTGAAGAATTTGATATTCCAGAGGGTATATAGCTCATAACAAGGCGCTGCTGTCGGACAAATTTTCCACAGCGCTCCAAATTTGCCGCAGAGCGCGGCGTTAGCCGATATCTCCACAAGATGAGTACCAATTCTCATCGCAGTAGCATTAAAAAGGCCAGACATCTGTCTGGCCTTTTGCTGTTCTCTCAATCAAGCAACAAGCGTATTAACGCATGGTGACGAACTCTTCGGCGCCTGTGGGGTGGATGGCGACCACGGCGTCGAAGTCGGCCTTGGTGGCGCCCATCTTGATGGCGACGCCGAAGCCTTGCAGTATCTCATCCATGCCGTAGCCGATGCCGTGGATGCCCACGACCTTCTCCTCTTTTCCGGCGCAGACTAGCTTCATCTTACAGGCCTGACGGTGGGCGGTGACCGCCGTGTACATTGAGGTGAAGCCCGAGTTATAGACCTTGACGTTCTCCTCTCCATATTGGGCGATCGCCTCGGGTTCGGTGAGGCCCATGGTGCCTATGGCCGGGTGGCTGAATACCACGGTTGGCACCAGGCTGTAATCCATCTTGGCATCTGTCATGCCGTTAAACAGACGCTCAGACAACAGGCGGCCCGCCTTCACGGCAACCGGAGTCAGCTCTATGCCACCTTCGATGATGTCGCCGACGCAGTAGATGCCCTTGGCTGTGGTGTTCTGCTGGGCATCGACTACCACATAACCTTTGTCGTTAAGCTTAACGTCTGTGTTTTCCAGGCCGATCTTGTCGGTGGATGGACGACGGCCGATGGCCCAGATCAGGGTGTCGATCTCATAGCTCTCGCCATTTTCCAGCTTGAGGGTCAGTGAGCCGTCGGCGTTCTTGGTGACAGATTCTGGAATGCTGTGGGTGTGCAGGCTAGGGCCGTCTGTGGCCATAGATTCCATCAGGGCTTCGCTCAGCATAGGGTCGAAGCTGCGCAGCGGTGCGTGCTTACGTACAAACAGGTGAGTCTCGCTGCCCAGGGCATGGAGTACACCCGCCAGCTCGACGGCGATATAGCCTGCGCCGACTACGGCCACACGCTTAGGCTGCTCGTTGAGGGCGAAGAAGCCGTCTGAGTCGATACCATATTCGGCGCCCGGAATGTTGGGAATGGTTGGGGTGCCGCCGGTGGCGATCAGTATATGGTCGGCGCTGTAGTGCTCGCCATTCACCTCTATGGTGTTGTTGTCGACGAAGCGGCCATAGCCACGCACCAGGGTGACCCCGTTGCTGTCCAGGCCTCTGTCGTAGGCGCCGTGGATGCGCTCTATGTAGGCCTCGCGGCTCTCGACCAGCTTGCTCCAATCGAACTTGTTGACCGATACGTCGAAGCCATAGTCTTTGGCGTACAGGTGCATGGCCTCGGCGACTTGGGCGCCATACCACATGACTTTCTTAGGGACGCAGCCGACGTTTACGCAGGTGCCACCCAGTGCCTTGGCTTCGATCAGCAGTACCTTGGCACCGCGCATGGCCGCACGGTTGGCCGAGGCGATGCCGCCGCTGCCGGCGCCTAAACAGATATAGTCAAAATGTTGAGCCATCTTTTTCTCCAAATTCGAAGGATTGCATATGGGGGTCATTGTAGGGGTAAAGCGACAAGCAAACCAGAGGCGTGTGCGCCCTTTAGCAATAGACCCGCGTCAGGGCGTATGACTTTCAAATGAGTTTGCGTTTAGCGTCGATACTGGCACCTATGGTGATCGCTCTGGCTCGGCCCCTCGGCGCCGCATTTCATGCAGACCCATTCGCTATGGCGGGCGCGAAGCTCCTTGTCCTGATAGCCGTAATCCTGTTTCGCTTGCCGCTTGAGACTCTTCTCCAGATGCGACATGCGCTTGTCGAGCCAGCGGCAGCTGGGGTCGTCGGCCACATGCTGGCGACTGGCCAACTGCTGTTTGCGGCTTAGCTGTTTTTGACTTAGTTTCTTAGTGCGTTTCTGTTTGGGCTTTTGGGTGGATTTCTTATCCCGGCGTGACTTGGGCTGCGTCGGGCTGGCGCGATAGTTAAGGGCGCCTGTGGGGTTGTCAGGGATGACGAGTGGATTGCCCTCGCTGTCCAGCGCGCCGTCGGCGGGCAGGGTGATCGTCTCGGAAGCTATCGCCTTAGAGTTTAGCGGCGCGTTTTTATCTTGAGCCTGCGTGGCACAGGTGAATAGCAGCGAGAGCGCGATGGCGCTTAAGGTGAAATAGGTAAGCGTTCGATAGTGGGCAGACATTCCGTGTCCTCCAGGTCAGGGCTAGCACTCCTTGCCAGCCTTAGATAAAGCTAGTTCATGGCGAGCCAGCTTTCAATGAAGGACACAATCTTGGCTGTCGGTTTCAGGTTAGAGTCTTAGCACCTTGAACCTGGAACCTAGAGCACTAAAAGCTAGAGCCCTAGAAGCTGAAGGTGAGGTGCAGACCCGCGTAGGTGTTGTTGAGGCTCCCCTTGGCGTCTGGGTTTTCCTGCTTAATATCTTCCTGGGCCAGGGTGCGGCTCAGGTGGCCCGAGAGTACCAGGCGGTCGGCCAGTTGATATTGGGCCTCGAGACCAAACTGAAAATGGTTAGGGCCGTTGTGCGCTTCGGTCACATATTGGAAGTCGAATGCCTGGGTGACATAGGGCGTCAGTGTGAGTCTGTCTGAGACAGGCCATTCGCTGTGCAGGCTGGCCTCGACAAAGTAACCCGCCGCCTCGGTGGAGTAGGTGTAGCTCAGCGAAGGGGTTAACCAAGCGATGCCCGTGTATTCCAGGGTGGCGAACAGCTCGTTGTCGCCGCAGCGCTCATCGCCGTAGGCCTCGATGCGCTGGTAACCCAGGGCGGCGCTGAAGTTGTCGCCAAACTCGAAGCCATATTCCAGTCCCATGTTCCACTCTATGTAGTATTGGCTATCGCCACGACCGACAGTGGTAAACAGGGTGAGATCGTCTATCTGGACGGCGGTGGTTGCCCAGTAGATACCGCCCTTGTCTAAGTTGTTGCGCCCCTCTGAGATATACTTCGAGTCCCAACCCAGGTCGAGGATGACGTTGGTATCCGGGCCTTCACTGTGGCTGATGATGTTGTTGATATGCGAGTCATCGACAGTGCCGGTTATGGCCTGGTCGGCGGCGTTGGCGGTACCGGCCAGCAGTAGGCCGATAATACAAGAGTGGCTGATCAATCTGTTCATGGGTGTAACACTGAAATAAGTTTGGGATCGGGATGAATAGTAATGGGTTAAATATTAAACATAAATGAGAATTGGTTGCATTTGCGATCCGCTTGGCAATATCTGTGTTGTAAATGTGAAGTAAATATAGCCTTGTTCTAGATCAAGGTTTTTCCTCCAGGCTGCTGCTAGGTCTTACTTCTAGGTCTTCACTGTTAGGTTTATAAACCTAGCTGTTAAATCCTGGGTTTAGCTCTCTTCGGCGGGCTAGTTTGTTAAAGATGCTTGAATAGTCGCGCCGTCGCCCATATGTAACTTCAATACCCTAAGATTGACGAGGACAACAGATGAGTAACCCTTTGCTAAGCGGCAGTGAATTACCGCCATTTTCGCAAATCAAACCCGAGCATATTCAGCCAGCCGTCGAGCAGGGGATTGCTAATTGTCGCCAGAAGATCGATGAGGTGCTCGCCAGTGGCGGTCCCTTCACCTGGGATAACCTGATCGCACCGCTTGAGCAGGTGGATGACGAATTGAGCCAGATCTGGTCGCCCGTGTCACACATGAACTCTGTGCTCAGCACAGATGAGTGGCGCGCTGCCCACGATGCCTGCCTGCCGCTATTGTCGGAATATGGCACCTATGTGGGTCAGCATCAGGGGCTGTATCAGGCCTATAAGGCGCTGAAGGAGTCCGACGAGTTTGCCCAGCTGAGTCAGGCGCAGCAAACCAGCATCACCCACAGCCTGCGTGATTTCGAGTTATCTGGCATCGGATTGAACGATGAAGATAAACAAACTTATGGGAAACTGGTTAAACGTTTATCTGAGTTAACCAGTAGCTTCTCTAATCAGCTGTTGGACGCCACCCAGGCCTGGACCAAGTTGGTGACAGACGAGCAGGAGCTGGCCGGTCTGCCCGAGTCTGCTATTGCCGCAGCCAAGGCGATGGCCGAGGCCAAAGAGCAGCAAGGTTGGTTGTTTACCCTGGACTTCCCCTCTTACCTGCCCGTGATGACCTACAGCGACAACCGTCAGCTGCGAGAGGAGTGCTACCGCGCCTTCGTGACCCGCGCCTCGGATCAGGGTCCTAACGCCGGTGAATTCGACAACGGTCCGCTGATGGATGAGATATTAGATCTGCGTCATCAGCTGGCTAAACTGCTGGGTTTCGATAGTTTCGCCCATAAGTCGCTGGCGACCAAGATGGCCGAGTCGCCTCAGCAGGTGTTGGACTTCCTCAACGAGTTGGCGGCCCGCTCTAAGCAGCAGGGTCAGAACGAGCTGGCCGAGCTGACTGCATTCGCCGAGAAAGAGTTTGGCGTGAGCGAGCTGGCCCCATGGGATCTCACTTATTATGCCGAGAAACTCAAGCATCACAGATACGAGATCTCCCAGGAGCTGCTGCGTCCTTACTTCCCTGAAGATCGTGTGCTATCAGGCCTCTTCTATACCGTGTCGCGCCTGTTCGGCCTGACGATAGAGGAGCAGGAGCATTTCGACAGCTGGCACAAAGATGTGCGTTTCTTCCATATCAAAGATGCTAAGGGCGAGCACAGAGGCAGCTTCTTCCTGGATCTCTATGCTCGCGAGGGCAAGCGTGGTGGCGCCTGGATGGACGATTGCCGCGTGCGTCGTCAAACCGCCCATGGCCTGCAGAAGCCGGTGGCCTACCTCACCTGTAACTTCAACGCCCCGGTCAATGGTAAGCCAGCGCTGTTTACCCACGACGAGGTGACGACCCTGTTCCACGAGTTCGGTCACGGCATACATCATATGCTGACCAAGATAGACGTGGCGGGTGTATCAGGAATCAACGGTGTGCCTTGGGATGCGGTGGAGCTGCCGAGTCAGTTCATGGAGAACTGGTGCTTCGAGGAGGAGGCCCTGGCCGAGATCTCCGGACACTTCGAGACCCATGAGCCGCTGCCTAAGGCCATGCTAGATAAGATGCTGGCGGCGAAGAACTTCCAGTCGGGCATGATGATGTTGCGTCAGCTGGAGTTTTCCCTGTTCGACTTCCGTCTGCACCTGGAATATGACCCGGCAGAGGGTGCCCATATTCAGGCCAAGCTGGATGAGGTGAGAGAGCAGGTTGCCGTGGTGAAGGCCGCCGATTTCAACCGTTTCCAACACAGCTTCGCCCATATCTTTGCCGGTGGTTACGCCGCGGGTTACTACAGCTACAAGTGGGCCGAGGTGTTGTCGGCCGATGCCTTCTCTCGCTTCGAGGAGGAGGGGATCTTCAATGCCGATACCGGCCGCAGCTTCCTGGAAAATATTCTCGAGATGGGCGGCAGCCTGGAGCCGATGGAGCTGTTTAAACGCTTCAGAGGCCGTGAGCCACAGATCGACGCCCTGCTGAGACACTCGGGCATTCAAGGCTAATGCCTTGTTCTAATTAGTCTAAACATACGAGAAAAGGCCAACCCCATGATATGGGTTGGCCTTTTTTATGGGCTAGTGCTTGGTATTAATAAGCGCCCGCACTATAGGTCAGCTCATAGCTGTGGCTGTAGATCTCTAAGATGTTGCCGAAGGGATCTTCCATATAGATCATGCGGTAAGGCTTCTCGCCTGGGTAGTAGTAACGTGGCGCCTGCATGCGCTTCTTACCGCCGGCGGCGACAATCTTCTCCACCAGGCCTTCGAGATCCGGGTCCTGCACGCTGAAGTGGAATACCCCCGTCTTCCAATATTCGAAGTTGTCTTCCGGATTCTGCTGGTTGGCAAACTGGAATAGCTCGACGCCTATCTTGTCGCCGGTAGCCAGGTGGGCGATGCGAAACGAACCCCATCCCGCGCCGAAGACGTCGGTACACATCTCGCCGATGGCGCTGGCATCTTCAACAATTTCTGTGGGTTTCATGATGAGATACCAGCCCAACACCTCAGTGTAGAAGGCGACGGCCGCATCGAGATCCGGCACCGAGATGCCTATGTGTGAGAAGGTTCTTGGGTAAGCTGGGTTGTTCATGCTGTGCTCCTGTTGGTGAGTTGGGCACAGATTACAAAGTGAACTAAATTATGTAAAATTATCAAAATTAATCATTTTGAGTACAAAATGTGATGATGAATCCCATCTGGTTACGCAGCTTCTGCACCCTGGTAGAGCTGGGGCATTTCACCCGCACCGCCGAGCGCCTGTATATGACTCAGTCTGGTGTCAGCCAGCATGTGCGCAAGCTGGAGGAGCAGCTAGATACCCAGCTGCTACTGAGAGAAGGCAAGAAGTTTTCCCTGACCCACGCCGGGCGTCAGCTATATCAGCAGGGGCAGGCGATACTGCAATCCTTGGCTCAGCTTGAGCAGGGGATCAAGCAAGACCCGCCCTTCGCCGGAGAGGTACGCCTGATCTCCCCCGGCAGTGTCGGCCTCAAGCTGTATGGTGAGCTGCTTGAGCTGCAATGCGTCCATCCCGAGTTGTCGCTGGATTATCGTTTCGCCTCCAACGCCGGGGTCGAGCGCGCCATCGCCGCCATGGAGGCGGATATCGGCCTGATGACCCGCCAGCCGGAGCTTTCCGAGGTGCAGGCCGAGGCGATTGCCGAGGAGCCGCTACTCTTAGTCACGCCAGCTAGCCAAACGTCTCTCTCCTGGGAGGCCTTGCTACAGCTGGGCTTTATCGCTCATCCCGATGGCGCCCATCATGCCAAGTTGCTGCTGGGGGCTAACTACCCTGAGTTCGAGCACTGCGATCAGCTGCCTAACCGGGGCTTTTCGAATCAGATAGGCTTGATATTAGAGCCTGTGAGCCGAGGTTTGGGCTTTAGCGTTTTGCCCGCCTATGCGGTGGAGGCCTTTGCCCGCCAGGATAAGGTAACCGCTCATCAGTTGCCAGTGGCCGTCAGCGAGACTATCTATCTTTGCCGTCGACGTCAGGCCGTGCTGCCGAGACGGGTCGATTCGCTCAGCGAGGCCATTAAGGCCTGCCTGGCTTAGCAAGTGAGTAAGGCCTGTTTGGCCTGGAAAGATCTGGCCTAGAAAGATCAGGTTTAGAAAGCGAGCGAGACCGGCGGTTTCACCGGCCTCGCAGTTGGTATTAAGGCGTGTAGTAGGTTGCCGCGCCTGGGCCAACCGGCAGGCCGAGGGCAAACACCCAGATGAAGAAGAAGCAGGTCCAACCGATGAAGAAGACGATAGAGTAAGGCAACATGGTGGCGACTAGGGTGCCTATGCCGAGATGCTTCTTGTATTGGGAGGCCACCGCCAGGATCAGGCCGAAATAGCTCATCATTGGGGTGATCAGGTTGGTGACCGAGTCGCCGATACGATAGGCGGCCTGAATCGTCTCTGGGGCGTAACCCACCAACATCAACATGGGCACGAAGATAGGCGCTGTCACCGCCCACTGGGCGGAGGCGCTGCCCAGCATCAGGTTGATGAAGCCGCACATCATGATAAACAGCAGGAACACCAGCGGGCCCGTGAGGCCGATGGCGTTGAGGGCATCCGCCCCTGCTACCGCCAGTACGGCGCCCAGGTTAGTCCACTTGAAGAAGGCGACAAACTGGGAGGCGAAGAACACCAGCACGATATACATACCCATGGTGCTCATGCTGTGGGACATGGCGTCGATCACGTCTTTATCCCGCTTCATGGTGCCCACTACCTTGCCGTACACCAGGCCAGGAATGGCGAAACAGATGAAGATGAAGGCCACTATCCCCTTGAGGAAGGGCGAACCGGCGACCAGCCCCGTCTCTGGGTGACGCAGCGGCGCGTTTTCCGGCACCACAGAGAGCGCCAATATGCCGCCCAATACTAAGATAGAGAGACCGGCCATCTTCAGGCCCTTGATCTCCAGCGGCGTGACGCCATCCATCTTCTGGTTGTGCAGATCTATGCTGGCCTCGCTGGGATCATATTTACCCAGCTTGGGCTCGACGATCTTCTCCGTGACCAGGGCGCCGAGAATGGTGATGACGAAGGTCGAGGCGAACATGAAGTACCAGTTGACCTCTGGGCCCACTAAATAGTCGGGGTCGATCATCTGCGCCGCCGCTTCGGTGATGCCCGACAGCAGAGGATCCACCGTGCCCAGCAGCAGGTTGGCGCTGTAGCCGCCGGAGACACCGGCGAAGGCCGCCGCCAGACCCGCCAGGGGATGGCGCCCGAGGGAGTGGAAGATCAGCGCCGCCATGGGGATAAGCACCACATAACCCAGCTCGGCGGCGGTGTTGGAGACGATACCGGCGAAGACTATGGTGAGGGTCACCAGACGCTTGGAGGCACCCATCACTAAGGTACGCATCGCCGCCGACAACAGGCCGGAGCGATCGGCGATGCCGACCCCCAAGAGGGCCACCAGTACAGTGCCTAAGGGAGTGAAGCCGGTGAAGTTGGTCACCAGGTTGGAGACTATCATCCTCAGGCCTTCGGCATTCATCAGGCTGACCACGTGGATCAGGCCATCTTCGCCGCGTCCCGCCGCGCCGACCGGACGGGGATCGTTTACCGTCAGTTCGAAATAGCCGGCGATGCCGCTGATCACTATGACGGCGGCGCAAAACAGGGCGAAGAGAGTGATGGGATGGGGCAGGAGATTACCCAGGTGTTCGACCAGGTTGAGAAAGCGGACGAAGACGCCCTTCTTGGTCGTCGATGGTGTCGGGGGCTGACTGGCCACCAGACCATCTTCTTGGTTGGAGCTCATGGTGTTTCCTTCATCTTGGGCATCTGGGTGCCCTTATCATTTTGACCGCCTGTAGGCGGAGTGTTAGCACTTTATGATGAAGGAGTTGCTTTAACTGAAGCTTAATTTGCCATAATTGCCCACCCATAGCGGGTTATGGCGAGTGGTTAATGGAGAGTACTGAAAGTAATAGTGGCGGCTTCGTTCAGGCAAAAAAAAGCCCAGCTTAGTCTAAGCGGGCCAATGAAAGGATGATGATTGAAACCAAAGCCCAACTAGGGAAGATTGGGTTGCCTCTTGGTTGATTAAGATAATAGCTCAGGCTGGCTGTACGAATACTGAACAGGTGACACCTTGAAAGGCCAGTGTAGTGATTGAGTGGATGTCGGTGAAAAAGGGAACAACGGCCCGGGGTGTCCTTTTGCCTGCAAGGCCTGATCTCACTGGTCAAACTCTGCGCAACTAGCAGGCTAGGTTTGAATGCGGGGGCGACAGTGTCTATGAAATACGCAGCAGATCGACCGCTTTTTGCCCTAACGTCTCGCTGATCGCCGATAAAGCCTGTCATTTTGACCCTTGGCTTGGGGGATGATTTTGATGCGGCAATATTGCATCAATCTATATAATATTGTTTTGTATCGCTATTTATCTTTGATTCGCCGCTTGTTGTGCTTTTTAGTGCGCGCCGAGTTAAAAGCGGTGAAGCTAGGTGAAAAGGATGCTTTTAGCGCAAAAATGGCGTGATAAATATCATTTTCGGTGAAAAAAGATGAATATAGCAGCAACGCCTTGCCGAAAATGGCACTGATAAATTGCTGGAAATCATCGCGAAAATCGGTGAAGCTGGTGCGTTAACTAACGAGATATAAGAATAACTATAGGGAAGGAACTCAAAGATGGAAGGTTTGCTGTTAGGCCTTGGCCTAGTCGTTATTATCACCTACCTCTGGTATGTCAGCCTGATCAAGAAGCGTAACGCCGTGCGTGAAGCCTTGTCGGGTATCGATGTGCAGCTGAAGAAGCGCGCTAACCTGGTGCCCAACATCCTCAAGATTGCACAGAAATTTATGGATCACGAGAAGTCGCTGCTGACGGAGATCACCGCGCTGCGTACTCAGGTGACCGCGGGCTATGATCTTAACGATGCCGCCGCCATCAAGGAACATCTGGGCCTAGCCGAGCAGCTCAACAGCAAGATGGGCCAGCTGATGGTCAGCGTCGAAAACTACCCCGAGCTCAAGTCTGACAAGACTATGGTGCAGGCGATGGCGACCTATAGCGAGGTCGAAGAGCATATCTCGGCGGCCAGACGTTTCTACAACGCTGCCGTGTCTGAACTCAATACCGCGGTGGAGATCTTCCCCGGCTCAATTATCGCCTCTATGGCCAAGGTCAAGGTGATGCCTTTCTATGAGGCCGATGAAGCGTCTAAGGCGCCGATCGACGCATCCGATTACCTGAAGTAAGCCGGGTTCAGATGCCATGAACCCCATCAGCTTCATCCTCGGGGCGCCGATTAAGGCCCAGCGTGAGCCGCAACGCCTGCGGGCGGACCCCGAGGAGTTGGTACAATTTAAGGCTTATTATGAAGAACATATCGAGCCGCTTACCCGTAAATTTGAAAACCACAGGGTTGCCAGCCTCAAGGCGCTGCGCGGGCGTATCTATACCAGCTTAGGGATCCTCCTGGGTCTGGCGCTGCTGATCTTTATCTTTAGTATGTCCGGTTACCTGGATATCCCCTGGGTCTTCTTCATCGTGCTGTGCCTTCCCTTTGGCTGGTGGAGCTACCGTCCGCTCAAGCGTTACAAGCGAGATGTGAAGCAGGAGGTATTTCCCAAGATCTTCCGTTATTTCGGCCCTGACTTTATCTTCAGCACCAGCCATAACATGAGCCTGACTCAGCTTAAGCGTTCTAAGCTGTTGCCCCACTACGACAACGCCTCATTCGATGACTATGTGCAGGGCACCCATAAGGGGGTGGAGATTGCCATCAACGAGCTGTGTCTGACCAAGCAGGTCAAACGCGAGAAGAGCACGGAGACAGAAACCGTCTTTCGTGGCGTCATGGTGCAGCTCAGCAGCCACAAGAGGTTTAAGGGCCATACCGTAGTGGTGAAGAACCGCGGCGGCCTGGTGAATTTCCTCTCCAGCAGCTTTAAGAGCCTGAGCCGGGTCAAGCTGGAAGACCCCAGATTCGAGAAGCAGTTCGATGTCTTCTCCAGCGATCAGATCGAGGCGCGCTACCTGCTGACCCTAGGTTTCATGGAGCGTCTGCAGTCACTGGCCAACCTGTTTTCCGGCAAGATCCAGTGTGCCTTCTACGAAGACAAGCTGTTGATCATGTTGCAGAGCGGCGACAATCGTTTCGAGCTGGGCTCTATCTTCAACGGCGCGACCTTCGAGTACGAATTTAGCCAAATTAACCGAGAGATGAAGCAGCTTTTTGCTATGATTGAAGTACTTAAACTCGATCAGAACATTGGATTCTAATGCCTAGCCGTGCTTGTCTTGCGCCTCATTTTGTTCAAAAGCTGCTGTGCCTCTGGTTCGGCCTGGCGCTGTGTCTGCCATTAGGTGCCACCGAGCAGGCACAGAAGCCGCGCTACAAGGCGAGCTATTCTAAGCATGGCATCTTAAGCAACGGCGATGCCCCGCGCCTGGATGAGACCGATGACAGCAAGATCAAGGTTTATCAATATACCCAGGCCAACGGCGTGGTGGCCTTTGCCGACCATGCTCCGGGCGACAGCGAGTTCAGGGTTTTGTTATACGAGTGCTACGCCTGCAAACCCGACTCAGCTCTCGACTGGCAGAAGATGCCGCTGTTTAGCGCCGAATATGATGAGTTGATCTCACGGGCGGCCAAGACCCATGGGCTGGACCCTGCGCTTATCCGCGCCGTGATCCACGCCGAATCCGCCTTCAACGTATTTGCCCTGTCGCGCAGTGGTGCAATGGGCTTGATGCAGCTGATGCCGGGTACTGCCAAGGCGATGGGGGTGAAGAATCCCTACCGGCCCGAGCAAAATATCGACGGCGGCGCCCGCTATCTGGCCAAGATGCTGGCAAGGTTCGACGGCAATATCGATCTGGCCTGCGCCGCCTATAACGCCGGCCCTACCACAGTGACTCAGTACAAGGGGATCCCGCCCTATCCGGAGACCCAGGCCTATGTGAAACGGGTCAAGATACTGCTGAAACGCTATCAGAAGCTGGGGTAGATGAGATGCGCCAGACCATTATCGAACTGGAACTCGCGCTGCTTAGCCCAGAGGTGCGCTGCGATGCCAATGTGCTCGACGAGCTGATCCATGCCGATTTCTTGGAGGTGGGCGCTACTGGGATGAGTTTTGGTAAGCCAGAGGTGCTGGCGCGTCTGCCCAAGGAGAAGCCACCGGCGTTTAAGATAAGTGATATGCAGTATCGCTTGTTGAGTGAGGACTTAGCTCAGCTCAACTATCGCGCCTGTTTTAAGCCGGTGAACGAGGTGGATAAGCGCTATTCGCTGCGCACCTCGCTGTGGAAATGCGATGGGGGGCGTTGGCAGATGATCTACCATCAGGGCACGCCCTGCGCGCCCTTCTTCTAAGCACTAAAAGTATTCGTTGTTGAGGGCGTTATTCGCCCACTTCCCAGGTGACTTGCACATGGCCGCCGCCCTGATTGAGCAGGGGATCCAGATATGCCAGCGTCGTCTCGGCGATCTCATCCAGCTGCCAGGGGGGATTGATCACCCAGAGGCCCGCCGCCGTCATGCCAAACTCTTCGCTGTCGGGCTTTATCGCCTGCTCTATGCGTAGCTGGCGCTTGATGCCGCTCTGCTTGAGCAGCTCGAACATCGCCTCCGTCTGCTCGCGCTGTACCACGGGATACCAGATCATGAAGACGCCGGTGGCAAACTTCTTATGGGCCTTGATCACCGCCTTGGCGACCTCCTGGTAATCGCTCTTCATCTCATAGCTGGGATCGATGAGGATGACACCGCGACGCTCGAGTGGTGGCACGGCGGCCAACAGCCCCTTGAGGCCATCGCCCTTGATCACCTTGATCACCTTGATCTGCTTGTCGCCGCCCAGCTGCTCCTCAAGTCGCTGATGATCTGTGCCGTGTAGCTCATGCAGCACCATGCGATCGTTATCTCTCAGGTTCATGTCGACAAAGGCCGGCGAGCCAGGGTAGAGCTCTAGCTCATCTGAGCCATTGAAGTGTTTGATATCACTTACGTATTGGCTAAGCGCCTCGGGCAGGTCCTGCTTGTCCCACAGCTTGGCGACGCCCTCTAGATACTCGCCCGTCTTCTGGGCAAACTCATCGGATAGTGCATAGCCGCCGGCGCCGGCATGGGTGTCGATATATACCAAGGGCTTGTTCTTCTTATGCATCAATTTCAAGGTTTGCAACAAGATGCTGTGCTTGAGCACGTCGGCATAGTTTCCGGCGTGGTAGCCGTGGCGGTAACTTAACATGAATATTCCAGATGATGAGGGCGCTAGCCTGATAGGGCGATTATAGGGGGGATGCCAGCCCAGGTACAGCGCCTGAGCCTAGGTCGATAATTAGGCCGATAACAATGCCATATTCAGCGCGGCGCAGTTTTGGCATAATGGCGGCGTGATTTCATAATTGACCGAGCCAAAGTGACAGCATCATCGACCCAGCCCGCCTCTGTGGGGATCTTTTTTAATCGCCAATATCCGACCCTGGAAGCCGTGTGTGACCGTTGGGGGTTGGTGTTCGACGCAAACGCCCTGTTTGAGTTGGTGTTCGAAGATAACTGCCTGGTGCTGAATAAGCGTGACGAGCCCAAGCTTAAGGGGATATTTGTCGATTTCGTCTCTGGTGCCGTGGCCCATAGACGTAAGTTTGGCGGTGGCCGGGGTCAGGCGATCGCCAAGGCCGTCGGCCTTAAGCAGGGGGTGACCCCGACTGTCGTCGATGGTACCGCAGGTCTTGGGCGAGACGCCTTCGTGCTTGCCAGCCTGGGTTGCACTGTCACCATGGTGGAGCGTAATCCCGTGGTTGCCGCCCTGTTGGAAGACGGCCTGCGCCGCGCCTATGATGATGCCGATATCGGCCCCTGGATGCAGGAACGCATGCGCCTGGTGCATGGCTCCAGCCTGACGACGCTGGCCGAGCTGGGTGAGCAGGTGGATGTGGTCTATCTGGATCCTATGTATCCCCACAGGGAGAAGTCGGCCCTGGTGAAGAAGGAGATGCGGGTATTCCAATCGCTGGTGGGCGCCGATCTCGATGCAGACGGCCTGCTGGCCCCCGCCATGGCGCTGGCCAGTAAACGGGTAGTGGTCAAACGCCCCGACTACGCCGACGACCTCGACGGCGTCAAACCCAGCACCCGCATCGAAACCAAGAAGAACCGCTTCGATGTCTACGTTAAGGCCGCGATGAAGAGCGAGTAGGGTAAATGCAAGCCTATTGAATGGGGAAGGAGTTTACAAATTAGAGCATTTATCATACTCAGTGAAGTGCTTAACTTATCAAATAAGCCCGTTAAGTACGGGCCTATTTTTGCGATTAAAGGTCATATTCAGACCTGATAACATCAAACAGGATATACAGGAAGATCGATAATAACTCTCACCATTTTTTAGTGATCCCGCGACCTCCTTCATAGCTTTGACTGTACGTTGCACGCACATTCTCCCTTGTTTGAGTCACTGTTCTTTTCTCATCTTCTTGCATTACCAGGAAAACCTGGTAGCCCTTCTTCAGCCAAAGTGCCTATCGATGACGTTATGTGTTTTTGTGATTTTTATAGCAGATCAACAGGGTAGTCAGGGGCAAGATAATTTGGCAGCAGGCCTTCATCTACAGAATCATAAATACTTTACTCGGCACTGCCGAATGTCTGCTTGGTGATATGGCAGTTCTGGATAGTAGCCTTATTCGTGAGAACTGATGTGGATATTAGGCGTAAGGCAATAAGTTCGAATAGACCTGCATTCATAATTTAAATTCCTTTTACATCGAATCTTCAGCCTAAAGGAAATCATAAAAAATTTTCAATCCCACCTGTGACAATCCGTAACCAAGATCTCTCATTAAGGCAGTCTCTTGACTCATTCACCGGATGACAGTGTTACAAAATCAATTTGTGTATGAGGTAAGTCGCAACAATGAACAGAGGTTCAAGGCGAAAAAAAGTGTAATCACCCGTAAACATTTTCCCTTGAGATAATTTTGCTGACAAATGGTTATAACAATATAGCGTTTTGCTATATGCATGATTTTGTAGTTTTTTTCACTGCGCCAAAAGACTGACTCTTACCTAGGTGTCTCGCAAAATACTGATTTTAATTGATAATCAATTATTCTGAGTGTTCGCGTGCTGCTCAGTAAATACCTGTAAAAAATATATGGGTATAGCGTGATCCAGATCACAAAAAGTAAGAGTGGGGGCTATTAATTAACCAGGGATGATTCGTATAGTGTCACCCGTCCAGTTAACAAAAAATAAACTCTAAGGCAACGTTTTTGTTACGAATTGTCACAAATTTCTGGGCTTGGCAGGATGTGAAAGAAGGTCGCAACTGTTGTATCTCATCCATGCCAGATAAAACTAAAAATATAAGGAGCAATAAATGAAAAAGCTCTGCATCCCTTTGATAGCAACTTTATCTACCTCAGCCTTCGGCGATATCAATGAAGATTTAGTCAGTTGGCATAAGTTTGAACAAGTCTCGGGTGTTTCTCTATCTAATGAAATTTCAGGCGGCATGCCGCTGGACATTCAGGGAAACTATCAGTTGGTTCCTGGACCTAAAGGCAATGCGATCCGCATTGGAGGTCAGGGTAATGAACTTAAGGGGCTAATGAATGGCTGGCAGCCCAGCGAATATACTGTCAGCTTCTGGAGTCGGTTGGCGTTTCCTAACGGGGACAAAAGTTTTAGCCACCTAGGAGCTGGCTCGGATCGCTTCGGTTTTAACATTAAGCGTAGCGGCGAAATTAATAGTTTCGTGAATTATTATAATCCTTTGATTTTAAGTTCCTCGCAGCAACTTCAGCCCTTGCAGGAGTGGAATCATTGGACTGTTAGCTATGATGGTCAGCAGCTAACACTATTTCAAAATGGCAAACAGATTGCTAACCAACTGAGCACCGAAGAAGTTAAACCCTTTTGGGAGTTTAAAGTCGCTTTTGGTAGCGAGTTAGCCAATGCTGCTGATGTCGATGCTAGCATTGACGAATTGCGAATTTATAGCCGAGCTCTAACCGGGCTAGATGTTTGGCAACTGTATGATTCACCTGAGGCTGAATACATTGGCGGGGTCACCCTCACACTGCCCCCTAGTCCTGCAGTGGCGGTGAATGACGCCGAGATCACGGGTTCCTTGTATCATTTTGCTTCAGGTAGCCACATCCCCTTCTCCGGCGGTTGGGGCGAATCCTTGACGCTGGATAATCTGCCCAATGGTAAGTACCAGTTGACGCTCGACACGATCGCGGGATATGTGCCTCGGTTGCTGCCCAAGGTAATTGAGATCAGCGACGCCAATCCCAGCGTGCAGCAAGCTGTACTCTACCGGGATCCTATCGAGGTCAATGAGTTGTCCCCGCTACCCGGGGTGCAGGTGGAGCTGTTCTCCCAGGGGCTGTTCCAGCCAAGGCAGATGGCCATGGGCAATCAGGTGCTTTATGTGGGCTCCAGTGCCATACCTGTGGATAATGAGGGCGCAGCCGGGCTGATCTACGCCATGGCAATCGACCCGCAAACCGGTAAGCCGGGCGAGCCTTACGTGGTGGCCAGCGGGTTGGAAGAGCCCCATGGTGTGGCCTACCGCGACGGTAACCTTTATTTCTCCACGGTCGGTGGCCTGTACAGGATCAGCGATATCGACAGCCGCTACCGTACCCTGCCGACACCGGAAAAAATCTACACCTTCCCGGCGGACGAAGGTACGGTATTGACCGGCAGTTTCCGCTACTGGCACCAGAAACACCCGCTGAAGTTCAACCCCTACGACCCCAACGACAAGGGGCTGTACCTCGCCATAGGTCGGCCCTGCAATGTGTGCGTGATGGAAGACAGGCGCTATGGCACCATTTTGCGGCTGGACCTGGACACACTGCAGACAACCTTGGTGGCCGAAGGGATCCGCAACAGTGTCAGCTTCGACTGGCACCCGGTGACTAAGGAGATCTGGTTCTCCGATAACAATCGCCAGGGCTTCGATAACCCGGACGAGATTAACCGTGTCACCAGTTGGGGGCAGCACTTCGGCGCGCCCTACGTGTTTGGCAAAGACATTATCGGCATTACCCAGGACGAGTACGACGGCATAACAAGCGCCGCCGTGCCGGCCGGCGGCGTGCTGACCGATATCGCCCCGGCGGATATCAGCATTGCCAATTACCGTGCCCCTGCCTTCGAGGTGGAAACCAACAGTGCCCCCCTTGGAGTCATGTTCTGGGATAGCTACCCCGCGGCCGCCAATCAGCGGCATCTGCTGTTTGCCACCCACGGCAACGGCCAGAAGGCGGTGCGCCCTGCGTTGGAGTTGCGGATGCTGACAGTCAACGACAACGGCAGCGTGGCTTTCGAACAACCCTTGGTGAACGGCTGGATGCAGGACATAGACACCGCATCCTACGCTTGCCTGACCTCGGCCTGTATTGGTCGCCCGGTGGAGATGCTTGAGCTGACGGATGGCTCCTTCTTGCTCAGTGATGACAAGGCCGGGGTGATCTACCGGGTGTCCTACCAGACACCGGCGCTCAACAGCAGCCTCACCATTCAGGTACCGGTCAAACCCGATGTCGCTATCGAGGATGAGTTACTTGCCGGTCGGTTGATCGATGCCCAGGGTAACGAGCGGCGATTCTACGTCAACTGGCAGGAGAGCGAGTTCCGATTCGCCGGTCTGCCGGAAGGTGACTACACGGTGGTGATGAACTCCCTGCCGGGCTGGCAGCCGGATCAGAGCAGCTACAGTCTCAACATCAGTGCCAGTAACCTCAATCCTGTGCTCAACTGGCAATTTCAGCCGGAAGTGCTCAATGGCACCCTGTCGGTCAGTCTGCCCGCCAAGCCCGCGGGCTATACCGGCACCGAACTGCCTCAGGTGACCGTCACCGGCGCCCAGGCCCAAACCCTGGCGCTGAATTGGGGCGAAACCCGTCAGCTGGAGCTGTCTTTCGGTCGATATCAACTGGCATTCAGTTATCTGTGGGGAGGATTGCCATCACCTACAACCCAAGTGATCGATCTTAGCGAAAGTCGCCCACAAATCCAGGTGAACCTCGATTACCTGATCACCGCCGACGCAGGAAAGCGCATAGCCGAGCAGCAATGCAGCGCCTGCCATGGTACGGGGGCCCAGGGGCTGGTCACCGAATCCATTGCGTCCAACTGGATTGCCCTGGGCTTCGATCAGCTGATCACCAAGATTGATGGTATGCCGCTGCACTGTGACAGCAACTGTGCCGAGCAGGCAGGCCGTTACCTGTGGGAAACTCAGTGGGCCCAATTTGGCGCCCCAAGCTTGCCGCCACCGGCCCATGAGGTACAGGGCACGGCACCCGAGGCGCAAATCGACAGTGCTCAGGTGCAGCAAGGGGGCATCAGCCTGAGCTGGTCATACGCCAATGAAACCGGGGTGCCCGGTGCCGTCAGTGGCCAGAGCCTGGAATACCGCTATCTGCAACCCACGCCCAGCGCCTGGCAATCCGCCGTGGTTTCCGGGCTGAGCACCCAACTGCAACCTGGTTTCGGCGGTGACATAGAGCTGCGCCTTGTGACTATGGATGCCCAGGGTAGCACTAGCTACTCTGCGCCGGTGCAGGTAAATCTGAGCGGCTTGGCAATGTGGAAGCTGAGCACAGATGGACTCTATATTCACTGGAATTTTGATCAGCTGTCTACCAATCAGGCCGTCGATGTTTCGGGTAACGGTTTGCCTCTGAGTATCGAGTCTGCCAGGTACGTCGAAGATGCGGCGGCCGGGTACGCGCTCAAGCCCTTCATGAAGGATTACTCGGCGCAGCTGGATCTGAGTGTCGAGCAGCAGGTGGATTTGTCACAAACCGACATTACCCTGTCATTCTGGCTACAGATGAAGGATGAACAGGACTCCTGGGGGCGCAATCAGCTGTTTTATGCCGGTGATAACTTTGCCCAGGATGCATTGTTCTTCGGTACCGGCGGCAGCTACAACTTCTTCATCAAGACCCAGCAGAGCGGCTACAACACCTGGACCTCGCCAGCCAATGTGATAGTGCCGGGTCGCTGGCAAATGTACACCTATGTGCGCAAACAAAACGGCGACGTTACCGTGTATGTCAACGGGCAACAAGTGGCGCAAACCCAGCATCTGGCGCCGGGCAATCCGCTGCGGCGGATAGTGTTGGATGAGTTTTACGACACCGCCCTGGATGAGTTCCGACTCTATAAGCGCAGTCTCTCTGCCGACGAGGTGCGCACTCTATACCTCAACCCCACCGCCGGTACCAAGAGTGCTGCCGGGGGCGCGATAGACACAGGCAACATGAGCGGTGACCAGTTGTGGCAGCAGTTCAACTGCGCAGCCTGTCACGGCGTCGATGGTCTGGGGGCCACTCCCATTCTGGAGTCTCTGTACCGGGACGACATCATAGATCTCATCCGCGACACCATGCCCTATGGTAATCCCGGAGGATGTGATCAGGCCTGCGCCGAGAACCTTTATGCCTGGATGTACGATGAGTTCATCACCCATGGCAGCAATCCGCCCGCCATGCCACCCGCCATCGACAGTGGTCTCAATGCCAGTATCGACGACACTCAGGCCGCTTGGCTGCTGTACAAGGCGACGCTGAACCTGGGAGCCAGGCTGCCGAGCGCCGAGGAACAACAACGCCTGGCCGACGAGGGGACTGCGGTGCTGCCACAGTTGCTCGATGGGTTGCTGGAAGAAAACGGTTTTGCCGAGCGCATCGGCGAAATCTACCATGATGTGCTGCACACTAAAGGCGACATGGCATCGCTGGGCTCCGTTAACGCCTTCGCCAGTAACCTGGGAGGCGATGTTAATTGGTTCTATAAGGTGACGGCCGATACCCATATGCAGGGACAACTGTGGCTGAGGACCACCAACGCCCATAACGCCGAAAGTACCGAACTGGTGAAATACCTGGTGCGTAACCATAGACCCTTCTCGGAGATACTCACCGCCGATTACACCATGGTGAACTATTACAATGCCCGCTCCTATGGCATTGAAGGCCAGTTTAATTTCCGCCAGCAGGATGAGCCTGAATATGAGGAGTTTCCCTGGGATGAGACCGACTTCCAGCCGGTGAAATTGGGTATCGCCCATGCCGGGGTGATGACTAATCCTGTGTTTATGCGCCGCTATCCGACCACCCCAACCAACAGAAACCGGCACCGTGCCTACAGCTTCTACAAGAAGTTTTTGGCCACCGACATTCTGGAGATTGGTGGTGAGCGGCCAAAGGCCGAGGATCTGGTCGGTGAAGGCTTGCCAACCCTGACCAACCCTGTCTGTACCGGCTGTCACCAGGTGATGGATCCCGTGGCGTCTTCATTCCAGCATTGGGCTGGCAGTGAATATGTCTGGACCATGCCCACAATCCCTTGGGACAACAAGTACTGGCCACAGAACGAGATCCTTGCTCCCGGCTTTAACGGCAAGCTGTCACCTAGTTATTTCGACCCCGATGTCAGCCCGCTGCAATGGTTGATGGGGGAGGCGATACAGGATTCGCGTTTCGCCCTGTCGGTGGTACGTACCTTGTTTGAGCCCGTGACCGGATATCCGCTGCTGGCCAAACCGTTGGAGACGGACAGTGACACCAGCAAGTCCCGCTATGCGGCCCAGCAGCAGGACATCAACAGCCTGGCCACCGGGTTCAGTGAGGGCAACTTTGACCTTCGCGCCCTGGTGAAAGATCTGTTGCTCAGTGACTACGCACTGCGTGATAACGCCTTTGGCGGCAGTCGTCTGTTGCTGACGCCTGAGCAACTGGCGCGCAAGGTCACCGCGGTATTCGGACAGGATTGGGAGGAAGGCGTGTACTTCGACTGGCTCGAGGAGCAGGGCACCCAATTGATGTACGGCGGTATAGATCATCTCAGCGTACTGGACCGACAGCGGGTGCTCTCCGGCACAGCTGCCACTGTGCAGAGCTGGCTTGCTAATGATTTTGCCTGTCAGATAGTGCCGCAGCAATTGGCGCAAACGGCAGATCAACGTTTGATCGCCATGGGATTGGACCCAGAAGGTGTGGGGATCCGCATTGCGCCGAGTGAGTTTGTGTTTAGTGATGGGCAGCTGGAAGTGAATGCCTACCAGTCCGTGGGCTACGGTGATGACTACGTCTACCAGTTCGCCTGGGGCGACGACAAGGAAATCAGCGCGACCCTGAATGTGGACCAAGCCGGGCTATACCAGTTGGTGCTGCCCTATGCCAATGGCAGAGATGCACCGGTGCAGTTCCAGCTGTACGTGGACGGTCAGTTGTGGACCGACAATCTCAGCCTTGGCTACACCAAAGGCTGGTCGCGCTGGACCCATGAGGTAACCAATGCGATTGCCCTGAGCGCCGGTAGCCATGAAATCCGCCTGAAGGCCCTGGGATTCAGCTACGTCAAGATAGACGGGCTTTTCTTCCGGGATGTCGACCGCACCGAGGCGGCAGTTCGCAGCAACCTGCAGCAGCTGATGTACCGCATGTACGGTGAGGTGCTGGCCAGTGACTCACCCCAGGTGACCCGGGCATGGCAACTGTATCAGCAGCTGCTGACCACGGGGCGCAATGCGGTGCGCAGTGACGAGGCCAGTGTTCAATTGGACGGTGCCTGCCAGGTACAGACTCATCGTCAGGCAGGGGTGAGTTATCCCTATGAAGACAACAGCGATCCCCACTTCTATGTGCGGGCATGGATGGCGACTTTGACCTTCATGCTTAAAGACTATCGCTTCTTCTATCAATAATGGCTGCGGAGATTTAACGATGAACAGAAGAGAATTTATAACCGGTTTCGCAGCCCTGGGTGGCCTCCTGGCACTCGGTCGGCTGAACCTGGCCAATGCCGCCAGTGCGGGCGAGCAGTTTTGGGTATTTGTCAGTGCCAATGGTGGTTGGGACACCACGGCGGTGTGCGATCCCAAGGGGAATATTCCCTACAGCAGTAGCTTGGGTCCCATCAACCCCTTTGGCATGGCGGATATTCGCCAGGCGGGAAACCTGCGCTTTGCGCCGCTGCTGGACAGCAATTATGGTGGCACAGATCAGATGGAGACTTTTTTCAACAGCCAGTACGAGCATCTGCAGGTGTTTAATGGTTTGGATTATCAGACCAACAGCCATCAGGTGGGAATACGGGCCTCTCTCAGCGGTCATCAGTCGCCCCTGTATCCGGTGACGGCGGCGGTCATTGCCTCGCTCAACCAGTCCCAGTATTTGATGCCTTTTTACCTGGGATCTGGCTATGGCAATACGGCTAATTTGGTGAATGCGTCACGCCTGGACGATCTGCGCCGGGTGGAGGATTTCACCAATCCGGAGCGGTATTTGACCCCTTCGGTCATGGACCTGGTGAATGATGAACATCAGGCGGCCATGGCGGCGTTGAGTAATGGCGCCAACGAGGCCGAGCAATTGATCCAGACGCAGTTCAGTACCGCCCATGCCAATGGGCCGGATCTGAAACGTTTGCTGGATAAACTGCCTGCAAGCCCCGCCAGTGGTGATAAGTTGAAAGCCGAAATTACCGCGGCGGCCTTTGCCGCGGGGTTGTCCAACACGGCCGCGTTGTCCATTGGCATCTTCGACACCCACAGTAACCACAACAGTCGCCATACCCCGGAACTGATGAACTACTTCGAGGTGGTCAATCACCTGATCGCCCAGCTGGAGCAGCAGGGTATTGCCGACCGGACCACCTTGGTGCTGACATCGGACTTTGGCCGTACACCCTACTACAACAGTGATCAGGGCAAAGATCACTGGAACGTGGGTTCCACTATGGTTTGGAGCCGTCAGTGGCAGGGAAACCGGGTTATAGGTGCGACCGACGGCCAGCTTAAGGCGTTGGCGGTGGATCCCGATACGCTGGCATTGTCGCCTGGCGGCGTGGTGCTGAGTCCGGGTCATATTCATGCGGCTATCCGGCAACGCATGGGTATTTCCTCGAGCAGCCATATCAACTTCCAATATCCCCTGGGGGTGGATTTGTTGCAGCTGTTCACCTGAGTATGTCTCTCGATAGCGGGCTAATTATTTAGCCCGCTTGGGGAGTCACTATATAAAAACTATAACAATATCTTGGAGCTAGCTATGAAAAAGCTACTGCCCCTGGCCGCGCTTTTGCCTTTCGCCGCCTATGGGGATATTTCATCGGGCATCATCACCTGGCACAAATTTGAGCAGGTGGAAGGAACATCATTTTCAGGGGAGTTGGTTAACGACGAGCCCGCGACGGTGACGGGAAACTTTCAAGTCGTCAGCGGCGTGGATGGGAATGCCGTGCAACTGCAGGGAGCCGGCGATACTCTGGAGCGTAAAATTGCCGGCGGTAAAGACTTTCCGCAATTTACCGCCAGTTTCTGGATGAAACAGGTCTACGAGAACGGCCTCACCAACTACACCACCATAGGCAGCGCCTGGAATCGATTTCAATTCATTGTCAGTGGTGACAATGTTAAGGTGGTCATTGCCAGTAATGTGGTGATCGATCTGACACCTGAGCAGCTGCTGCAACCTGTGGACCAATGGAATTTGTGGACCACGAGTTTCGACGGCTCTACCCTGACCCTGTATCAAAACGGGGTACAGATTGCCCGGCAAACCGGGGTGACCCCCTACAGCGATCCCTGGTGGAACATCAAGGCTCAATTCGGCAAGAACCTGACCGACGGATCCTTGGTGAAAGGGAGTCTGGACGAGCTGCGTCTGTACGATCGGGCGCTGACGCCGCTGGAAAGCTGGCAGTTGTTCGATTCGCCGGCGCAGGATTACCCTGGCCAAATTACAGTTGAATTGCCGCCCAGCCCGGCCGCCGCGGTGGACAACATCCCGGTGACGGGGTCGCTGTTTCATTTCGCCTCCCAGGTCCGCATTCCCTTCTCGGGCAGTTGGGGTGAGTCGCTCATGCTGGACAATCTGCCCGACGGCAAGTACCAGCTGACCCTGGATACCGTCGCCGGCTATGTGCCGCGCATGTTGCCCAAGGTGCTTGAACTCAGTGCCGCCACGCCCAGCGTCGTGCAGGGGGTGCTCTATCGCGATCCCATTGCCGTGGAGCAGCTGTCACCGCTGCCGGGCGTGGAGGTGGAGCTATACTCCCAAGGGCTGTTCCAGCCCCGGCAGATGGTAATGGGCAACAATGTGCTCTATGTGGGCTCCAGTGCCATCCCGTTGGACAGCGAAGGTCTGTCGGGACTCATTTACGCTATCCCACTGGATCCCCAAACCGGTGCGCCTGGTGAGGCCTATGTGGTCGCCAGCGGCCTGGAAGAGCCCCATGGTGTCGCCTACCGAGACGGTGACCTCTACTTCTCCACCGTCGGGGCCCTGTACAAGATCAGCGACATCGACAGCAACTATCGTAAGCTGGCCACACCGGAGAAAATCTACACCTATCCGGCGGACGAAGGCACAGTGCTCGGCGGCAGTTTCCGCTACTGGCACCAGAAGCACCCGCTGCGCTTTAACCCTTATGATGTCAACGATAAAGCTTTGTACACCGCCGTCGGGCGCCCCTGTAACGTCTGTGTGATGGAAGACCAACGTTACGGCACTATATTGCGCCTGGATCTTGAGACCCTGCAGACCACCACTGTGGCCGAAGGGATCCGCAACAGCGTAGGCTTCGACTGGCATCCTGTGACAGGGGAAATCTGGTTCTCCGACAATAATCGCCAGGGGTTCGACAACCCCGATGAAATTAACCGGGTGACCAGTTGGGGCCAACATTTCGGTGCCCCTTATGTGTTCGGTAAAGACATCATAGGTATCACCGAGGGTGAGTATAACGGCACCGAAGAGGCCGCCGTGCCTGCCGGCGGTGTGCTCAGTGATATTGCCCCGGCCGACATCAATGTCGCCAATTACCGCGCGCCGGCCTTTGAACTTGAGCCTTTCAGCGCGCCATTGGGAGTGATGTTCTGGGACGGCTATCCGGCCGCCGAGGGACAGCAGCAACTGCTGTTTGCCACCCATGCCACGGGTCTCAAGCGTCTGCGTCCTGGGCTGGAACTGCGGATGCTGACGCTTGATAACAGTGGCGCCGTGGTCTCCGAGCAGCCGCTGGTGCACGGCTGGATGCAGAACATCGACGAGGTGCAGTCCTATGCCTGCCTCACCGACGCCTGTATTGGCCGTCCGGTGGAAATGCTCAGGCTGGCCGATGGCTCCTTCCTGCTCAGTGACGACAAGGCCGGGGTGATCTACCGGGTGTCCTACCAGACACCGGCCAGTAACAGCACCCTGACCATCAATGTTCCTGCCAAGCCGGATGCGTCGCTGACCGACGAGCTGCTGGCCGGGCGTCTGATTGATGCCAATGGGGTCGAGCGGCGCTTCTATATCAATTGGAATGAGAGCCAGTTCCAATTCGCAGGTCTGCCGGATGGCGAATACACAGTGGTGATGAACTCGCTGCCCGGTTGGCAGCCGGATCAGAGCAGTTACAGTCTCAGTATCAGCGCCGCGAACCCCAATCCGGTGCTTAACTGGCAATATCAGCCGGAGGTATTGAGTGGTGCCCTGATGATCAAGCTGCCCGCCAAACCCGCCGGTTATAGCGGCAGCGAGTTGCCACGGGTGACCGTGATAGGGGCCGAAACCCAGACCCTGGAACTTGCCTGGGGTGAGGCAAGCCAGTTGGCGCTCTCCTACGGTCAGTATCAGCTGGAGTTCAGTTACCTGTGGGGCGGTCTGCCTTCACCTGCCACCCAGGTGGTTAACATTAGCGAAGCGGCGCCGCAAATTGTGGTCGACCTCGACTACCTGATCACCGCCGATTTGGGTAAACGCATCGCCGATGGCCAGTGCAGTGCCTGTCACGGTAGTCAGGCGGCGGGTTTGGTGACGCAGGAGATAGCCAACAGATGGATTGGTTCAGGCTTCGACGCCTTAGTGGCTAAAATCGATGGTATGCCACTGCACTGTGACAGCAACTGCGCGGAACAAGTGGGGCGCTATCTATGGTCGGAGAGGTGGGCGCAGTTTGGCTCTCCAGAATTGCCAGCCCCCAGGCAACCCAACACTCAAGGCGGTGCCGATCAAGCTCAAATCAGTAGTACCCAGGTCAGCGGACAGTTTGTCAATCTGGAGTGGGCGTTTGAGGGCGGCTCGACGATTCCCGGTTCGGTAAAGCGGCAGTTTATTGAATTCCGTTATTTGCAGCCGATGATGAGCGAATGGCAGGCTACGGCTGATCTGGTCACGACCAGTGCCAGTGTCAAAATGCAATATGGTGGCGATATCGAATTGCGGGTAGTGACCCTGGATAGCGAGGGAAGTACCACCTACTCGGACTCGACTAAAGTGCATTTGGCCGATCTTGGCTGGTGGAAAATGTCTTCCCAAGATCTCTACATTCATTGGACCTTCGATGAGTTGACCCCCGGTCGTGCTATCGATCAGGCCGGCAATGGGTTAGACCTGCGGTTGAGTGATACAGCTTATGTTGACGGGGGAGTTGCTGGATACGCATTGCAACCTAATGGTAATAGTGCCGCCGAGTTGTTACTCGATGCGACGCAAGCCATAGATATGGCTAAGACGGATTTCACTATTAACTTCTGGCTGAAGACGGTGCAAGCAAGTGATCTGGATGGTCGCTATAAGTTGTTCCCTTACGCCAGCGGCGATTTCTACATTAAGAGTCAGGGGGAGTTTAATCTTCAGTTTGCCACCGGTAATAACAGCAGCAATAAGATCAATACAGCGGCTAATTCGCTGCCAGCCAATCGCTGGGTGATGGCGACCTACACCCGAGATGTCAGTGGGAATGCAGCCGTCTACCTCGACGGAGAGCTACATCAACAGGCACAACACGGGGCTTCTGCGCCAATTGATCGTTTCCTGTTGGCTAAGTTTGATGGTGGTTTGCTCGATGAAGTGCGCATATATAAGCGCGTGCTCAGTGCTGATGAGGTCATGACCTTATATCGTAATCCTACCGCCGGTGCGGTGGCCGATAGCGGCACCGAGATTGACGCTGGCAACATGAGTGGCGAGGAGCTCTGGTCAACCTTCAAGTGTGCCACATGTCATGGTGCAGACGGTCTGGGCAGTACGCCTATCCTCGAGTCTCTGTATCGTGCCGATATCATAGATCTCATTCGCGAAACCATGCCCTATGGTAACCCTGGGAGCTGTGATCAGGCCTGCGCCGAGAAACTGTATGACTGGATGTATCAGGAGTTAATCGTCAATGGCGCCAATCCTCCTTCGTCACCTGCGAGTATTAGCCTCTTGGATGCGACGATCAGCGATGACTATGCCCCCGAGTTGTTGCATAAGGCTGCTCTCAATCTGGCCTCGCGACTGCCGACTCCACAGGAGCGTCAGCAATTGCAAGCAGAGGGGGCCGGGGTCTTACCTGAGTTGCTTGGGCAAATGTTGGAAGAGCCGGCCTTTGCCGAGCGCATGACAGAGATATATCACGACATATTGCACACCAAAGTGTTAACTGGTGTACTCAATGGAACCAATAAGTTCTCAGAAATTGTCGGGGGTACTTCTAACTGGTTCAAGATTGATTATGTCGCCGGTAGCGATGAGAGTAATCATGCCTGGACAGAGAGTGTCGCCGCGCATCGTCGTGAGACGACCGAATTGGTGCGCTATCTGGTAGCCAACAATCGTCCATTCTCTGAACTGCTTACGGCCGATTATACTATGGTTAACTACTTCAATGCCCGCAGTTACGGGGTGGCGAGTCAGTTGAACTTCCGTCAGTTAGCAGAACCGGAAGTGGCTGAGTTTCCTTGGGACCCTGAGGACTATCAACCAGTGAAGTTGCCGATTCCCCAGGCGGGGGTCATGACTAATCCTGTGTATATGTCGATCTTCCCTACTACACCGACAAACCTCAACCGTCACAGATCTTACAAGTTTTATAAGAACTTTTTAGATACCGACATATTGGCCATGGCTGGCGAACGTCCCTCGGCGGATGATCTGTCGGGTGATGAGCCTACCCTGACCAATCCGGCCTGTACTGGTTGTCACTTGGTGATGGATCCCGTTGCATCTAGCTTCCAGCACTGGAATAAGAACTACTACGATGTAGAGTATAAGTGGCCTAACAACAAGATACTCGCAGCCGGCTTTAACGGCGAGGTGGCACCTCTGTCGGGAGTCGACCCCTTGCAGTGGTTGGCGCAGCAGGCCGTGCAAGACTCACGTTTTGCCCGTTCTGTGGTGAAAACCTTGTTTGAGCCGATCACAGGTTTCCCCCTGTTGGAACAGCCCTTGACGACGGCTAGTGATAACGATAAGTCTCGTTATGCCTCACAGCAGCAGGATATCAATACTCTGGCCAGTCGTTTCCGCGCGACTAACTATCAGGTGAAACCTCTGGTGAAAGATCTGTTACTCAGTGGTTATGCCAAGCGAGATAACGCATTGGGAGGCACTAAGCATCTGTTGAGTCCAGAGGCATTGGATCGCAAGATCCGCGCACTGTTTGGGCGTGAGTGGGATAGCGGCCAAACCGATTGGTTGGACGATATCGCAATTCGTTTGATGTACGGCGGTATAGATCATACCAGTGTTATGACGCGCAATCCTGTGTTGTCCGGCACAGGCGCCGCTGTACAGTCCTGGATGGCGGTGGATTTGGCGTGTGAGGTGACGCCGCGTCAATGGTCACGTGCCAATGATGACCGCCTTATCGCCATGGGGCTTGAGCCTGAGGGTGTCGGGGTGAGGGTAACCCCCCAAGAGTTTGTCTTTACTAATGGCGCACTCAAACTGGATGCCAATGCAACCAAGACCTATGGCGGCGATTATGTATTCGACTTTGCCGCAGAGGATGATCAAGAGTTCACGGCTCCCCTGATTATTACTCAGGCGGGTAATTATGAATTGGTGTTACCCGCTGCCAATGCAAGGGTGAACCCTGTGTACTTCCAGTTAGAGATTGATGACCTATTGGTGGCCGACGATATTGAACTCTTGCCCACCGGCAGCTGGTCAACCTGGCGCCTGGCACAAAGCAGTAGCTTCTATCTCAGCCCAGGAAGTTATCAATTGCGTTTCAAGGGGAAAGGCTTCAGCGATGCCACCATCGACAGCCTGTTCCTGCGGAATATCGACCAAACCGAGAGCGTTATGCGCAATGCGCTGCGAGAGATGTTCTATGCCTTCTACGGTGAGTTGTTGGCAGTGGATGATGAGCAGATCACCAGGGCGATGAACTTCTACCAAAGGGTATTGCAACGGGGTGAACAGGGCATCATAGGCGAAGGTTTCGGCCGAGCCGTAGATTCTGCCTGTAATCCAGCGAATCTGGCTATCTCTGGTGTTGAATATCCGCACCTAACTAAGAATGACCATTTCTTCTACATTCGCGCCTGGCAGGCGACAGTTAGTTACCTGCTGAAAGATATACGTTTCTTCTATCACTAAGGGTTGCGAGGAGATAAAAATGAACAGAAGAGAATTTATAAAAGGCCTGGCAGCACTGACTTCTATGGCGGCTTGCAGTCGCTTCGCCCTGGCCAACACCGGCAACGCCAACGGTCAGTTTTGGGTGTTTGTGAGTGCCGACGGCGGCTGGGATACCACCTCTGTGTGTGATCCTAAGGGTAATGTCGAGTACAGCAGTTCAAAGGGAGTGATCAATAATTACAACACCTCGGCGATCCGTCAGGTGGGAAATTTTCAGATTGCCCCTATGCTGAATTCAAGTTACAGCGGACCAGATCATCTGGGTAATTTCTTTAACGCTCAGTATCAAAATTTGCGGGTATTCAACGGTGTCGATTGTGGTACCAATAGTCATACCGCCGGTATGTATGCCTTTGCCACCGGCCATCAGTCTCCGGCCTACCCGACAACGCCGGCCTTGATTGCCTCCCTCAATCAGTCCCAGTACCTGATGCCTTATTATCTGGGATCGGGTTATGGTAAGACGGCTGGCATAGTGCAGGCGGCACGCCTCAATGACTTGAGTCGGGTAAGTAGCATGGCCGATACCGATAGATACCTGCCTCAGGATATTCTGGAGATGGTGAATAGTGAGCAGCAGGCGGCATTGAGCGACTATAGCAATTCGGCGCTCAACGATGCCGAGCTGGTGGCATTGTCTCAGTTTGGCAATGCTCATACTCACGGGGGAGATCTCTCCCGTTTGCTCAACTCTATGCCGGCTAACCCCTCCAGCGGTCAGTTGTTGCGGGCAGAGATCGCGGCTGCCGCCTTTGCTGCCGGTCTGTCGACCACTGCATCTATCGGCCTGGGGGCTTTCGATACCCATAGCAACAATGACGAGGGACAAGGTAAGGAGATCCCGGCCTACTTCGAGTTGATCAATCATCTCATTGCACAACTGCAATACCAAGGGATTGCCGATCGCACCACCATAGTGATGGGATCCGATTTTGGTCGTACCCCATACTACAATGGCGATCAGGGCAAAGATCATTGGAGCATAGGTAGCATGATGGTGTGGGATAAGCAGATGACAGGCAATCTGTTGGTGGGAGCCACAGATAGTCAGCTCAGAGCGCAAGCCGTGGATCCAAACTCTTTGGCACTGTCACAAGACGGGATAATACTTAGTCCTGGTCATTTGCATGCGGCAATTCGAGCCAAGATGGGGATAGGTCAGGCTAGCGAGTTAAGCTTTAAGTTCCCATTAGGCGTGGAGACGCTGGGGCTACTCGACTAACTTGTTTGCCCATTAAAAAAGCAGGCGGCCTGGGTCGCCTGCTTTTTTATACCTGTCAAAGACCTTACTTGGGCTTGAACTAAGAGTCTCTGTGGGCCTTCATCAGTTTTCTGGTGAGGCTGAATTGGGGAACCTTCTGCTTCTGGCTGTCATTCGATGACTTATGGTTGCAAAGGTATTTCCAGGGAGTCGTTTGTAGCACTTTTTCTGTGACATCTTAGTCATGCTATGAATTTGGCGAGGTGACGTCCAATGCGTTGGATCTAATTACTCGCCTATACTCTAAAGGAATATTTTGTAATGGGCTCTTTATGAACTCGAAACTCTTTCTATTGTTTCTGCTGCTTGCCTGCCAGATCTGCGCCGCGTCTCAAACTGAATTGGGGCGTAAAAAGGTTAACATCTGCATCGATGAGACTGAGTATCCGCCCCTTAACTATTTCATTCGCCTTGATGGTCGTAAAACCAGTGTAAATGCAGGTTTCGATATCGAACTGCTACGCCTTGTGCTGTCCACACAAGATTGGCGCGTTAATCTGGTGGCGGCGCCTTGGCCTCGCTGTTTGCTGGAGGTGGAGCAGGGACGACTCGATGCTGCCATGGCTTCATCGGCCAACGATGAGCGCAGGGCAACTTTTCTGTTGTCTCGGCCCTATTTCTATCTGAGTCCGTCAGTGGCCTTCCTCCCTGAGCGCTTTCCCCAACTAAAGCATGAGGGGCTCCCTCAACGACTGGATTCATTAGGGCGGGTCTGCGGCATTAGAGGTTTTAACTACGCTTACTATGAGCAACCGGCCGATCTCGGCATCCATCGTAGCAACGAGATATTGCAATTTAGCGACCTACTGCTCAAGCGCCGCTGTGAATTCTTCCTGATCAATCGGGAAGTTTACAGTGCCATCTTACGACTGGAGGGGCAGGAGAGCCTGGCGGATAGGCTGGCTATCTTGCCTATGGCGGGGGGCATTAAGGTACCTTTCTACATGCTGGTGTCCCGTCGTAGCCCCCATGCTCAGGCGCTGCTGAGCGAGTTCAATCGCGGCGTCGATAACCTGGAGCAGAGCGGCGCCCTGGCCAGACTCTGGACGCGTTTCACCGCGGGGCAAGGTGGGAAGACTAATCCTTAGTTACCTTTCATCTCCACATGCTTGTGTGCCATTGCCAATCTGATGATTTGCGTGTGAATGACCTTTAATGAGGCGGCTATTGTGATGCCCGGCGGCGAGTGTTAGCTTGCTTATTTAGTGGTGTCTTGGGAGTGAGCGATGATCAGGGTGAATGTGTTCGGCAGGTCCATGTCGGTGCGGCGTGTGGGTGAGGAGTGGCAGCTGTTTAATGAGTCGCAAACCGGGATGCGTAGCCGCGTCTATGAGGTGGTGATCCCGCCCGAGCTTGCTGAAGATCAGCTGCTAAGTTATCTGGATGATATCTATCACGAGCAGGCCAGCGCCCAGCACCCTGAGGTCAGGTTAGAGAGCAGATAACGAGTTTCGCCGGAGGGCCAGAAAAGATGATTAGACGTTTAATGGATTACCTCAGGCTTTTGTTGTTTGTCTGCGGCGTGCTGCTCGGAGTGCAGGTGCCAGCCTTTGTGGATCAGTATGGCAAGGCGCTTGCGGCTCATACCCAGGAGGCCAAACAGAGTCTGGCCGAGTTTCAGCGCGATGCCGACCGTTTCTTCGGCGGCGATATCGACAAGCTGATCGCCCACTACAAGCAGAATCCCGATGCCGTGTTCAATGCCGGTGGCGAGAGTATAGAGGCGCTGTATCAGAGGTATCAGTTGCTGTCTGCGGCGCTGACTGAGTTCAATCAATCTGGCTACGGCGGATTCGACAGGCTTGTGCTGGCGCCCCTGCCTGAGATCCGAGACCAGGTGTGGCAGCATTTCAGCCACAGCATACTGCTGGATAGCCGCGCTATCGCCTTCGGTCTGGTGTTCGGCCTGCTGTTTGCCATGTTTTGCGAGTTGACGCTACACGGCTGCGGCCATTGTTGCCGCGGCGTCTATCGTCGCCTCAAGTCTAAAGCTGAGCCACAGCCAGAAGGCAGGTAAGAGAAACCCTAACATTCGTCTGTGTTTGTCTCGCCCAATAACGGCTATGCTTCAGGTATCTGCTTAGGTTTGCGATTGGATAAGGCTCAAATTGGGCCGCCTAAGTTTTCTGTTAACCATAAGGATTTTTCCATGATAGCCCAAGGACAAACATTACCCGCCGCCACCTTAGGTCAGCTCACCGAGAACGGCATGGTCAACCATGATGTGAACGAACTGTTTGCCAACAAGAAGGTGGTGCTGTTTGCCGTACCCGGCGCCTTTACTCCAACCTGCTCAGAGGCGCATCTGCCCGGCTATGTGGTGCTGGCGGATCAGTTTAAGGCCAAAGGGGTCGATATGATTGCCTGTGTATCGGTTAACGATGCCTTCGTGATGAAGGCCTGGGGCGAGGCGCAAAATGCCAGCGAGTTGATGATGTTGGCCGATGGCGATGCCAGCTTTACCAAGGCCTTGGGGCTGGAGATGGACACCGCCGGCTTTGGCGGCATTCGCTCTCAGCGTTACGCCATGGTGATCGACAACGGCGTGGTGACTCTGCTGAATGTCGAGGCGCCCAAGAGCTTCGAGGTCAGTAAGGCAGAGGTGGTACTGGCAGCGTTATAAGTCGCTGTAAATAAAGAGGGAGCCTTTGGCTCCCTTTTTTGTGGCTAGATGTTAAAAGGCACTAAAACAGCTTTTTAAAGCAAGGCTCAAAAACAAAGCTTTAAAACAGGGCCTTAGAAGTAGTGCACATATTCCACGGCGACACGATAGAGGGTGTCTTCGAAGCCCAGTAGATCCACCTCGTAGTCGCGGTTGATATATTGAGTGGTGAAGTGCAGTAGGTTGTTCTGATTGGCCAGCGGCATGATCACCTCCAGGGTGAGTCTGTCCATGGTGTAGAACTTGTCGGCGTCATAGCCCCATTGGCCGTCGAAGCGGCTCCACTTGGCGCCGAGCTGCACCCCCGTGTGGGCGAAGGTGTATTTGTTGCTCCACTCGAAGAAATAACCAAAACCGGCGCGGTTGAGCTCCTCTTCGGTGCGGCCCATCTCCTCACGCGGCCAGTCATCATCCTTCTCTTCTTCGCTGTACCCCAGGCCGAGCGTCAGGCCGAGATCATAGTGGTTGACGTCGCTGAAGCGGCGGTTGAGTGACAGCCCGGCTACCGCCAGCTGTTCGAATTCTTCTAGCTGCTGGCTGTTGTAGTGGCCTTCGTAGCGACCATGGAAACTCAGCAGGTAGTCTTGCTGTTCGCCGAAGCGGGCGAAGGGACGCTGATAGTTGAAGCGCAGATCCATGGAGTTACGGAATCTGTCTTCATCGTATTTTTCCGAGTCGCGCTCGTAGTAGTAGGTTCCACGCACCCGGAAGTAGTTGTTATCCAGCTGGTAGACATTGTCGTAACGCAGGTCGTCCCAGATAAACGATAAGCCGCCACCACGAGACATGGAGCTGAACTCGGAATCTGGGTAGGACTCCAGGCCAGCAATGAGTGACATGGCGAAGGGGGAGTTGTCTGAGTCTGCTAGGGCAGGAAAGCTGAGTAGGCCGGCTAGGCCGAGTGCGAGCGTGGTCTTCATGAGGCGCCTCTGTGGTTCATCATCCGTTATGGTGCGGCGCACATTAGCATAAAATGGCTAGTTTTTCTGCTGGCCAGATTCCAGTTTGCTCCCGAGTCTCTATGTTAGGCGGCGTTATCCAGAGATTGTCCGTCGATACCCAGGCTGGCCTCGATGTCGGCGACCCCTTGAGCCACTTCATCGGCGATCACCTCGCTCTGACTGGCGGCGGCCATGGCGTGCTGTTTCAGCGACTCCATCGCCTGTGACAGGCTGTCCAGGTGGCTAGCCTGATCGACGCTGAAGCGGCTGCCCTGCTTGGCGGTCTCTGTCATCTCCTGCGACTGTTGCTGCACCGTCTGGGTCACCTGCCAGAGATTCTGCGCCCCCTGGGCCTGCTTCTGACTGGTGCTTGCTATCCCCTCTACGCTCAGGGTCAGTTGCTGGTTGGCCTCGGTGAGCTGACTCAATATGGTCACCACCTGCTGCAAGGATTCCTGGGTACGCTGAGACAGGTTACGCACCTCGTCGGCGACCACGGCGAAGCCGCGTCCCTGCTCGCCGGCGCGGGCAGCCTCGATGGCGGCGTTGAGGGCTAGCAGGTTGGTCTGCTCGGCGATGTTGCCAATCACGTCCAGTATGGTGGAGACGTCGTTGACCGAGGTGGTCAGGCTGCCTAAAGAGAGGTGACAGTGGCTCACCGCCTGCTGGGTCTCGTCGGCGGCGCTCATGAAGGCCTGCACCTCTTCCTGACTGGCAAGCATCTGGCTGTGGGTCTGCTGGGCATGCTGCTCGACCTGGCTGGAGAGTTCGCTCACCTCTCGGGCGATGGCGCGTACCTGCTCGGTCTGATTCTGCGCCGTGTCGACTATGCCGAGTGTCTTCTCTGTGCCCTGGGTCAGCTCGGTAATACGGTGTACCAGCTGTGACAGCGAGGTGGAGATCTGGCCTATCTTGACGCGTTGGGCGGCATCTTCCGCCTCGAAGCGGTCCAGTAGCTGATTGAAGTGACCGGCGATCTGGCCGGTTTCACAGCGACGCTCTATGGTCAGGCGCTCGCGGTTGTTGGACTCGCTCAGGCGCATGAAGGCCTGATTCAGGTGTCTGAGGGGCTTGACTACCCGGCGTTGCTGCAACAAGAGGTAGACCAGGGCAAATACTGCCAGCACAGAGACCACGCCGTAGAGCAGGGTCTGTAGCTGTTGCTTGAGGTGCAGGTTTTGCGCCTGCTGCGCCTGGCCGAGCTGGAGCAGCTCGTCTTCGATGCGGACGATGGCGGCCATCATGGCTTCCTGGGCGGCCTGGTTGGCGGTCAGCATCTGGTGGGTGTTGCTCACCTCTTTGCCATAGCGCTGGCTGAGGGAGAGCAGCTCACTGTAATAGCTCTCGCCTATCTCTACTTGTTCCGGCTCGTCGTCGCCCAAGGCAAACTCGTCGGCCTCCTGGGCCTCATATAGGCCGAGGAGCGGCAGCTTGGCCAGTTGGTCGTGCCAGTCGGTCAGGGCTTGGATCTGAGTCGCCAGCAGGGACTTGAGGCGCTGATCTTTGCCAATCAGATAGTCCTGGGTTAACTGTGACAGCTGATACACCAGAGGTGGCAGACTCTGAGTCAGCTGCAGGTATTGTTTGGCGAGTCTTGGGTTTTCCGCCAGACCCTTGTCGGCATACTCGGCCAGGTGCTGGTTGTAGGAGATCATCTCGCTCTCGGCGTGGGCCAACAGCTGACGGGGATTGCCGGCGAGCTTACCTGCGGCGCGGTATTGGCTGTCCAAGTCTTTGATAAAAGCCGAGATAGACCCCTGTAGCCGGTCGGCTTCCTCGTGAGAGAGTTGGTTCAGGCTGGCGGCTATGGTCTGAAGCTGTTGCTTGGCGCTGCTCAGCTGCTGGCTATTACCCGTGCTAAGGTAGCTCTCCAGCTGGCGGCGAACCTCGACCAGAAACTGCTGCTGCAGATCGGCCAGCATCTGATTCTTCTGTTCTATCTGGGCACGTTCCTGATTGCTCCATACGACGACACCAGCCAAGAGTGCGGCCAGCAGTAACAGGGTGGCAGAGGCCCAGAGGGAGAGAGTGGAAATTTTCATGATCGCGCGCCAGTGACAATTTGCGCCAGAATATGACGTAATTGTTGCAAATTGATGACATTGGCACTTAGGTATGGTGCATAGGTATGGGGTATGGCACTTAAGTATGACGTCTGAGTATGAGAAGAGGGTGAGCTATTACTAGGGTTTAGGGGAGGGGCCGAGAGGCAACTATTCCAAAGGCAGCCATACCTGGGCATGCAGGCCGCCTTCGGGGCGATTGGTGAGTACTACCTGGCCCTGATGACGGTCGACTATCCGCTTGATGATTGCCAATCCCAGGCCTGAGCCGACGCTGCCGCGGGCGCTATCGCCCTGGGTGAAGGGCTGGAACAGCTTGTGGATCTGGTCGCTTGGGATGCCTGGGCCGTTGTCTTCCACGCCGAAGCCGACCCGGCGACCGTCGAAATTGGAACTCAATCTCACCCAGCCGTTGCCGTAGCGGAAGGCGTTCTCTACCAGGTTACTGATGATGCGTTTGACCGCCACCGCCTGCATAGGAATTTCGGGGCACTCGTTTAGCGCTAGCACTATCTCGCCGTCGCGGTTGGTCTCGGCCTGGGCGATATCCTGCAGCAGATCGTTTATCTGCACCAGTTCGCGATTGGCCTCCTGATCCTGACGTATATAGGCGATAAACTGGTTGATGATGGCGTCCATATCCTCGATGTCATGCACTATGCCCTCTTTGAGGTACTCATCTTCCTCCACCATCATCTCGGAGGCGAGACGGATGCGAGTCAGCGGCGTGCGCAGATCGTGGGAGATCCCCGCCATCAACAAAGCCCTGTCCTGCTCCAGCTGCTGCATGCTGCGGGACATCTGGTTGAAGGCGTTGGTTACCTCTATGATCTCTGTGGAGCCGCTCGGAGGCAGGGGCGCGGGATAATCGCCGCGGGAGACGGAAATCGCCGCCTTCTGCAGACGCTTGAGCGGCTTGTTCTGCTTACGGGCAAACCACCAACCGCCGGCGACACTCAGGGCACCGATCACCATGAGATAGAGCGTCAGGGGCGAGAGGCCAAATTCGTTGAAGCCGGTCAGAGGTACCTTGATCCATACCGATGGTGCCTGTGGCGGGCGGATCCAGATCTCGAACTCCTTGCCCTGGGCGATGCGCACCTCGGCCTTGCCGCCCAGATGCTCTGACATCTGCGCCGATAGCAGGCTGTAGTAGGCGGCGCGATCGACCCCGGCCTCGCGGGCATCCTTAAGGTTGTAGATTTCCATGCTGTCGTCGCGCACCTTGGCGTTGAGGGCATCGACCATGGAGAGGTGTTCGCGGCCGACATCTACGCCGTCGACGAACAGCAGGTTTACCTGGCGGGCGATCAGCTGGTTGATCTGCTGGTAGGTGGGCTGAATAAAGTAGACAGCCACCGAGAGATAGGAGACCAGCTGATTGACCAGCAGCAGCGAGCCTATCAGCAGTACTGTCTGACTGAAGGCGCTGCGGGGAAGAAAGCGTTTAAACCAGCTCATTATTGGGGACGATGGCCGGGGCTAACGCCGCGCGGCACCGTCGGGCACAAACACATAGCCCAGGCCCCAAACGGTCTGGATATATCTTGGGTTGGCGGCATCTTTCTCGATCAGGCGACGCAGGCGCGATACCTGCACGTCGATAGAGCGCTCAAGCGCCGAATAGTCGCGGCCGCGGGCCAGGTTCATCAACTTGTCCCGTGACAGTGGTTCTCTGGGATGACTCACCAGCACCTTGAGCACGGCAAATTCGCCGCTGGTGAGGGAGATCGCCTCTTCGCCGTGGTACATCTCGCGGGTGGCCAGGTTAAGGGTAAATTCACCGAAGGTGATCTCCTCTTCCTGTTGTGTCGGCGCACCAGGGACCTCGGGGGCCTGACGGCGCATGACCGCCTTGATGCGAGCAAGGAGTTCTCTGGGGTTGAAAGGCTTGGGCAGGTAATCGTCGGCGCCCAGCTCCAGGCCTATGATGCGGTCCACCTCGTCACCCTTGGCGGTCAGCATCACGATGGGAATTGTATTGCCATTTTGGCGCAGGCGACGGCAGATAGAGAGGCCATCCTCGCCCGGCAACATAAGATCCAGCACTAGCAGGTGGAAGTTTTCCCGCTCCAGCAGCCTGTCCATCTGCTCGGCATTGGCGGCGCTCCTGACCTGGTAACCCTGTTCCATCAGGTAACGCTCCAGCAGGGCTCTTAGGCGCATATCATCGTCGACAACGAGAATTTTAGAGGTTTCTTGTCCCATGCTCTCTATCCCTTATTTCAGTGCGATCGGCTCGAGGTTTACCGCTCAACTGGCTGAATTTCAATATTAATCTTATGTGCCTGCTTAATATAGCCGCTTTGCTATTTAAAAGCCTAGCGAGATTTCATTCAGAGTTGCGGTGATTTTCCACAGTGCTAGAAATAAAGCTGCTGTAACATACTGATACTAATAGAAATTATATGCCTTTGCACTGTTCGCCGGGAAATTGTAACCAAATTGAAACCGCCGGGCGACGGGTGGTTAGGAGATGGCTTGGCTTATCGCCTCGCCAAGGTCGTGCCACTGGGCTATTGTTTTTCTGCGGCTGCGCTGGTTATTATCAGCCGAAAATCATTCGATGTGCGGGCGGTTGCCTGGCATCTTATTGAGGTGTGACGAGAGAAAGATGAAAGCCATGTTGATCACCCGCGAAGGGTGGCAAGCGCTCGACAGAGAGCTTAAGTATTTATGGAAAGAGTACCGCCCCGAGATCACCAAGAAGGTGCAGGAGGCGGCGGCCCAGGGCGACCGTAGCGAAAACGCCGACTACACCTATAACAAGCGTTTACTGCGTCAAATCGATAGCCGGGTACGCTATCTGGTGAAGCGAGTGGAAGATTTGCAGATCGTCGACTACTCGCCCCAGCAGGAGGGCAAGGTGTTCTTCGGCGCCTGGGTGGAGCTGGAGGACGAGGCGGGCAAGGTAGTGCGCTATCGTATCGTCGGCAAGGATGAGCTGGATACCAAGCTCGGTTATATCACCATAGACTCGCCCATGGCGAGGGCGCTGATCGGCAAGCAGGTGGACGATGAAGTGGTGGTCAACACCCCTGCCGGTAAGAAGGAGTGGTACGTCAACAAGATCCAATATAAGGCGTTCGAGGACTAAACCTGCCTTCGCGATTTCAGCCCGGGTGTAAGCCTGGGCTAACGCCTCCAGCCTCAGTTAATTCGCTGATAAACAAATCAATATCTGCCTAATATGAGCCCTGTAACGATATCTTGTCACTGTGTTTTGTCATTGGCATAGCACTGCGCGCTAAGCCTTGATGATCTCGATCAAGGCACAGATGCACCGCAGCCCCTAGGCTACAGACATTTTTGGACAACCCGAGAGTCTAACGTGTCTGTATCGATCGAATCTAACTTTGGCGCCGACTACGCCGCCCATCTGCCGCTGCTTGGCGATAGCATTGCCGAGCTGCTGGCCTTCTTCGGTGTGAAACGTGTCTATGGTGTCGGCGGCGACTTCGTCGCTAACCTGATCAACACCCTGGATAAACGAGTGGCGGTATTGCCCTCGAGCAACGAGATGCACGCAGGTTTCAGCGCCTGCGCCCAGGCCGAGCTGAACCCTCTCGGGGTCTGCATGACCACTTATACTGTCGGTAGCCTGCCCTGCACCTCGGCCGCGGCCCTGGCGCGCACCGAAGGCCTGCCCGTGGTGTTTATCTCGGGCGCGCCTGGCGAGGCGGAGATTAACAGTCAGGCGCTGCATCACAGCGTACATCCCCACACGGCCTGGCATACGGATCTCGATGCGGCGCTCAACGCCTTCAAGGCGCTGGGCGTGCGCGCCGAGCGTCTACAGGGCCAGCGTCACAGCGGTCAGCCTAACGTGGCGGCGGAGCAGTTTCTACAGCTGCTCACCTATGCCTATGTGAATCGTCAGCCCGTGTATATCGAGGTACCGAGAGATCTTATCTATCAGCCCACCCAGGCGCTGAGTCTGCCGACTTGCCCGAGTGAGTTAAGGCCCCAGGCGCTTAACCTGAGCGGCGCTGAGCTGATCGCCAGTCAGATCCGCACCCAGCTGCAGCGCGCCAAGGCGCCGTTAGTATTCCTCGGCGAGAAGCTCAGGCTCAATGCGCCACTGCTGGCGAAGATTTTAAGTTACTGCGAGCACAACAAGCTGCCCTATGCCACTACCTGGTTTGGTAAGGGGATGCTGGATGAATCGCGGCCACTCTGCCTGGGCAGCTACAACGGTGTGTTCAGCCGCTTGCCACATCAGGAGTATATCGAGTCTACGGCCGACTATGTGCTTGAGCTGGGCACGGCGATTTTCCCTTCAGACACCAACAATGCCTTTAGCAGCCAGACCCATGCCATCGACAATCATGGCAACAAGACCATGCTTAAGGGCACGGCCCAGTGGGAGGCGGATATCACCGCCGTGATGGAGCTGCTGAGCGAGCAGCCTATTATTAAAGCGGCGCCCGTGAATCTGAGCCTTGATGTCGAATCTAACTCGGCATCTGAGCCTGCCGGAACCAGCGATGCTGAGCTGGGTTATCACCATCTGGCGGCCTGCATCAACGCGGCGCAGCGGGCTAGCGAGCGCCCCTTCATCTTCGTGCCCGAGGTGGGTAATTCACTGTTTGCCAGCTTCGAGCTGACAACCCTTGGTAGCGATATCGGTCGCAGTTATCTGGCCAACCCTTGGTATGCGGCCATGGGCACCAGCCTGCCTTATGCCAGGGCCGTGGTAGATCAGCTTGCCGAGCAGGGCAGCGCCCAGCCCGTGGTGGTGATCACCGGTGACGGCGGCTTCAACTTCCAGGCGAATGAGCTGATCAACCTGCAGAAGCAGGGGGCCAACCTGGTTATCGTTTACATGCGCAACAACATCTTCCATCTGGGTAAGGCCGGCGATGCGCCCATCTATGCCTGTAACCATGAGGGATTCGATCCTAAGTTGTTGATTCAGGCCTATGGTGGCAGAGGACATCTGTGCCGGTACGATGGCGAGTTTGTCGATACCCTGTGTGGCTGTATCGCCAGCGGTGGCCTGCATCTTATTGAGGTACCGGCGCCTATCGAGGAGTCATTCCAGAGCGATACCACCCAGAAGCTCAACTGTTACATCGGCTATCGTAACGGTCAGCCTGAGGCAACGCGCCGCTGGCAGGAGCTATGCGAAAAACGCGGCTAAACTGAGAGACGTGTCGCCTAATTTACCCTGCTTTATCTAGGGTTGCGACAGATAGGGCGTACAACTTGCCCCTGGGCTGTGTTATCTTTGGCGGCACTTAACTCTCTATTTGGGCACGACGTAATCTATGCAAAATATTGCACAAATCATCGCTCAGGAACTTAATGTTCGTGAGCAGCAAGTGACGGCAACTATCACTCTATTGGATGACGGCGCGACGGTTCCCTTCGTGGCGCGTTATCGTAAAGAGGTCACAGGTGGTTTAGACGATACCCAACTGCGCACCCTGTATAGTCGTCTGGGCTATCTGCGCGAACTCAACGATCGCCGTCAGGTGATCCTCTCCAGCATTCAGGCCCAGGGTAAGCTGACCGCCGAGCTGCAGGCCGCCATAGATCAGGCCGACAGCAAGACGCGCCTGGAAGATCTCTATCTGCCTTATAAGCCTAAGCGTCGTACCAAGGGGCAGATCGCCATCGAGGCCGGTATCGAGCCCTTAGTGGATCGTTTGCTGAGTGATCGTCAGGCAGATATCGAGGCCCTGGCGAGCGAGTACCTCAATGCCGAGGCGGGGTTCGATGAGGTGAAGGCGGTGCTCGATGGTGCCCGTTTCATCCTGATGGAACGTTTCGCCGAAGACGCCGAACTGCTGCAGAAGGTGCGCCAACACCTGACCCAGAGCGCCGTGCTCGAGAGCCGTGTGGTGAAGGGCAAGGAGAAAGAGGGCGCCAAGTTCAGAGACTATTTCGAGCACAGCGAGAAGCTGATGAATGTGCCTTCTCATCGTGCCCTGGCCATGTTGCGTGGTCGCAACGAGGGCGTACTGAGCCTGAGCATGAATGCCGACCCAGACAGCGAGGCCAAGTCTGGCAGCTATTGCGAGGTGATTATCGCCGATCACTTCGGTCTTAAGCTGAGCGACTCGCCGGTGGATCAGTGGCTCAAGCTGGTGGTGACCTCTACCTGGCGCATCAAGATCGCGCTGCAGATGGAGACTGAGTTTATCGCCAAGCTGCGAGAGCGCGCCGAGACAGAGGCGATCAATGTATTTGCCCGAAATCTTGGCGATCTCCTGATGGCGGCGCCTGCCGGTGCCAAGGCCACGCTGGGCCTGGACCCAGGGCTGAGAACCGGCGTTAAGGTGGCCATAGTCAACAACACGGGCAAGCTGATGGCCCACACCACCATCTTCCCCCATGCACCGCAAAACCAGTGGGACAAATCGATCCGTACCCTGGCGAATTTAGTGAAGATGCATAAGGTGGAACTGATCGCCATAGGCAATGGCACCGCCTCACGTGAGACAGACAAGCTGGCGGGCGAGCTGATTGCCGAGTTGAAGAGCGAGCTGCCGTCACTCACCAAGATCATGGTGAGCGAGGCGGGCGCCTCTGTCTACTCCGCCTCTGAGCTGGCGGCGGAGGAGTTCCCCGAGCTGGACGTGTCGATTCGCGGCGCCGTCTCTATCGCACGTCGCCTGCAGGATCCCTTGGCCGAGCTGGTGAAGATAGAGCCTAAGTCTATCGGCGTGGGTCAGTATCAGCATGACGTGAGCCAGAGTCAGCTGTCACAATCCCTTGAGGCTGTAGTGGAAGACTGTGTAAACGGCGTGGGTGTGGATCTCAACATGGCCTCTATGCCGCTGCTGACTCAGGTGGCTGGCCTGAACAAGACGCTGGCGCGCAATATCGTCGAGTACCGCGACCAAAATGGTCAGTTTACCTCGCGTAAACAGCTGCTTAAGGTGCCACGTCTCGGCCCCAAGGCGTTCGAGCAGGCCGCCGGTTTCCTGCGTATTCGTGAGGGCGACAACCCGCTGGATGCCAGCGCCGTGCACCCCGAGACCTATGCTCTGGTCGAGCGAATCGCGACGGCGCAGCAGCAGGCGGTGGATGCCCTGATTGGCAACACAGATCTGCTCAAGCAGATCGATGCTAAGGAGTTTGTGACCGAGGAGTTTGGTCTGCCGACCATAGAAGATATTCTCAGCGAGCTGGATAAGCCGGGTCGTGACCCCCGCGGCGAGTTCAAGACCGCCGTGTTTAAGGAAGGGGTCGAGGAGATCAAAGATCTTAAGGTGGAGATGATCTTAGAGGGGGTGGTGACCAATGTGACCAACTTCGGTGCCTTCGTCGATATCGGCGTGCATCAGGATGGTCTGGTGCATATCTCGTCGCTAACCGACAAGTTTGTCAGCGATCCTCACACTGTGGTGAAGGCAGGCGATGTGGTTAAGGTCAAGGTGATGGAGGTCGACGCCGAGCGTAAGCGTATCAGCCTGACCATGCGTCTGGACGAGAAGTCGGGCGAGAAGCAAATGTCTTACCAAGGCGGCAAGGGCCAGGCGAAAGCGGGCCAAGGCAAGGGACATCAAGGTAAAGGTCCACAGGGCAAGAACCAGGCTAAGGGTCAGTATAAGCAGCCTAAGGCGCCGGCCAACGCGGCCATGGGTAATGCCTTTGCCGATGCCTTCGCCAAACTGAAGAAGTAGTCTCGCTTTACCGTTTTTAAAGGCCGCATTTGCGGCCTTTTTTATGCGTGGCTTACGTATGGAGCCGATTGGTCGCTAGCACTGCAGCTAGAGCAGGAGTTCGGCAGAGAGTATCTTGAGCCGCCTGACGCCATTTTGTTTACCCCTGGCGATCACTTTCTGCTTGGCGAGCGTTAGGCCGCGGGCATTGACTATCACGCTGGCGCTGAGGGTGTTATCTAGGTGTGTCTTGTTCGCCTTGGGGCTGGGACGGCCGCTCAGCGGTGTGGGTGATTCGAAGCTATAGCAAATGAGGTAGTCAGCCATGGGGCGCCTCTGGCGTGGATCTCTGATATGAATGCATGTGTAACCGTATGAGTTGTCGTGTTTAAGCTGTTAGAAAATAACCAGTTGTTATTTGTATGTATTTACGAGGCCCTAAGGCTTGCTGGCTGACGCTGTTCTCGGCAGGTGGCCATGTGGGACTCAATTGCGAGCCCTGGGCGTATCGTCTTTATGTGACGCAGAGCCGAGAACTTTCTATTATCTGATTGTTTTCAATGATTTTGTTGACTTGCCTGGCGCTATCCTACTCAGGGAGAGGGGAGATCGAAAGATAGTTACTATTCGATCTTTTAATAGATTACAGGGGGCACTTGGCGGGTATAAAGCGTGGGAATCCACTATTTAGCTGATAATTCACGTCTTATTTAACCTGTTACACTTTTCGAACTTTTTACTGACTTTTATGTCAAAATGGCACATTGCCGAGCGAATACGCTCGTATCCATTTAGCGATAGTGATTTTGATTGAGGAAACCATGACGACGTCCCACAAGAAACATGGGCCAATGCGGGCCATTGTCTACTTTGGCCTGATAGCCCTTGCCATCACGACACTGAGCCGTATCGGCTTGGGCATCTGGCAGGCCGATAGGGTCGCCGCCGTGGATGGCTGGCCACACCTGCTGCTTCAGGGACTGAGGGTCGACTTCGCCACTCTGTGTTGGTTATGGGGCATCGCCGCCCTAGGCACCACCATCTTTGGTGGCGACCATATAGTCGGCCGTGGCTGGAAGTCGGTACTGAGAGTCTGGCTGACCCTAGGCCTCTGGTTGATGATCTTCCTCGAGCTATCGACTCCCTCATTTATCGACGAGTATGGCCTGAGACCGAATCGTCTCTATATCGAATACCTCATCTACCCCAAAGAGGTGCTCTCCATGTTGTGGACCAGCCGTAAGGGAGAGATCTTCCTCGGGCTGATCGTCAGCACCCTGAGTCTGTGGGGCGGCTGGCGCCTGAGTGGGCGCTTACTGAAAGAGGTGGTCTATCCACGCTGGTTCTGGCGCCCGGCCATTGCCCTACTGGTTATCGCCGTGACCCTGATGGGCGCGCGATCTAGCCTGGGGCACAGACCGCTTAATCCTGCCATGGTGGCCTTCGCCGACGATCCGCTGGTGAACTCTCTGGTGGTGAACTCCTCCTATTCGCTAGTGTTTGCCATAGATCAGATGGCGGCGGAAGCCAATGCCTCTAAGGTGTATGGCAAGCTGGAGAAGAGCCAGATCATAGACAACATACGTAAAGACAGTGGTCGCCCGCTAAGCGCCTTCACCTCTGAGTCTCTGCCGAGCGTGACCTATAACCAGGCGAGTTTCCAGGGCAAGCCCAAGAACCTGGTGATCATACTGCAGGAGAGCCTGGGGGCGAGATTTACCGGTTATCTTGGCGGCCTGCCGCTGACGCCTAATATCGATGCCTTGGCGCAAGAGGGCTGGGCCTTCAATCGTCTGTACGCCACGGGTACCCGTTCGGTGCGCGGCATTGAGGCGGTCACTACCGGCTTTACGCCGACCCCGGCACGTTCCGTGGTTAAGCTAGGTAAGAGTCAGACCGACTTCTTCACTATCGCCGATCTGCTGAAGATGAACGGCTATGAGACCCAGTTTATCTATGGCGGCGAGAGCCATTTTGACAACATGCGCAGCTTCTTCCTGGGCAACGGCTTTAGCGATATCGTGGATCAGAACGACTATAAAGATCCTGTGTTTGTCGGTTCTTGGGGCGTGTCGGACGAAGACCTGCTCAAGCGAGCCAATAACGAGTTTGAGCAGTTCCATAAAGAGGGTAAGCCTTTCTTTAGTTTAGTGTTCAGCTCCTCTAACCATGAGCCGTTCGAGTTTCCCGATGACCGTATCGAGCTCTACGATCAGCCAAAGCAGACCCGTAACAACACGGCCAAGTACGCCGATTATGCCGTGGGTGAGTTCTTTAAGCTGGCGAAAGAGTCCAGCTACTGGAAAGACACACTATTTGTGGTGGTGGCCGATCATGAGAGCCGCGTAGGCGGTGCCTCTCTGGTGCCCGTGGAGCAGTTCCGTATTCCCGCGATCATCATAGGTGATGGCATCACCCCTAAGATGGACCAACGTGTCGCCAGCCAGATCGATCTGGCGCCGACCCTGTTGTCCTTGATGGGCGTCTCGGGTAGCTACCCCATGCTGGGACGGGATCTGACCAAGATGGATGACGACTGGCCGGGCCGCGCCCTGATGCAGTACGACAAAAACATGGCCTATCTGCGCGGTGACGATGTGGTGATCCTGCAGCCAGAGCGTGAGCCGACCGGCTATGTCTACGACTTTGCCAACAATACCCTGACCCATAAGGCGCAGAGTGATGAGATGAAGCAGACCGCCTTGTCGTGGGCGCTGTGGGGCAGCATGGCTTACCAACAACAGCTGTATCAAACGCCGCAGCAGAGCACGGCATCGAACACGTCGTCGGATGAAGCGTCGATCAGATAAAGGTGGATAACTCGGGCTCTCCCTTGGGGAGGGTCTGAGTCTGGTAGAAGCTGGCGATATGGGCCGACACGCTCTGATAGAAGCTGCTGGCCTGATTCTCTATGCGGGTCTTAGGTTTCTGGGGCTCTTTTGGCGTCTCAGCCTGCGTGCTACGTATGTCGCGGCGAGCCAGCGCAGGCTTCATCATCAGCGGACGTATGATGGTGGCTGCACCTTGTTTCGCCTGTTGCTGTTGTTGCTGACCTTCCTGCTGATGCTGGCCTTGCCCTTGCTGCTTGGCCTGCACCTTCTCATTGAGTTTTGCCTGAATGTTGACCTGATCTGCCGCGCGCTCATTCTGGGGATTGAAGGGGCGCTCTTCGTTGCTCTTGGCGAGCTGAGGCGCAGGTATGATAGGTGGGCGTTGCTGACTCTCTACCCGCGCGCTATCGGTCGCGGCGTTGGTCGTCGCGATAGGCACTTGCGGATAGTTGGTCACCACTAACATAGAAAACTCCTAGCGTATTGCCTAAATAATAACCAAAAAGTGTTATAAATTAAAGTGATTATTCTTTAAGCGTCTGCAGCCAGGCTTCGACCCCTTCGACGAAGGCATCCCTGTGGGAGAAGAAGGGCGCGTGGGAGGCCTTAGGTAGCACAAGATCCTCAAAGCGTGATTCGAAAACCGGCATCAGTGGCTGTACCCGGCGAGACACCAAGCCGTCCAACCTTCCCCACACCCTGAGCCAGGGCACTTGTATCTCGTCAAGCTGGTCTCTGAGATCCACCTCCTTGAGCATCTGTAAGCCGGCGCGCAGGGCGTCTGCATCCGGTAACGGCTTGGCCATCACCAAGTCCCTGAGCTGCTTGATATCCTGCTTGGCGGTCTCGCTCCCCATGGCCTGGATGGCCAGGAAACGCTCGATCATCTTACCGAGATCTTTTTCCAGCTGATCGCCAAACTGCCCCAGAATTTGTGGTGGAATCCCCGGCCAGCCCTCGTCGTCCCGTGCCATGAAGCAGGGGGAGGAGGCTATGGTCAGCAGGGCATTTATGCGCTCGGGATAACGCAGGGCGGCGCGGGTGGCGACCAGTCCCCCCAGTGACCATCCGGCCCAGATAGCCCGCTCTGGCAACTGTGCCATGAGATGATCGACCCAGGCATCCAGGTCTCCCTCTATGGCCGGGCTATCGCCAAAGCCGGGCAGGTCGACTAACAGGAGTTGATGATCTTTGAGCGTGTGATGCAAGGGGGTAAAGACGGCACTGTTCACCCCCCAGCCGTGCAGCAGGACGATGGGGCGGCCTTGGCCTATAGTTTTAATATGCAAGGATTGCTGACTCACTAAGATGCCTCTGGATCGTAAGGTTAGTTAAATGGATAGGACTCATCTGTATTTATCGCGCTGGCAGTGGCTTGTGCAACTGCGGCGGTTGCTGGCGGCTAGTCTACCCAATCGCTGTATGATCTGCCATCAAAGGGTGGTCTTGCCACAGCGAGGCATCTGTCTCACCTGTCTCAATGCCGGGCTCTATGCGTCGCCAACCTGTCTGGGCTGTGGCCGAGCTATGCCTCAGCAGACCGCCTATTGCGGCGGCTGCATGACGAGCCAGCCCCTCAAGGTGGTGGCGCCTGCCAGTTATCATCAGGGGCTGGGGGAGACGGTAGCGGCAATCAAGTATCAGGGACAGCTCGCCGGTTTAACTCCCTTGGTGCAGGCTCTGGTGAGGCGTATTCGGTTGCTGTCTGAGGCGGAGGTTATTAGCCTGCCTCAGGCCTTGTTGCCTGTGCCCTTGCATCCACGCCGCCTGCGTGAGCGCGGCTTTAATCAGGCCTTTGTTATCGCCCGTGAGCTTGGCCGGGCCCTCGAGTTGCCAGTGTTGCCCTATGCCCTTGAGCGGGTCAGCGATACGCCGCCCCAGGCGGGGCTGACGGGTAAGCAGCGACGGCGTAATCTCGCCGGCGCCTTTCGCTTGATAGAGGAGTTCGATTTTCAGCGTGTCGCGCTGATCGACGATGTGGTGACAACCGGCACCACGGCCAAGGAGATCGCCAAGCTGTTCGAGGCGCGTTATATCCAGGTGCAGGTGTGGTGTCTGGCGCGCGCCGAGGCGCCCCACCTTATGGATCAATAGCCGTTACGGCGCCAGTTGCGATACTTGGTGTGTACGCCTCGGGTGAACAGCGAGGAGTATTCCTCAAGTAGATCGACGCCATAGAGGATGGCGACCACCAGCAGGGAGAGCTTGATCCCCACAAAGGGGTCGACCACGGCGATGCAGACGCCAATTGCCGCCAGCGCCCAGATGGCTGCGGCCGAGGTCACGCCCACAACAACCCCTTCCTTGGCCAGCATGACGCCTGCCCCCAGAAAGCCAATGCCGGTGACCACCTGGCCTATGATGCGCGAGGGATCCGATACCGAGGTGGCCACGGCCATGGAGGCGGTGATGAAGATATAAGTGCCCAGCACGATCAGCGATGAGGTGCGTATCCCCACGGGTTTGCCCCTGAGCTGGCGTTCTAGGCCTATGATGAGGCCGCAGAGCACGGCGCAGCCGAGTTCGCGCCAGCGAAAGGGATCGATAGCTACCCAAGCATCAAGATTCATGGTGTGGTCCTAATTTACTATGTCTGGTGCAGAGGGCTTACGGGCGGAATGACGTCTTGGGCTATTCTGCGGGTCAATTTTCGGCGAGTGTCGATCTAAAAGGCCCCTGAGTCAATAGGGGCCATGGGATATAATTAGTAGGCCTGAGGCCTAGGCCTCGTCTTCCTCGAAGATCGCCTCTATGGGCAGTTGAAACAGCCGGGCGATCTTAAAGGCCAGTGGCAGGCTGGGATCATATTTGCCCTTCTCGATGGCATTGATGGTCTGGCGTGATACATCCAGCAGTCCCGCCAGGTCGGCCTGAGTCCAGTTGCGCTCGGCGCGCAGGGGTTTTAGACGGTTCTTCATCTGTAGCTCAGTCTCCCGAAGATGATCCCCAGCATATAGGTGAGCGCTAGCAGCACCACCAGATAGGCCGCCTTGAGGTCTGGTAGCAGATCCGCCAGATCCAGAATCGAGTAGAGGGAGAAGCCAATGATGCTGACACCGACGGCCAAGGCCAGGGCATCTAGCTGTATCTTGCGCTCCATCTCATCGAGCTGACGCAGGAAGCGTTTGAAGGCAAACAGCATCCAGATGCCGATGGCGCCATGGAGGATGAAGCAGCTTACCACGACCCAGGTGCTGGCCAGATAGCCTTGGTGGGCAAGGAAGGAGGTGCCGCCCAGGCTGAGCGCCCACAGCAGGGCGAGCAGGTTCACCCGGTTAGCATTTTGAATATCCCTTGACGGTAGCCCTCTGGAGCAGATGGCGTCGATGATCTGTTTCATGTGCAGTTCCTCTCGTTTGCTAAAAATGTCAAACACCCTTTACATAACAAGTTAGGCTAAAAAAGAATCAAGGTCAAGTCTGCTTTACATAAAGTTTGGTTTGTTTGACTTTTAAACGGTAGGAAATGGCGCAGAGACTGGACTCGCTTGGAGAGGAAAGTATTGTTCGGGTGCGGATCCAAATGGACGATGGCAGGTATTTAACAGCAGTTAGCCGGATGCCAATGGCACCCGGCTAAGAGATTATTAGTCCGTTATTCGGCTTTGGTGTATTTATCTAGGATCACGGCGCAGGCCGCATCACCAGTGATGTTGAGCGAGGTGCGGATCATGTCAAACACTCTGTCCAGGGCGAACAGCAGCGGCAGGCCATCGATGGGGATGCCCGCGGCCAGCAGCACGGCTACCACCAGAAAGGAGGGGCCGGGTACGCCGGCCTGACCTATGGCGCCCAGGGTCGAGGTGAAGATAATGGCCACATACGCGCCCAGGCTGAGATCTATGCCGTACATCTGGGCAAAGAAGATGGCCACCAGGCCGTAGTAGATGGCGTTACCGCTCATGTTGATGGTGGCGCCCAGGGGCAGCACGAAGGAGGCGGTGGGTTTAGAGACCCCCAGTTCCTCCTCACAGGTTTCCATGTTCACCGGAAGGGTGGCCATTGAGGAGGCGGTAGAAAGTGCCATCACCTGAGGCTTCTTCATGACGCTGATGAACTTCTTGGCGCTGACATTGGAGAACAGCTGTACCAGCAGCGGGAAGAAGAGGAAGCCAAACAGCAAGATGCCGAGGACAAACACGGCGAATAGCTTAAAGACCACCTCTAACGCGTCGAAGCCGAAGGTGCCCACAGAATCGGCCATCAGGCCAAATACCCCGATAGGCGCGATCACCATGACACAGTTGATCATCCAGACGAAGGCATCGACTATGGTGTTGAGCGCCGCCAGGATTGGCTTGCTGCCTTCTCCTTTCACCTTGGTGAGGGCGATGCCGAAGAAGATACTAAAGACCAAGATCTGCAGGATATTGCCGCCGGTCAGCGATTCGAACACATTGGTGGGGATCATGCCGATAAAGGTGTCCATCACGCCGGGCAGGGCACCATGTTCTTCGGTCACCTTCATCAGGCCACTGGCGCTGTGGGCGGTGAAATCGACGCCGTTGCCGGGTTGGAATAGTGAACCCAGCAGGAGTGCCAAGGCAACGGCCACGCCCGAGGTGATGATGAAGAAGCCGAAGGTGCCTATGCCTATTTTGCCTGCCGAGGGGCTGTCACCCAGGCTGGCGGCGCCCGAGATGATGGAGACCAGCACCAAAGGGATAACCAGCATCTTGATCAGGTGGATGAATATGGTGCCCAGGGGGGCAAACATGCTGGCCTGTTCACCCATGATAAAACCGACGGCGGCGCCGATAATCATGGCGATCACCACCTGCACCCCGATATTGCCTATTAGCCTACTTGTCTTGGTTTTCACCTTTGCCTCGTCTTGTCGTCAGTTATGCTTTTGAAATGAGTATAGTCTTGCAGGCGCGCAGCGTAGCACGGGCGAGGAGAAGAGTCTGTGAATTAAGGCTTACCCTGAGGATAAAGCCCAAGCTGAGCTTAAGTACTGAGTCTAAGTATTGGATGCGAGCGGCGAGGTTTTGGGCTGAATAGAGAGACTCATTTGGCAAACTGCTGGGGAAACTATTCATTGAAAGAGACTGAGAAAGAGAAAGAGGATGGCTTTCACCATCCTCTTTCTTATTTAGCTGACAAGCTTGGCTTGCTCTCGCTTAGCAGTAAGCTCTAACGCGTCCGGCTTAAGGTTATTGTCCCTTGACGATCGCCTCCAGGTGTTTGTAGAAGCGCTGGTTGAAGTTGTCTTCATTGCCGTCGAAGCTGATGCTGAGGTAATCGCCGAGCTTGCCGCTGTAGTCGGTGGCCTCGTAGATGCTGACTTCGATGAGCTTATCGCCTTGGATCAGATAGTTATCGACAGAGACAAATTCGGCATAGGCGGCTGGCAGGTCTATCTGCTTCAGACGAAGAACAGGCTCATCGCTTGGGCTGGTGCTCAGCGACCATTGATAAGTCGTGATCTCTCCCGTGATGTTGAGCTTGATGGTTTTGTTCTCTTCATCGACCACTACATCGTCTGGGTAGAAGGCTGGCCAGAAGAGGCGAGCGACATCCGCTGTGGTCAAGAGCTCTGGATCTTGATGGCTCGGCATGGGCCAGGTGGCGAACTCACCCCGTACACGGCACATCACGTCATCTGCCTGCTTTCCACGGTAGCGGTACACCTGGCTTGGCCAGTTGAGTTCGGCCAGCTTGAGTGCCGGTGGCGTGGTGCTGAGAATGGCCTGCCACTCCTCGCCAGTGCCTGAGTATTTAGTGAATTCGATTGTGATGGGTACCGAGGTGCCACTGTACACAGTCTGGAGTGTGTTGTTTTCGTACTTAATTTCGGGCGGCTGATAGTCTTTGTCGCCTTCGATAACCCAATGTTTTAGCTCCTTGTTCCAACACTCCTCTGGAGTGTCAGTTCCGTCGCGATCATCGAATACCCGACCATTGACCTTACCCTCGACGATAGAACCTACGAAGGTGAGATCGGGCGTGCCATAAGTGAGGGTAAAGAGGCTCCGTAGTGTGGCGGGGGCCAGGGTGAAGTTGCTATGCAGCTGGTCGTCCTCAAGGAAGTGGTTATTGATCACCTGCCAGTCGGCGTCCGACATGATCTTCGCGTCTATTGGCGTCTCGATATACTCTTCGGCGATCAGTGCATTGTTGACTAGGAAGCGCACCGCCATGGGGTCGCTGGCTAAATAATCCTCGGTGCTCATGCCACTCTCTTCTACCAAGGTCTTTAGCTGGTCACGGGTAATCGACATGATGTCATCCACGGTCAGCACATCGCTGAGCTGCTCGCCGATCAGCGCCTCTAGATGACGGTGCAGTCGGTAGGTGTCGATAAATTCAGGGGCGAGGGATTGCTCGGCGCTCAGTTTATAGGGATTGCCGTCGCGATCGTAGATAGTCAGCAATAGAGCGGCCAGCAGACCGCGCTGAGTGACGATATCAAGGGACGTGGTACCGGCGGCGCGCATGCGGGCAACGCGCTGATACTCCAGATGAGTCATAGGGTTGATCTCACCGCCGTGTTCCTGCAGGGCGACCAACTTACCGACACCTTCCATGGAGATCACGCCCTGATTGCTATCGGATTTGGAGGCATTGACATTGAGCGCATCGGCGCGGAATGCCGCCTTGAGCAGGGCTGGCTTGCTGCTGGCCTCAGCTGCCTGTTGCCAATTGGCGACTAGCTCATAGACGGGCATCTCGATATCGCTGCTCCAGTCTATCTGGTATTTACCCTCGGCATCTGCAATGGCACTTGGCTCATCGCTATCACAGCTGGCATTTTGGTTGAGATCCACACAGACCTCGGCGCCGGCTACTGCGCCCTGGTACACCACAGTGCCGACAACACTATGGTCGAAACTCGTGGGGGGCGGTGTGCCGCCGTCGGTTGGGGTATCTGAATCGTTATTGGAGCCACCGCAGGCACTGAGTAGACAGGTACCGAGCAGCAGAGAGCTAAGGTGAGTTAAACGCATATTTGTGTCCTTACAAATATTAACAATAAAAAGGACCCGACAACGACAACTTAGCCGAGGTCCAATACGGCTGAAAGGACATTATCTATGGCTTTGATTAAATTACCATTACCCGATCGGGTAGGTTGGAAGGCGGGACTTACTGAGGGTTAGGCAATAAAAAATGGCCCCGAAGGGCCATTTTAATTATTGTCATCAGACCCAGGGCTTAAGCCTTAGGGCCAGCCTGTTTGATGGCGTCAGACACGTCGTACTTAGTGAAGTTGGCGGCAAACTCTTCGGCCAGCTGCTGAGCATACTTGTCGTACTCTGCCTTGTCGGCCCAGGTGTTGACCGGGTTAAGCAGCTTGGCATCCACGCCGGTTACAGCCACAGGCACGTCCAGGTTCAGCTTGTCGATGTGAACGGTTTCCACGTCTTTTAGCTCACCACTGACGATGGCATCGACGATGGCGCGGGTCGTTGGGATATCGAAACGCTTACCTACGCCGTGTGGACCACCGGTCCAGCCTGTGTTGACCAGGTAAACCTGGCTGCCGAATGATTCGATACGCTTCATCAGCAACTCGGCGTAGACGCCAGCAGGACGTGGGAAGAAAGGTGCGCCGAAACAGGTCGAGAAGGTTGACTGAATCGCAGAGGTTGAGCCCATCTCGGTCGAACCCACCTTAGCAGTGTAACCCGAGAGGAAGTGGTAGGCCGCCTGCTCTTTGCTGAGCTTAGACACAGGTGGCAGCACGCCAGACACATCACAGGTCAGGAAGACGACGGCATTTGGCTCGGCGCCACGGTTCTCTTCCTTACGCTGAGCGATGTGCTCCAGTGGGTAGGCCGCGCGGCTGTTCTCGGTTAGCTCTGTGTTGCTGTAGTCAGGGATGCGTTGCTCGTCCAGAGTAACGTTTTCCAGTACGGTACCGAAACGGATCGCGTCCCAGATCACCGGCTCGTTCTTCTGACTCAGATCGATACACTTGGCGTAGCAGCCGCCTTCGATATTGAATACGCCGCCCGGTGCCCAGCCATGCTCGTCGTCGCCGATAAGGAAACGCTTAGGATCTGCTGATAGTGTGGTCTTGCCCGTGCCTGACAGGCCGAAGAATAGGGTCGTATCGCCTTCGTTGCCGACGTTGGCCGAGCAGTGCATTGGCAGCACGCCTTTGGCAGGTAGCAGGAAGTTCTGCACAGAGAACATAGACTTCTTCATCTCGCCGGCGTACTTCAGACCAGCCAGCAGTACCTTGCGATCGGCAAAGTTGATGATGACGGTGGCGTCTGAGTTGGTGCCATCGCGAGCAGGATCACACTCGAAACCCGGTGCGTTCATGATCTGCCATACAGGCTTGTTGGCGACGTTAAACTGCTCAGGCACGATAAACAGGTTGCGGGCAAAGAGCTGATGCCAGGCGGTTTCAGTTTTAACTTCAATGGGTTGGTAGTGCTCAGGGTCGGCACCCACCTCCAGCTCAGAAACGAAAGTTTCTTTGTCGGCCAAGTAGGTTGCGACGCGATCCCAGAGGGCGTTAAAGGCATCCATGGCGAACGGCTTGTTGACCGAACCCCAATCGATATCATTTTCGCTGCTCGCTTCTTTCACGATAAAGCGGTCGTTCGGTGAACGCCCGGTACGCTCGCCAGTTTTTGCCACTAATGCACCATTCGCCGTTAGCTCTCCTTCGCCGCGTGCGAGTGCAAACTCAACTAGTTGTGCCGTAGAGGGATTTTTATGAGTTTGCTTAGATCCATCCGCCATCTGTAAGGTCTCCATCATTCGAGTAGGGTTGGCCGGTCTATGCCAGCTTGTTTTTGTTTTATCTGCATGATAGGCAGAGGCCCGATTGTAACTTAAGCGGAATTGAATGTGTGAGGAAGATCGCGAAAATCGTGAAAAAAAGAGGATGCGCACAGGCATCCTCTATTAATCATGAATTTAAGCCGATGATTTACTGCTGAGTATCGGCCTTGGGGGCGTTTTTGAATAGCGCCTCGATATCGATAGAATCGAAGCTGTAGCTGCTGTTGCAGTATTCACAGCCCATCTCGATCTTGCCCTGTTCGGCCAGGATGGCGTCCAGCTCCTCTTTGGCTACCGTCTTGAGTGCCTGACCGCTACGCTCGCGTGAGCAGGTACAGGAGAAGGTGACTTCGATAGGATCGAACAGGCGAACCTCTTCCTGGTGATACAGACGGTGCAGCACCTCTGTGGCTTCCAGCTCGAATAGCTCTTCGGCCTTGATGGTGCTGGTCAGCTGCTCGAGATGTTCGAACTCTTCGTTGTGCTCGTCCTCACCCGGTAGAACCTGAAGCAACATGCCGGCAGCCTGCTTGCCGTTGGCAAAGAGGCGGATGGCGGTAGGCAGCTGCTCAGATTGCAGGAAGTATTGCTCCAGGCATTCGGCCAGAGTTTCCTTCTCCAGCGCCACTACGCCTTGATAACGCTCGCCGTTGTTGGGCGTCAGGGTGATCACCATGTGTCCCTGGCCCATCAGCTGTTGCAGGCTGGCCTCTTTGGCGACTTCGCCTTCCCAGCGCGCGACACCGCGCAGCTGCTGCAGATTGTTGCCATTGATCACCGCCAGGGATACCGGGCCGTTGCCCTGTACCTGGACGCTGATGTCGCCATCAAATTTCAGTGTGGCGGTGAGTAAAGAGGTGGCCGCCATCAGTTCGCCCAGCAGACGGGCAATGGCCTCAGGGTAGGTGTGGGCCGACAAGATCTCTTGATAGCTTTTCTCTAGCTGTACGATTTGTCCGCGCACATCGGCGTTGTCGAATAGGTAACGGTTTAAGATATCTTTACTCATTTGTGTCTCACAGTTAGCTTTCTTTAAAGCGTATTAGTTGGCGACGCTGTTTCTTGTCTGGCTTGGTATCCGGCGCGGGATTGTTGAGCACATTCAAGCGTCTTGCCTCGGCATAGGTCTCGCGTTTGGCTATGCTTTCTGGCGTCTCTTCATATAAGGTTTGGGCGACCACCGCCTTCTGGCGCTGCTCGGATAATTTTTTTATGACGATCTCTTTTTCGTCATATCCTTGTCGTAATCTAATCACGGCGTCGACTTCGGCCAGCTTACTCGACTTAGTGCGCTGGCCATTGTAGTGTACCTTACCGCCGTTGATCATCTCTTTGGCGATTGCACGCGTCTTGTAGAAGCGGGCGGCCCACAGCCACTTGTCGAGCCGAACGCCAAGCTCTTTCTCTGAGGTCATGGTGATCAGGTCTCCTTAGGTGTATAAAGATGTGCAAGCTCACAGGCTGAAAAAATAGTCCATACTTGTCGTTAGCCAACAGATGAGATAGCGACAGACCTCACACCCTTTTTAGGCGCGTAAAGTTAGCATAAATCGGCTCTATAGGCCAATAAAGAGACTGTTATGGGCTTGTTGCGATTAGCTGTGTAGGTTAGCATGAGCCACAGCTAGGAAATTATCATAATCAGATTAGAGGCCTGCAAAGAGGGTCCACAATAATATGGATTTATTAGACAAAGTAATATCTAAGGCCTCTGCCGTACCGCAGAAGCCTCTGAGTTCGGCCGTATTCTGGCTCGGTTTGATTATCGCTATCTATCTATTGGCGCAGATCACATGGAAGTTGGTGCCCGTCGCAGAAACCCCACAAAAATGGCAGGCGACCCCTGTCTCCAGCAGTCAGTCATCGTCTCAGGTGAATGTCTCTACGCTGCAAGCGTTAGCCCTCTTCGGTAAGGCAGATCCTAATTCGGATAAGCCCAAGCCCGTGGTGGAAGAGAAGATCACCGATGCCCCTAAGACCTCGCTGTCGATTCAGTTGACCGGGGTGGTTGCCTCGACCGCAGAGCAACATGGGCTGGCGGTGATCGAGTCGGGCGGCAGCCAGAACACCTATAGCTTGGGCGATAAGATCAAGGGCACCTCGGCTTCGCTTAAAGAGGTGTATGCCGATCGCATCATCATCTCCAACAGTGGTCGCTATGAGACCCTGATGCTCGATGGCCTCAAGTATGAGACCCAGGGGGCAGCCAATAGCCAGTTGCAAGAGGCACGTTCCTCTCGCGATGTGCGCACCATAGATAAGCGTAGCAACAGCGCCGTCTCCAGAGAGCTGGAAGAGTCGCGCGACGCCCTGCTGGAAGATCCCAGCAAGATCACAGATTACCTTGCTATCTCACCAGTCAACGTCGGCGGCGAGCTGCAGGGATATCGCCTGAATCCGGGCAAGGACAGACAATTATTTGAACAGGCTGGCTTTAAGGCCAACGATTTAGCAAAATCAATGAACGGCTATGATCTGACTGATATGAGCCAAGCATTGGAAGTGATGGCGCAGTTGCCAGAATTGACCGAAATTTCTCTGATGGTTGAAAGAGAGGGTCAGCTGGTTGAGATCATGTTTAGTTTGCCGCAATAAAAAGGGTTAGGGGAAGTCATTAATGAACAACAAGAAAATACGCCGCAATCTTATCGCGAGCGTCGTGATGGGCGCCTCGCTGTTAGCGCCACAAGTGGCGTGGTCGGAACAATACGCGGCTAATTTCAAGGGCACTGACATTCAGGAATTTATCAACATAGTTGGTAAGAACCTGAACCGGACTATCATCGTCGACCCTACCGTACGCGGCAAGATCAACGTACGCAGTTACGATCTGCTTAACGATGAGCAGTACTATCAATTCTTCCTTAACGTGTTGCAGGTCTATGGCTACGCTGTTGTCGAGATGGACAACAACATCATCAAGGTGATCAAGGACAAAGACGCCAAGACCTCGGCGATCCGCGTTGCCGACGACAACACCCCAGGCCTTGGCGATGAGATGGTGACCCGAATCGTCGCGCTCTACAACACAGAGGCGAAACAGCTTGCTCCCTTGCTGCGTCAGTTAAACGATAACGCAGGTGGCGGTAACGTGGTCAACTATGACCCGTCAAACGTATTGATGATCTCTGGCCGTGCGGCCGTGGTGAACAAGTTGGTGGAAATTGTTCGCCGCGTCGACAAGCAGGGTGATACCGAGGTGCAGGTTGTGCCGTTGGAATACGCCTCTGCCGGCGAGATGGTGCGCATTATCGACACCCTGTATCGCGCCAGTGCCAACCAGTCACAGCTACCGGGTCAGGCGCCTAAGGTGGTTGCCGACGAGCGTACCAATGCCGTGATCGTCAGCGGTGACGAGAAGAGTCGTCAGCGTGTAGTGACCCTGATTAAGAAATTGGATGCCGAGCAGGCGACCACAGGTAATACCAAGGTGCGTTACCTGCGTTACGCCAAGGCCGAAGACTTAGTGGAAGTGTTGACCGGCTTTGCCGAGAAGCTGGCCAAAGATCAGGATGGCGGTCAGGCCCAGGGTGGTCGCAGCAAGCGCCGCAACGAAATTAATATCATGGCCCATCCAGACACCAACGCCCTGGTGATCAGCGCCGAGCCGGATCAGATGCGCACCCTGGAGAGCGTCATCAACCAGTTAGATATTCGCCGCGCGCAGGTATTGGTGGAGGCCATTATCGTCGAGGTCGCCGAGGGTGACGATGTCGGTTTCGGTATCCAGTGGGCCACAGAGGCAGGTGGCGGTACCCAATTTAATAACCTAGGCCCTACTATCGGCGAGATCGGTGCCGGTATCTGGGCGGCGCAAGACGAGAAAGCGACTCAAACATGTACCGGCTCGGGTGATAACCTGACTTGTACCAAGAATCCAGATAAGAAGGGTGACATCACCCTGCTGGCCCAAGCGCTGGGTAAGGTGAACGGTATGGCCTGGGGTGTAGCCATGGGTGACTTCGGCGCCCTGATCCAGGCGGTGTCGAGCGATACCAAGTCGAACGTGCTGGCAACGCCTTCTATCACAACCCTGGATAACCAGGAAGCCTCCTTCATCGTCGGTGATGAGGTGCCCGTACTCACAGGTAGCCAAAACTCCAGCAATGGTAATAGCAACCCCTTCCAAACGGTCGAGCGTAAGGAAGTGGGCGTGAAGTTAAAAGTAGTGCCACAGATCAACGAAGGCACAACGGTTAAGCTCACCATCGAACAGGAAGTCTCAGGCATTAACGGTAAGACAGGGGTCGACGTAACCTTCGCGACCCGTCGCCTGACGACTACTGTGATGGCCGACTCAGGCCAGATCGTGGTGCTCGGTGGTCTGATCAACGAAGAGGTGCAGGAGAGCGTGCAGAAGGTGCCTTTCCTGGGCGATATCCCTATCTTAGGTCACCTGTTTAAGTCCTCTTCTAGCGGCAAGAAGAAGAAAAACCTCATGGTCTTCATCAAGCCGACCATCATACGCGATGGCCTGACCATGGAAGGCATTGCCGGTCGTAAGTACAACTACTTCCGTGCCCTGCAGCTCGAGCAGCAGGAGCGTGGCGTGAATCTGATGCCAAATACCAGCGTACCTATCCTGGAAGAGTGGAATCAGGAAGAGTACCTGCCGCCCGAAGTTAACGAAGTACTGCAGCGTTATAAGGATCGGAAGGGGTTAGAGACCAAGATGCGTGAAACCGATCCTGCGCTGAAACAGATCAACGAAAACAAGCAGCAAGATAAGCAAGATGAGTGATATCCAAGCCACGCAAAACGAGGAACTGGCCCAGGTAACGAGTGAACTCGGGCTAGCCTCGGAGGCCGAATCCGATGAGGTATTTCACTCAAGCAGCCGGGATCGTCTGCCCTTCGCCTTCGCCCACAGATTCGAGTTGGTGCTGGAGAAGGACGACGAAGCGGGATTAACCCTGTACCACACAATCAACACGCCTATCGACGCTATGTTGGAGGTGCGCCGTTACACAGGAAAAGAGCTGGCGCTGGCACAGCTGGAGCCCTCTGTATTCGAGGCCAAGCTGACCCAGGTCTATCAGGCCAACTCTTCCGAGGCGCAGCAGCTGATGGAAGATATCGGCAACGAGATGGATCTGTTTACCCTGGCCGAGGAGCTGCCACAGACCGAAGATCTGCTAGAGGGTGACGATGATGCACCTATCATCAAGCTGATCAACGCGCTCCTGTCCGAGGCGATCAAAGAGGAAGCCTCGGATATCCATATCGAGACCTACGAGAAGCAGCTGGTGGTGCGTTTTCGCGTCGACGGCGTGCTCAAAGAGGTGCTCAAGCCTAATCGTAAGCTCTCCTCGCTGCTAGTCTCACGTATCAAGGTAATGGCGCGTCTGGATATCGCCGAGAAGCGGGTGCCGCAGGATGGCCGTATCTCGCTGCGTATCGCCGGTCGTGCGGTGGACGTGCGTGTTTCGACCATGCCTTCCAGCCACGGCGAGCGCGTGGTGCTGCGTCTGCTGGATAAGAATGCCGGCAACCTGGATCTTAAACAGCTGGGGATGACAGATGAGATACGTCATCAGTTCGACGAGCTGATTCGCAAGCCCCACGGCATCATCCTGGTCACAGGCCCTACGGGCTCGGGTAAGAGTACCACCCTGTATGCGGGTCTGACCGAGATCAACTCCATCGACACTAACATACTGACCGTTGAAGACCCGATTGAATATGAACTGCCTGGCATAGGCCAGACTCAGGTCAATACCAAGGTCGACATGACCTTCGCCCGTGGCCTGAGGGCCATACTGCGTCAAGACCCGGATGTGGTGATGATAGGTGAGATCCGTGACCTGGAAACCGCGCAGATCGCGGTGCAGGCCTCGCTAACGGGTCACTTGGTTATCTCCACCCTGCACACCAATACCGCCTCGGGCGCTATCACGCGTCTGCAGGACATGGGCGTCGAGCCCTTCCTGGTCTCCTCGAGTCTGCTCGGGGTGCTGGCGCAGCGCCTGATCCGTACCCTGTGTCCTAGTTGTAAGACAGAGCACACGCCGGACTTGCGTGAGCGCGAGCTTTTGGGGATCAGCGAAGACGATCCACGCACCATCTACCGGGCGACCGGCTGTTCTGCCTGTGGCCACAATGGCTACCGTGGCCGTACCGGTATCCACGAGCTGCTGCTGGTGGACGACTATGTACGCGAGCTGATCCACACGGGTCGCGGCGAGCTGGCCATCGAGAAGCATATTCGTAAGACGGTACCTAGCATTCGCCATGACGGCATGATCAAAGTCCTCGCCGGGGTGACTACGCTGGAAGAAGTGCTGCGCGTCACTCGCGAGGAGTAGCCATGCCAGCATTTGAGTACAAGGCGTTAAACGCCCAGGGCAAACAGCAGAAAGGGGTTGTCGAGGCCGATACGGCTCGCCATGCCAGGGGGCAACTGCGCGAGCTGCGTCTGATGCCGCTGGAGATCACCCCTGTGGTCGAGAAGGAAGCCAAGGCCAAAAGCGGCGGCTTCAGCTTCAAGCGTGGCATCTCGGTCGCCGAGCTGGCGCTGATCACCCGTCAGATCGCCACCCTGGTGGCCGCCGGCCTGCCGGTAGAAGAGGCCCTCAAGGCCGTGGGTCAGCAGTGTGAAAAGGATCGTCTCGCCAGTATGGTGATGGCGGTGCGCTCTCGCGTGGTCGAGGGTTACAGCCTGGCCGATTCCATGGCCGAATTTCCCCATATCTTCGACGATCTTTACCGGGCCATGGTTGCCTCGGGCGAGAAATCGGGCCATCTCGAGGTGGTGCTCAACCGCCTCGCCGACTATACCGAGCGTCGCCAGCAGTTAAAGACCAAGATGACCCAGGCGATGATCTATCCCATCGTTTTGACCCTGGTTGCCATCAGCGTGATCGCCATCCTGCTGGCCGCCGTGGTGCCTCAGGTGGTGGGTCAGTTCGAACATATGGGTCAGGAACTGCCCTGGACCACACAGTTTTTGATCGCCTCATCGGATTTTGTTCGCGACTATGGCCTGATCGTCATAGGCGTCATCATCGCCTTGGTGGTGGGCGCCAAGCAGCTGCTACGCAGCGCGGCTAACAGGATGAAGTTCGATACCGCAATATTAAAGATGCCGGTTGTCGGCCGGGTGAGTAAGGGCTTGAATACGGCGCGTTTTGCACGCACCCTGAGTATCCTTACTGCCAGTTCGGTGCCTCTGCTCGATGCCATGCGTATCGCCAGCGAGGTCTTGATGAATGTCCGGGTACGGGCGGCGGTCGAAGAGGCCACCGCCAGGGTACGTGAAGGTACTAGCCTAGGCGCGGCACTCGCCAATACTAAACTTTTTCCCCCGATGATGCTCTATATGATCACCTCGGGTGAAAAGAGTGGTCAGCTGGAGCAGATGCTTGAGCGCGCCGCCGACAACCAAGACAGAGAATTTGAGTCTAACGTCAACATCGCCCTTGGGGTGTTCGAACCCATGCTGGTGGTCAGCATGGCTGCCGTAGTGCTGTTTATCGTCTTGGCGATTCTTCAGCCGATCTTAGAACTCAACAACATGATTAGTGGTTAACGCCCAGGCGTTTATCACCAACTGCCGTCCTAGCCGCAGATGTTAGGGCATTTTTTATAGAGGAAGTATTAATGCAAGCAAGAAACAAGCAAAAAGGTTTTACCCTACTGGAAGTCATGGTGGTTATCGTTATCTTAGGGATCCTTGCTTCTATGGTTGTGCCTAACCTTATGGGCAACAAAGATAAAGCCGACATCCAGAAGGCGGTATCTGACATTGTTGCACTGGAAAATGCCTTGGACATGTATCGTCTGGACAACAGCGTCTATCCGACGACAGAGCAGGGTCTCGAAGCCCTGGTACAGAAGCCGACTATCTCACCCGAGCCGCGTAACTACCGCGCCGACGGTTATGTGAAGCGCCTGCCACAGGACCCATGGCGTAACGATTACCTGCTATTGAGCCCAGGCGAGCAGGGTAAGATCGACATCTTCAGTGCCGGTCCTGACGGTCAACCGGGTACCGAAGATGATATCGGTAACTGGAATCTACAAGATTTCCAATAAGCCTTAAGACGAGTCTGTTTATGCGTGGCGTCCGCCAATTCGGTTTCACCCTGCTAGAGGTCCTGCTGGTCGTCTTGCTGATGGGATTGGCTGCCGCCGCGGTGACTTATACCACGAGCGGCGCCGATCAACACAAGGCGCTGGAGCGTACGGCCCGCCAGTTTATGGCGGCCACCGAGCTGGTGTTGGATGAGACCATACTCAGCGGCCATTTCATCGGCATCGTCATCGATAAGCAGCGCTACGAGTTTGTGGTCTACGATGAGGGCAAATGGAAGCCGCTGCAACAAGATCGCCTGCTGGCGGCCAAAGAGATGGAGCCTGGGGTTGAGATGGAGTTGGTGCTCGATGGTCTGCCCCTGACCCAGGAAGATGAAGAGGATGAGTCCTGGTTCGATGAGCCACTTATCGAACCCAGCGAAGAAGAGAAGAAAAAGTTTCCCGAGCCTCAGGTGCTGCTGTTTCCTAGCGGCGAGATGAGCGTCTTCGAGCTGACCTTCGTCGGTAAAGATGAGCGTGGCCAGGAGATTGAGGCCCTGGTGGTTGGCGATGCCTTAGGCCGCCTGACCCTGGGCAGAGAGGATGGATTCGATGAGTAAGCGCAGGCTAGGCCTGAGTCTCACGGGCAGACGCCGTAGCGCCGGCATGACCCTGCTCGAGGTGATCGTGGCCCTCATGGTGTTTGCCATCGCTGCCGTCTCCATCACCAAGAGCCTGGGTGAGCAGATGGCCAACATGCCGATCCTCGAGGAGCGCACCCTGGCTCAGTGGGTGGCCAGCAATCAGATGGTGGATGCCCGCCTGGAGAAGAAATTTCCAGATCTCGGCCGTAAAGACGGCAGCGTCGAACTGGCGGGAAAAGAGTGGTATTGGCGCAAAGAGGTGGTGAAAACCACAGATGACAATTTTCGAATGATACGCATCAGTGTCAGTGACGATGAGCGCTATAAGCGCATCATCGCCCAAGTGAGCAGTTATGTGCTTAAGCAAGACTAAGCGGGCACAGGGCTTTACCCTGCTGGAGATGCTGATCGCCATCGCCATCTTCGCCATGCTGGGGCTGGCGGCGAATGCCGTGCTCAGCACTGTGATGAAAAACGATGAGGTCACCGCCGAGTTTGCCCAGCGGCTCAAGTCGTTGCAACAGGGTTTCGGTGCCCTGGAGCGGGATTTTGGTCAGATGGTGGCCCGAACTCCGCGTCTGCTAGAAGGCGGGCGTGGCTCGACAGTGATTCAGACCGGCAAAGACCTGTTCGATTCAGAGTCTGAGGCCATCGTCTTTTACCGTATCGGCTGGTTGAATCCTGACGGGCTCTTGCCCCGGGGCAGCCTGCAGTCGGTGGCCTATGTGGTGCAGGAAAACAACCTGGAGCGTTGGTATTTTCCCTATCCCGAGCCGGAGTTTGGCGCCGAGCCGATTAAGACTGTGGTGATTAAAAACGTCCTTTCGGTGGAGTATTCCTTCTATGTCGAGGACAAATGGCAGCGTAAGTTTGATGCTACTAGCCTGCCCAAGGCGATCGCCATGGAAATTGAGGTGGAAGGCCTGGGCAAGGTACAGCGCAAGTTCCTGTTACCTTTGGGAGCTATGCTGAGTGAAAATGGCTCGGGCAACAACAACGGTAACAATAACGGTAATAACAACGGCAACAACAAGGGTAATAACGGCGGCAATAACAACGGCAACAACTCGGGCGGTAATAATACGGGTGGCAACAACAGTGGCGGTGCCGGTGGCAAGGAAGATGACGATGAATAGCTTGCCAGGAAAGCAGCGTGGGGTCGCGCTGATAGTCGTCTTGTTGATCGTGGCCATGATCGCCATCATAGCCACCAACATCAACAGCCGTAACCAGATCTCTGTGCGCCGCACCATCAACCTGGCGCAGTATGATCAGGCCTATTGGTATGCGATCTCGGCCGAAGAGCTGGCCAAGAAGGTGTTGAAACAAGATTTGGACGATGCCGATGACGGCAAGGTGCATCGCCAGCAATATTGGGCCCAAGCCGATGTGGTGTTTCCCGCCGAGCAAGGTGAGATAGGAGGTCGTATCAGCGATCTGCAGGCCTGTTTCAACCTAAACGCCCTGGCGATCGAGACCACAGAGGTGGAAAACGGCCAACCCAAGCTGCCGCTGGCGGCGGTACAATTAAAGGGACTGTTGGTGGCGCTGGGGATGGATGACTTCTCCGCCGAGCGCCTGACTCATACGCTGAAAGATTATATCGATGAGGATACGGTCGCCAGCCCGTTCGGTGCCGAAGATGCCGACTATGAGTCGCGCACCGTGCCTTACCGAGCGGCAAACACCCTGATGAGCCATCGCAGCGAGCTGCGAGCGGTGATCGGCTTTAGCCAGGAGGTCTACCTCAAGTTGGCGCCTTATATCTGCATTATCCCCGGATATGACCGGCAGGTGTTGAACGTCAACACTGTAGAGGTGGAGCAGGCGGCGCTGCTGGCGGGCATGTTTGATAATAAGATCAGCGTGGGCGAGGCCGAAAGCATCATTAATCAGCGCCCGGGTGACGGCTATGACAGCCTGGATGACTTCTGGTCTAATGGTTCTATCTCAGGGCTGCGTCAGGACAAAAATCTGGAGTCGAGTTTTAGCCTCAAGAGTCAGTATTTTCTGCTGGAGGCGGGCGCTAAGGTTGATAGCGCCACCTTCAGGATGCAAAGTGTATTACGTGTGGGCGGTAACAACCAGCTGGACGTCTTGACCCGTCAATATGGCGGCCAAAAATAATCTCTTAGGTGGGCAGCGCTCGTCTAGGCTAATAAAAGGACAAGCTCATCGAGAGCAACTTAATGAGACTTGTGGAGAAAGACATTGAGTGAAAGATTATTTATCCGATTAGGAAGAAGCGCGGAGCAGAGCTGCTCTTGGCTGGTATGGTCGGAGCAAGAGCAGGAGATCATCGCCTCGGGAGAGCTGAGCGACGCCCAGGGGCTGTCGACCCTGACCGAGCGCGCCGGCAACCGTCCGGTGGATATTCTGGTGCCCGCCTCAGCCATTACCCTCACCTCGGTGCAGCTACCGGAAAAGGGGCAGCGTCAGGCGCTCAAGGCCCTGCCTTTCATGCTGGAAGAGACCCTGGCCGAGAATGTCGATGAACTGCATTTTGTCCCCGGCCCCCGCAATGGCGAGTCGCTGAGTGTTGCCGTGGTGGCTCACGAGCAGATGCAGACCTGGCTCTCCTGGTTGAGCGAGGCCGGTATCAAGGCGCGTCAACTGGTGCCCGACTGTCTGGCGCTGCCGCTACAGGAATGCCAGTGGGCGGCGATGAAATTTGGCCCGGATTACCTGCTGCGTACCAGCACGGGTAGCGGTGTCAGCCTGGATGCCAGCTGGTTCCAGGCGGCCCTGCCAAGACTCGCCGAGGCCCAGGAAGAGACGCCTATCACCCTGGCCAGCTACAGCGATCTGGATATTCAAGGGGTCGAGGTCAAGCCTCAACCGCTGGACCTGCCTATGTTGGTGTTGGCCAAGGGGATCCTCAACGCGCCATTAAATCTGCTCAGCGGTATCTATACCCCTAAGCGCGAATACAGCAAGCATCTGCTTTTATGGCGTAATGCCGCTATCGTCATCCTGGTGGCCCTGGTGTTGGCCCTGGTCAACAAGGGACTCAATATCCATCAGATGAACGTCGAGCGTGAAGGCCTGCAGCAGCAGACCGGTGAGATCTTCAAGCAGGTGATGGGCAGCTCGCGCATGGTGAATGTGCGCTCACAGATGGAGAGTCAGCTACGCACACTGCAAGGCGCGGGCGGCGGCATGGCCTTCTTCACCATGCTAGACGATCTTGCCGTTGGTTTCGATAAGGTGCCTGAGCTTAAGCCGACCAGTCTGCGTTTCGACGGCGGCCGTAATGAGCTGCGCATGCAGATCACCGCCAAGAGTTATGCCCAGATCGAACAGTTTAAGGAGCTTATCTCGCCTCACTTCCAGGTGGATTCTGGCGCCATGAACAGCGGCGAAGATGAAGTGACCAGTACCTTAACCCTGAGGAGCAAGTAAGATGGACAACATTAAGACGTGGTGGAATGGCTTAGTGTTGCGCGAGCAGCAGCTCGTGGCGGCTTGCGCCATAGTGTTGGTGCTCGGCATTTTCTACTGGGGGATCTGGACGCCTATCAGCCAAGCCGAAGAGGATGCCCAGCGCAACCTGACGGCTCAGGAGAGCACGCTTAACTATGTGAAGCAGACGGCCAACAAGATAGCCGGTCTCAAGCAAAGCGGCGGTAAGAAGGGCTTCTCCGGCAGTCTCAGCGCCGTTGTGACCCAGAGCGCTAAAAGCTATGGCCTGGAGATCACCCGCATGCAGCCCCAGGGTAACAAGATCCAAGTGTGGATGGACGAGGTGCCCTTCGATTCGCTCTTGGATTACCTGAGCGATCTGGTACAACAGAAGGGGCTTTCCCTGGAGAATATCGATCTGGCCGATGGTGAGACCGAAGGCTTCGTTAAGGTGCGTCGCATCCAGTTCTCGCAGTAACAAAGTAGTAAGGGTTTTTTGTGAGTCTAGTGAAAAAAATTGTTATCGGCGTTTTCGTCTATCTGGTGTTTCTGATCGCCCTGTTTCCGGCGAGTCTGGCGGTTAAGTTAGCGCCCCTGCCTAAACAGGTGAGCGCCTCTGGGATCTCTGGCACCATCTGGTCCGGTGAGATTGATAGCTTAATGCTGCAGAAGCGTCGCCTGGAGCAGGTTAGCTGGCAGCTGAGCCCATGGGGCCTGCTGACGGGCAGGGCTAACATCGACTTCGTAGTGGGCAGCCGCGCTACCGCCGTAAACGGTAAGGGTTTCGTGAGCCTGTCCATGTCTGGTATCGATGCCAGCGGCGTGCGTTTCGACGCGCCGAGCGAGTTCCTGGTAGGTAACACGCGTCTGCCGTTTCGTACCCAGGTGGGGGGCAACTTCAGCCTGATGCTGCAAGACCTGGAGCAGGGCGTGCCCTGGTGTCAACAGCTCACGGGTAAACTCTTTGCCCAGCAGTTGCAGGTGAATAACCAGTTCGGCAAGTATCCTCTGGGTGATGTCGCCGTGGCGCTGAGCTGTGTCGATGGCAACATCAAGGTGCAGACGGATGACAGCATGAATGCCTTAGGCCTCAGTGGCCATGCGCTGCTTAAGGCCGACAAGCTGGTGCAGGTAACCGCCAAGATCAAAGAGACAGAGGCGCAGCCCGACGATCTTAAGCAGGCGCTAAGCTTCCTCGGTAAGCGCGACAGCCAGGGCTACTACCCGATCAACTATCAGGGACGGGTTCCCGGCCTCTAGTGGTTAAGATTAAGATATAAAAAAGCCCCTCTATGGGGCTTTTTTAATGGCTACTTATCTTTAGCAAAAGATCAGCGTTTAGGCCTGATTGTCGGTCATGCCCTGCTGTATCACGCGCTGGCGATATTCCAGCAGGCTGAAGACGCCAAAGAGCATGACACTCAGGTAATGGCCGAAACCTATGGTCATCAGCGGCTTAAACAGGGTGCGGAAGATCAGCGTCTGCAGGCCGTGCATCACCAGGGTGATCCCAAGCAGTAGCGTCAGCAGCATGCCTATGTTGCCTTCTGCCGGGACAAACAGGTTGTAGAGCATCACGGCCCAGGCAAATAGGGTGATCCCCTTGCCGATAAGAATGACCATTTTCATTATTCTGCCTCCGGACGCTCTACTCGATAAAGACGATAGGTCACCTGACCGGCCTGTTTCTCCTTGAGAGGAAGCCAGTGGCCAGGCAAGTTTAGCGGCGGATGCTCACGCTCCGTCTCCACATAGACCAGCGCATCCTCATTGAGCCATGCCTGGGCATTCAGGCCGTCGATACAGGCCTGGGCCAATCCCTTACGAAAGGGGGGATCGATGAAGACTACATCGAAGCCCTCGGCGGGCGGCGTCTTGAGATGCACTAAGGTGTCGCCCTGTACCACCTCGGCGCAGTCGCATTTGAGGGTGGCAAGGTTCTGCTTGAGCTGTTTGGCCGCGCCGGCCTGTAGCTCGAATACCTTGGCATACTTGGCGTAGCGAGAGAGCGCCTCGAAGCAGAGGGCGCCGCTGCCGCCGAAGCAGTCGAGCACGCGGGCACCGGGAAGATCCCCCGCGATCCAGTTAAACAGGGTTTCCCTGACTCTGTCTGTGGTGGGCCTTAGCCCCTCGAGATCTTGTATCGGGAGTTTTCTGGAGCGCCATTGTCCGGCGATGATCCTCACCTGTCCGCTTGCGGGTCGATTTCTTGCCATTTTCTACCTGTATTTTGTGGATTCATTTAGCGGAATTTGGCCTGACCAGATTAAGTGTTAGACTGTTGCGCTAAATTGAGGTCGCTATTTTAACGTAAAGCATAATAAAAAGGTGTAAAGCCCGGGGCATTAGCGAAAAAAATGCCGTGTTTTTCTGCGTCAATAGCCTAGCTATCTGGTTATAATAACGGGCGCAAAACGACTTTATAGCGAATTTTGAATCAGTTAGTTGAGTACTGGTATTACACATGGCAAAAAAAGGTTTTTTTTCTTGGTTCCGCAAAGATAAATCTGAGCAGGAAGCGGCGGCACCAGAAGTAGAAGTTTCGACCCAGGCAGAAGCCGAACAGGCTAGCGTCGAAGAAGATAATGCACGCCTAGCTGCCGAGCAGGCAGAGCAGGCAGAGCAGGCAGAGCAGGCAGAGCAGGCAGAGCAGCAACGCCTAGCTGCCGAGCAGACAGAGCAGCAACGTATAGCCGAGGAGCAGGCTCGCGTCGAAGCGGAGAACGCCCGTCTGGCTGCCGAACAGGCCCGTCTCGAAGCAGAGAGTGAGCGTCTAGCTGCGGAACAAGCTGAGCTGGAGCGTTTAACTGCGGAGCAGGCTGAGCAGGAACGCATCGCCGAGGAGCAGGCCCGCGTCGAGGCAGAGAATGCCCGTCTTGCTGCCGAGCAGGTAGAGCAAGAGCGTTTAGCAGCCGAGCAGGCTGAGCAGCAACGCATCGCCGAGGAGCAGGCTCGCGTCGAGGCAGAGAATGCCCGTCTTGCTGCCGAGCAGGCTCGCGTCGAGGCAGAGAATGCCCGTCTTGCCGCCGAGCAGGCAGAGCAAGAACGCCTTGCAGCCGAGCAGGCAGAGCAGGAGCATCTAGCCGCTGAGCAAGCAGAACAGGCAGCGCAAGAGGAGCAGGTTGAACAACAGCCCGAGCCGCAGCAGAAGCCGACCAAAGAGGGTTTCTTTGCCCGCCTTAAACGCGGACTGAAGCGCACCAGTGAGAATATCGGTAGTGGTTTCATCGGCCTGTTCAAGGGCAAGAAGATCGATGATGAGCTGTTCGAAGAGCTGGAAGAGCAGCTGTTGATCGCCGATGTGGGGGTAGAAACTACCAGTCGCCTGATCGCCAGCCTGACCGAGCAGGCAAGCCGTAAGCAGCTGAAAGATGGCGAGGCCCTCTATGAGTTGATGCGCGAAGAGATGCAGAAGACTCTGGAGCCGGTGAGCATTCCTCTGGTGCCGGAAAACAGTGACGGACCTTTCGTTATTCTTATGGTCGGCGTTAACGGCGTGGGTAAGACCACCACCATTGGTAAGCTGGCCAAGCAGTATCAACAACAGGGCAAGTCGGTGATGTTGGCGGCGGGTGATACCTTCCGCGCCGCGGCCGTTGAGCAGCTGCAGGTCTGGGGTCAACGTAATGATATTCCTGTGATCGCCCAGCACACAGGTGCAGACAGTGCCTCGGTACTGTTCGATGCGCTGCAGGCGGCGCGTGCCCGTAAGATAGATATCTTGATCGCCGATACGGCGGGACGCCTACAGAACAAGGCCCATCTGATGGATGAGCTGAAGAAAGTGGTGCGTGTGATGAAGAAGCAAGATGAGAGCGCCCCTCATGAGGTGATGTTGACCCTGGATGCGAGTACGGGTCAGAATGCCATTAGCCAGGCGCAGCTGTTCAAAGAGGCGGTTGGCGTCACGGGTATCACCATGAGCAAGCTTGATGGCACGGCCAAGGGCGGGGTGATCTTCGCCATCGCCGATAAATTTGGCATCCCAATTAGGCACATAGGTGTCGGTGAGCAGATCGACGATCTAAGGCCTTTCGATGCGAAAGACTTTGTCGACGCCCTGTTCAGCCATGAGGATGATGCCAAGTAGCAAATGTCTGAACTAGGGCATAATGCCAGGGCCAGCCGATTTCGGCTGGCCTCATCAAGACATTATTGCAACAATCTAATTTCAACAATCTGATTTCAACAACCTAAGATTGGGTACTTATGATTCGATTTGAGCAGGTTAGCAAGGTTTATCCCGGTGGTCAGAAGGCCCTCTCCGACGTAAGTTTTCATCTGAAACGCGGTGAGATGGCATTTTTAACCGGCCACTCCGGGGCGGGCAAGAGTACCCTGCTTAAATTGATCACTGTGATCGAACGGGCCAATGCCGGCCGAGTCGCCATCAATGGCCACGACATTGCTAACATCCGACCCAAGGATGTCCCCTTCCTCCGCCGGGATATCGGCATGATCTTCCAAAACCATCACCTGCTGATGGATCGCAGCGTCTTCGACAATATTGCCCTGCCGCTGGTTATCGAGGGCTTCGCCCTGCATGAGATCAAGAAGCGGGTGCTAGCGGCGCTGGATATGGTGGGTCTGTATGGCAAGGAGCGTCACTATCCCATCATGTTGTCCGGCGGTGAACAGCAACGGGTGGGGATCGCCCGCGCCATCGTCAACAAGCCGCCACTGCTGTTGGCCGATGAGCCTACGGGTAACCTGGATCCTAAGTTGTCCATGGATATTCTGCGTCTGTTTGAAACCTTTAACGATGCCGGCACGACTGTGCTGATCGCCACCCATGATCTGGGCCTGATCGCCAGAATGCGTTATCGCACCCTGACCCTGAAACAGGGGCGTATCCTGGGTGGTGACGAGCTGGCGAGCACTCATACAACTGCCAGCGCCTTCGGCGAATAATTGAGGAGAGTCACATGAGTCAGCAACCTCAATTGGTGCGCAGTAAGCTTCCTATCAGCGGTCGTATCGTGATGTTTTTTATCCGTCATATTCAACATGCCATGGGTAGCATGGGGGAGTTATGGCGAAATCCCGTTTCCTCGCTGATGACCATGGCTGTGCTGGGGGTAAGCCTTAGCCTGCCCGCGGCCCTGCAGGTGTTGGTGAAGAACGCCGAGACCATTACTCAGTCCTGGAACAGCGCCGCCGAGATCTCCCTGTTTATCGACGAGGGACGCAGCGAGCGCAGCATACAGAGCCTCATCAGCCGTATCAGCGCCTACCCTGAGGTGAGCGCCGTCAGCTATATCGACCGCGACAAGGCCCTGGAGGAGTTTCAGCGCCTGTCGGGCTTCGGCGAGGCCTTGGCCTATCTGGATGAGAATCCGTTACCTGCGGTGATCACGGTAACCCCGAGCATCAAGCACGCCAGCCCTAATGGCGCCCGCGAGCTGCTAAAGAAGCTAGAGCTCGAACCTGAGGTAAGCTTTGGTCGCCTAGATATTGAGTGGCTGGAGCGCCTGCAGGCCGTGGTGAGGCTGCTGGAGCGCACCGTGATGGCCATCGCCGCCCTGCTGGTGTTGGCCGTGGTGCTGGTGATAGGTAACACCATACGTCTGGCGATCATGAATCGCCGCACCGAGATCGAGGTGATGAAGCTGGTGGGCGCCACAGAGGCCTTTATTCAGCGTCCCTTCCTCTATACCGGGATCTGGTTTGGGGTGATCGGCGGCGTACTGGCCTGGGTGATCATCAATCTGCTGGTTTGGTATCTGGACGGCGCCCTGGCGAGCCTTCTCGGCCTCTATGGCAGTACGCTGGAGATGCAGTCGCTGACCCTGGTTGAGCTGGGCGAGCTGATACTCTTGGCCTCCTTCCTCGGTTGGTTAGGTTCCTACCTGTCGGTGCGTCAACACCTAAGGGCGATCGAGCCTTCCTAGGGGCTGTGCCACACAGGCTAAGCGGGTATTTATTGCCGTAGAAATAGGCTGGCCTGGGGGCTGGACTCCCGGGAATTTATGAACTAATTTTCACTTGCAATGTCTATAGAATCGGGTGAAATTAAACCCTGTTCAGCTTCGAGTGTTGACATAGACTGTCAGATAGTTAATAGTTCATCAGCTTGTCCCTGGGCGTAATCCCTTTCTTTATACTCCCACGGAATGCTGTCTTCAGACGGCGCTGAGCACCCGAAGCGTTAAATTTAAGCAAGATAAGAAGTTAGGAGCGTTAATGACTAATCAAACGCAATCAATGGCACTAATGGTACCTCAAAGCAGCAGTAGCATAGAGGCTTATATCCATTCTGCGCACAACATTCCTATGTTGGAGGCGAATGAGGAGTATGAGCTGGCGAAACGTCTGCAGGAGACCGGTGACATTCAGGCTGCGAAGCAGTTGATTATGTCTCATCTTCGTTTCGTTATTCATGTCGCCAAAGGTTACGCGGGTTATGGTCTGCCACAGGCGGATCTCATCCAGGAAGGTAACATTGGTCTGATGAAGGCGGTAAAGCGCTTTGATCCCGATGTGGGTGTGCGTCTTGTCTCGTTTGCCGTGCATTGGATTAAAGCCGAGATCCACGAATACGTGCTGAAAAACTGGCGTATCGTTAAGGTCGCGACCACCAAGGCGCAGCGTAAACTGTTCTTCAATCTGCGTAAGGCTAAGAAACGTCTTGGCTGGTTCAGCGATGAAGAGGTGACCATGGTTGCCGAAAACCTGGGCGTCTCGAAGAGCGATGTGACTGAGATGGAATCACGCATGGCGGCGCAGGATCCAGCCTTCGATCTGGCCAGCGACAACGATGACGATCAGGACTATGCCCCGGTGCATTACCTTGAGGATCATTCGTCTGATATCGCCTCTCAGGTCGAAAATGACAACTTCGAAGCCGATAACCAAACTCGTCTTCTGGCGGCCATCAAAACCCTTGATGAGCGTAGCCAGCATATTCTACAGGCGCGTTGGTTAGACGAAGATAAGACCACGCTGCAAGAGCTGGCGGCCACTTATCAAGTTTCTGCCGAGCGTATCAGGCAGCTTGAGAAGAACGCCATGAACAAGCTCAAGGGCCGCATGGAAATGTAACGCCCTAAGGTGAATAACAAAGAATGAAAAAACCTGCTATCAAGCAGGTTTTTTTGTGGCTAATCCATGGCGCTCGGCTACCGCATGTATCACGAGTTTGCGGGGCAACTTGAGTCCCGTCTGCTCGACCTCGGGCCAGGGGAAATAGCGCCGTGGGCGTTTAAAGCGGGCGATATGCTGGCAGAGAAACCCTTCGAGCTTCTCAAACGATGCGACTTCCCCTTTGATGATGGCCACCGGCAGCAGGCCGAACTCCTCATCTGCTACGCCAAACACCAGCGCCTCCTCGATGCCGGGATAGCTTCTCAGCACTGCCTCTATCTCCTCGGGCTGCACGTTTTCGCCGCCACAGATAAACATGTTGTCCGTGCGCCCTAGTATGAGCAGCTCACCCTCGGGCGTGAATCGGCCGCGATCTTGGGTGCAGAACCAGCCATCGTCATCCAGCGGTCTGGCGATGCTATGGGGCGGTTTATCGCCCAGATAACCGAGAAACAGTGTCTCGCCGCGCACATAGATCACCTCATCGATAATATTCAGCTGACGCCCAGGCAGAGGCATGCCGCAACTGCCCTGGGCATTGGCTCTTGCCGTGGTGATCTGCGAGCTCATCTCTGTCATACCGTAGCTGGTAAATGCCGGAATGCCCAGCGGCGTCAGGCGTTCGATCAGCTGCTCATCCATAGCACTACCGCCCAGCAGCAGCGCCTTGAGGCCCTTAAGACTCTCGGGTGCGTCGTTAAGCAATCTCACTAGCTGAGTGGCCACCAGGGAGAGGTGAGTCAGAGGCATTGCCTTAAGCTGCTTTGCCAACGACAGGCCTGGTGCTGGCAGGGTTAGGGCCGCGCCGGCCAAGGCGCAGCGATTGACTATGGCCAGGCCGCCGATATGAAACAGCGGCAGGGAGAGCAGCCAGTTGTCCCCGCAAGCAAGGGGGATCTTCTGGGTCGAGCCCAGGGCACTGGCGATATGATTGTTGAGGCAGTGCACGGCGGCCTTGGGCATGCCGCTGCTGCCCGAGGTGAGTATGATGTTGCAGGGCCGCGCCGTGTCTATCCTGATTTTTTCTACTTTAGTTGCTTCTACTTTGGTTGGTTCGACTTTAGTTGCTTCTGCCTTGGTTGCTTTCTTGCTATCGCGAGTCGTGGTGAGTGACGCCTCGGCGTCTAATGTAAGCGTCAGGCCCGGTTCCGGCAGTAAGGCTTGATAGGCCTCGCCTGCCCAGAAATACTTAAAGCCGTAGCGATCGGCTATTGCGGCGATCTGCGCCTTGGGGAACCTTGGGTTTAACGGGCAGAAGATGGCGCCGAGATCGATACAGGCCCAGTAGAGGATCACCAGTGCCAGAGAGTTTTGGTCGACGCAGGCCAGCTTGTCGCCTGACGTTACGCCTAGATCATGCAGCTGGCGTGCGCACTGTCGTATCCTTTGGGATAGTTGAGCATAGTCGATGGCGCGGTAGCCGCCATCCTGCCAGTGATGCAGGGCGACTTGCCCGGGCGCCTTGGCCGCCATCAGGTGCAGCGGCGAGGTGTCTATGCTTTTCCGGCCAATGTCCTGGCTAGTTTCGTGGCCAATTTCCTTGCTGTGCTTCAAACCGCCTCCCGCAAGACCTGTTTCAGGCAGATCAGGTTTTCCAGCGTCAGGCAGCGACTCTTACCCGTAGATACCAGCAGATCGGCGCTAAAGGCGCTTAGGGTATCCAGTCCTGGCACCTCGTCAGGGGTCAGGGCCTCGCTGAGATCTCTCAGTGCATTGATGCCCAGGCTGGCTTCCAGGCTGGCGCTGAGAATGACCCGCACGCCCGCCTCGTGGGCCTTCTGAGTCAGGGTTTGAAGATTCGCCAGCGAGCCTAAGATCATCGGCTTGACGATGAGGGCGCTAAGCCCCGGCATCATGGTAAATCGGTAGCCTGGGTTACTCAGGGTCTCATCCAAGGCAAATCCTACTCCCAGGGCCTGATACAGGGCCGTGTTGTCGCCCGGGTTTTCACAAGGCTCCTCGATATACTCAATCGCCTCCAATGGCAGACAGGCGAGGAAATCGATAGCTGCTTCCAGGGTGAAGCAGCCGTTGGCGTCCAGCCTTAGCTTGAGATCGGGGCGACGGGCCAGGATGCGATGGATCATGGCAACCTCTTGCTCCATCGAGGTCTGTCCCACCTTGACCTTCACCGCATGAGTCGAGTTTTCCAAGTCATCTATGCGGGCATCCAGCGCCTGGGGCGATTCATCCTGCGCCTGATAGATGAGGGGGATGGTTCGCGCGCCTCGTCTGGCGGCGGGCAATCGGCCCGAGAGTCTGGCGTGAAGCAGCGAAAGGCCAAATGCCAAGGAGGGAAGTTGTGTCTCCTGGGCGAGTCTTGCCAGCTCGTCGACCGGTTGGTTTATCAGCTCATCCAGCAGGGGCATGAGTTGGTCGATCACTTGGTTCAGCGACTCCTGGCTAAAGCCTTTGAGGGGCTGTTCGTCCACATCCTGGCCGCTCAGGGGGGCTATCTCTACCTCATTGGTGACAGATTCGTCCTGCTCGGTTACCGCGCTGGCTCTGAGGACCAGCCCCTGACGGTTATCGATACGCTGCTTGCCCACCGGCAGCAGCTTGTCCAAGGGGATCTGATAGCGATAGAGGCTGAGTTGGCTGAGTATCATGCTTGTATCCTGAGATTAGCGATAAGGGTATCGCAAAAGGCCTCTGGCTGCGCCAGATGCACGTTGTGTCCGGCTTCCGGCACCTTGGTTAGGGATATCCCCTGTCTCGCCTGCCAGGCGCTCGCCAGGGCGAGAAACTTATCGTCCTGCAGGCCGACATAGTAGTGCCAGGGGAGCGCCAGCTCACTGGGTAACTGCGCCAGATTCGCCTGCTGCCCCAGAGAGGTGGGCAGGTAGATGCTGGCCAGCGCCTCGGGACTATTATGGGCCCGCTTCTGGATGAGCCTCTGCCGCTGCGCGTCGCTAAGGGAGGCAAACACCCCCTGCCTGTACCAGAGGGCGAGAAAATCTGTGATGGGCAGAGACAGTAACTTCTGCTGCCAGCGCCTATCCTGCTCCAGCCTCTGGGCTCTTTCTTCGTCATTGCTAAGCCCAGGATGACAAGATTCCAGATGTAGGCTGAGCAGACGCTCGGGCGCCCGTTTTACAAGATGTTGGGCGAGATGCAGGGCGATGCGGCCACCGAGTGAGTAACCCAGCAGATGAAAGCGATTTACCTTTAGCTCGTCCAGTGTCGAGAGGATATGGGTCACGACCCGCTGAAAGCCTGACGAGTCTGGATTGCCTTCGAGCGAAGGGCTGGCGCCATGACCGGGCAGATCCAGGGCGATACAGCAGAAATGGTGACTGAGCCGAGGGAGGATGGCCTGCCAGTCATCTTTATCTCCCAGCAGTCCATGCAATAAGACTAAGACGGGTCTTTGGCTGTCGCCATCGCATCGGTAGGCCAGCATCAGCTTTGCTTGATCCAGGCGGCGAGGCGCTCGATCTGTTCGCTGGCCTGATCCTGCGCCACACAGACCTCGATGACAGAGGCACCCGGGTAGGTGAGGGCATCGTCGTATGCCTCGTTGAAACTAACTATATCCTCGACGCGATTATAGGGCAGGCCGAACATGGCCGCGCCATAGCCAAATTCCAGGCCGTGGGCCAGACGATAATACCCGCTGCGCAGCTTCTCGTCGGGCACGGGCAGCAGGTTGAAGATGTTGCCGCCGTCGTTGTTGAGTATGACGATCACCAGAGTGCCCTGTTGCTTCGCCGCCAACGCCAATGAGTTGAGATCGTGCAGCTGTGACAGATCGCCGATGACAAGCGTGGTCGGGCTGGCCTTGTGGGCCGCTATTCCGCAGGCGGTGGCCAGCAGGCCGTCGATACCCGAGGCGCCGCGGTTGGTAAAGACGCGAGGCGCTAAGGGGGTGATGGGGGCGTACATGTCGTAGAGGCGTACCGGCAGGCTGTTACCGATAAACAGCTGCTGCTCACCGCGTCCGGCGATGGCGCGCACCACCTGGGCCTCACCAAACTCGGCGTCGTCTATCTGCTGCTGGAACAGGGTTGCCAGCTGCTCGTTGGCCTCGATCAGTTGCAGTGCCCAGTTGGCCTCGGAGGATCTCGGCCAGGGCAGTTGAGCAAAGGCGGCAAGTGGGCTTATCCACACCTGCTTGGCGCTATGGCTAGGATCGAGCCGGGTCTGACGCGGCAGCACCTGCCAGTAACGTTTCCATTTCTGCTCGCTAAGATAGTTAATCAGGCGTTTCGACAGCAGACGTCCGCCGAACACCAGCACAGTGTCGGCTTCCTGCAGCAGCGCCTTGGCCTTGGGCTGCAGCAGGAGTTGATCTATGTTGCCGATTGCCGCGCCATGTTGTCTCAGCTGAGACTGGGCGTCGGTCAGCAGCGGCCAGCCGAGCTTCTGCGCCAGTTCGATAAGCTGTTCGGGTTGCTGCTCGGGCGCCAGGGTGCCTGCGATAATCACGCCCTTGCCATGAACGAAGCGCGCCAGGGCATCGGGCGTCGGCGCGCTGATAAGCTGGGCGTCGGCAAACTGGTTATAGGGCAGGGCGCTATGTTGCCAGTTGCCCAGCGGACTGAGGTAGTGGGTGAAATCGGCGCTCATGGAGCCCGGATAGAGGGGCTCCCGGTACATGCAGTTGACGTGTATCGGCCCCTTGGCGTTGGCGATCGACTCATCCAGCAGGGTGAGCAGCGCCTGGGGCGGTATCGCCATATCCGGTGTCGGCAGATTGACCTGTTTGGCATAGTCGGCAAAAATCGCCGGCTGCACGATCGCCTGATTGGCGCCGCAGCCCAGCAGCTCTGGCGGGCGATCGCCGGACAAGACGATTAGCGGTACCTGGGTCAGCCAGGCCTCGACTATGGCTGGATAGAGGTTGGCGACCGCCGTGCCCGAGGTGGTGATGATGGCGACGGGGGCGCGGCTGGCCTTGGCCAGCCCAAGGGCCAGAAAGCCAAGGCCACGCTCATCGAAATGAAGATGCTGCTTGAGCTTGGTCTGTTTGGCCGCCGCCAGGGTGAGTGGGGTCGAGCGAGAGCCGGGCGCCATGCAGACATGTTGCACTCCAAGGCGTGCCAGCTCCTCGAGGATTAGCGAGCCCCAAAGAAGGTTCAATTCGGCGGTTTTTTCAATCTGCATAATGGTTTAACCAATGAAAGAGTTAAACGATAGTCTATCGTTAAGCATATAGTAAAGGAAACCACAGGCCTAAACTGTTACTCATGTTCAGGCATGAGAAATATCCATGTTAGCCGCGGTCGTTAGCCGCGATTATCGATCCATTCGCTCATCACCACATGGGTCTTGAGCTTGATAATGTCGGTCTGGGCGTCGATATATTCGCGGATCTCATGCAGGCGGCGCATGGAGTCGGCCTGCACATAGACCAGGAGATCCATGTCGCCCGTGATGCCGCGGCAGGTGATCACCTCGGGGATAGACTGGAATACATGCACCACGTCGGCGCAGCGGGGACAGCGATGTTGGATCTCGAAGTAGGCGGAGACTCCCTCTTTCTGCGACTCGCTGAGCAAGACCTGATAACCGCGGATGATCCCTGTCTGTTCCAGCTTCTTGATCCGTTCGGAAACCGCGCTGCGCGACAGGCTGACGGCCTCGGCGATGCTGGAAACGCTCTGTCTGGCGTCTTGTCTCAGGGCGTTGATGATGGCCTTATCAAACTTGTCCAAGCTGTCCTCTCTGGTATCTGATCAAATATGTGACCGACAAAGTGTCGGTAAATTGATAAAATTCCGTCAAAGTGTCGGCTCTAATTTGAGTTTCGGCGGAAATCTTTGACAGATTGTTTGACCCGCTAAGTCTATACTATCGCCATAGATAACCCTAACAGAACCTAAGATGGAACATAATCACGGTACTATTGGTCGCTGGCAAGGTGCCGGTCTGATGGCCACCACTTTGCTTGGTACAGGCGTATTTATCCTGCCGGAGATGACGATTGCCACCGCAGGCAGTGGTGCCCTGCTGGCCTGGATATTACTCACCCTGGCGATCATCCCTGTGACCCTGGTATTTGCTCGCCTGGCGGGGGTATTTCCCCATGCCGCCGGCCCAGCCTACTTTGTCGAGAAGGCCTTCGGCCGCACCGCCGGGCGCACGACCGGACTTATCTTCCTCCTGGTGGTGCCAATAGGCACGCCCGCCGCCATCTTGATGACCTTCCAGTTTATCAATGCCCTGGTGCCCCTGGTGGGTTGGCAGCAGTTGATGACCGAGCTGGCGCTGTTGCTACTCCTGCTCGCACTTAACCTCAAGGGAATACAGGTGTCGGCCAAGTTGCAGTTTGCCCTGACCCTGGCCATAGTCTCCGTGGTGGTGATTTTGTTCGGCGCCGGTGGTGCCAAGCTTGGCGATCTCGAACTGGCGGCGCCCCAGGCGGGAAGCGATATGGGACTGGTGATGGCGGCGGCCGGTATCGCCTTCTGGAGTTTTCTCGGTATTGAGGCAATGACCCATCTGGCCAACGACTTTAAGCGTCCGGATAAAGATATGCTGCCGGCGATGATCATAGGCACCATCTTGGTGGGCCTGGTCTATGTCACCTGCACCTTACTCCTGCTGTTTGTGCCTAAGGGTGAAGGGCTCGCCATGGTGACCGCCTTCGATCATCTGCTTGGCGGTTATGGTGCTCAGGTGATAGGAATTCTGGGGATCGCCGGCGGGCTCTCTACGGTCAACGTCTATACCGCCAGTGTGGCGCGGCTTATTTGGAGTTTCAGCCGCGAAGGCGTGCTGCCCAGGTATTTCGACAAGCTCAATCAACACAGGGTGCCGGTACGGGCGCTGGTGGCCGTGCTGATCACCATGGCCACGGTTATCTGCCTGACCTATCTGCTAGGGCAGGAGCTGGAACATCTGATCGCCTGGACCAATGGGGTGTTCGTGCTCATCTATCTGGTTTCCATGCTGGCGGCGGCCAGGCTGCTGAGTAAGCGCTATCTGCCTCTGGTGATCATGGGCGTGGCCTTCTGTCTCGCCATGGCCGTGGCGCTGGGCGCTAACATGCTCTATGCCCTGCTGCTGGTGTCTGTGCTGGCACCGCTACTTTGGTGGCAGAAGACTCACCTGGTGCGTAAGCAGACCTATCCGGCAAGTTGATAAGTAGATTGATGTCCTGCATAGGATACGTTTGATTACAAATTTGTAACCTTTATCCGATGAGAAATGTGTACCCTTGGCTATCTGTCATTAAATGGCTATGAGGGTATAGTGAATATTTCGAGTCGATTATTGAGTTACTTTGTAGGAGGCGTAATGCTAAGCATGGCAGGACAAGTGATTGCCGAGGATACCGCGAAGGCAATTGAAGCAGCTGTGCATCATGAGGCTAGGCTAGAAAGGGACAAGGCGCGTGACGGGAACCGGCATCCAGAAGCTATCTTGAACTTCTTCGAGGTGGCGCCTGGGCAGAGAGTGCTCGATCTCTTCTCCGGTGGTGGCTACTACAGCGAGCTGCTGGCCCGTGTGGTGGGCGAACAGGGTAGTGTGCTGGTACACAATAATCAGGCCTATCTGCCCTTTGCCAAGGAAGATCTGGCCGAGCGTCACTATCAAGAACGTCTGCCCAATGCCGAAGTGATTATCAGCGAAGCCGACGAGCTGCAACTGCCCGCGGCGAGCTTTGACCGCATCTTCTTCATTCTGGGCTTTCACGACACCTATTATCACGAACCAGGTTGGCCGGCCATCGACAGGGAAAGGCTATTGCAGCAGATGTTTACCAGCCTGAAACCCGGCGGTATCGTGGCGATTATCGATCACGACGCCGCACCGGAAAGTGACATCAACACGGCCCATGAGCTGCACCGTCTGGCCAAGAGCCATGTGGTAGATGCCATGGAGGCGGCCGGATTTAAACTGCAAGGGAGTCTGGCTGTGCTGGAAAACCCAGAGGATAAGCTGACGCTGTCGGCCTTCGATGAGGCGGTGCGCGGCAAGACCAGCCGTTACGTGCTTAAGTTTGTGAAGCCCTAGTTGTGAAGCCTTAGCTTTTGAGAGCGAGTTTGAGAGCGAGTTTGAAAGCTGGGTGCTGAGATTGAGAGTAGGCAACCCTAGCGCGTCTTGTTGATGGCGGCGTTTCTCAGCCGAATCAGTTCGCTGTGCTTGAGGTAGAGGAGTTCGGCGGTGCGGCGGATGATCTGATCTTCATAGCGGCACAGGTTGCCATCGGCGTAGGCCAGGGTCCACATGGCAAGGATCAGCTGCTGTTTCTGCTCCAGCGTGCACTGGTCGTTGATCTCCTTGGTAAATTCAAACAGTGAGGTGGCATTGCCCTGCACCTGCCTGGCCTCGGCAATTAGCGCCTGAGCCTCTTGCATGCTCAGCGATAGCGCCGAGGTGAGCAGCTCAGGCAGCAGCGCGGCTTCCTGCTCATCCAGGGTCTGATCGGCGTAGATCACTTCCAGCAGCAGACAAGCGGCGGCCAACTGCAGGTGTTTGGCCTTCTCTTCGGGAGACTCCGTATGTGTCTGGGCGGTGAGAAATTGCTTTAGCTTGGCGATCATCAGGCATACCTTTCAAGACTTGGGTAGAAGTTAGAGTCCCTGGAAAGGACAGAGTTCATCTTGTGTAGATGAACTCTGTTTCATCCAATCTTTAGAGCAGGGCGCCCAGCCCCTGCATCAGCAGATCTGTGGTACCTGCGCCGGCGTTGGCGTCGAGATACCCCTTAACGATATCGACCATAGGCTTAGCCAGTTCCTTGGAGATACCTAGCTTCTCAAAGGAATCATATACCTGGGCGCCACCCTGAAGTGAGCTGCCGAGATCGCCCGCCTTAGAGAGTAGGCCCGACATGCCAGAGTCGCTGTCGAGCTGCGGCGCCGCCGATAGCAGGCCATCTATGCCAGGAATCGCCTCGGCGATAGGGCCGAAGCTGTCGCCGCCAAGGGTCGTCTTCGCCAGCGATAGCAGGCTACCCAGTCCACCTTCCGCCTGGGTCTGGTTGAGACCTAGCTGAGACATCACAGTGCCAACGAGATCGTTGTTTTGAGTCTGGGTGGCGACCTGAGGTGCCTCTTCTTTCTTGGTGAGGTCGTCAAACCAGCCAGCCGATGCCGGGCTGCTGAGCAGTAATGAGCCTAAGATAACCGCGCTGATAGTGGATAATTTCATGAATCGCCATCCCATGGTGATTAAGTGCTAGATAGGCGACCTATTCTAGCCTAGCCTGGCAACAAGTTTGTATCTATTTTTAGACATGTGTTGTGCATTGGCGGCGAAATTTCGGTATCCTGTCGCACTCACAAGTTGGTTTATATCTATCTAATGGAAAGTCACATGTCATTATCAGCGATTTTGACCGAAGCTTATAACTTCTTTCGTAACCATATCCGCCAGTTAGCCGCACTTACCGTGCCTATCTTGTTCCTACAGGTGGGGATTCAGATGTGGTTAGGAATGGAGATCAATAGCGCGGATCTGGAGAATCCCCAGTTTGGCGTGCCCCACATGATCGCTATGATGGTGCTCTTGTTGGTCTTTTCACTGCTTATTGCCGCCCTGACGCTGTTTATGGAGGTGAGATCCCATGGGCATGAGCCGTCGACCGGCATACTGCTCAAGACCAGCCTGAGTTTCGTGCCGCCGCTGCTGCTGGCCGGTGTCTTCTCTGGCCTGGCAATTTTGGCACCTGTGATGCTGTTTGCCGCCTTTGGCCCTATCTGGCTGGTGGGTCTAGTGATCAGCATCTATGTGTTCGCTCGCCTGGCTTATGTGAACTTTATGGTGGTGGTCGAGCGCCTGACGCCGCTGGAAGCGATCAAGGGTAGCTTCAAGTTTAGTGGTCCTATCGCCTTTAAGACCTTGCTGGTGCTCATGCTCTACATTCCGCTGTCGCTCATCGGCGGCACCCTCTCTAGCCTGGCACAATCCGTAGGCTTCCCGCTGGTGCTGGTGGTCGAGGTGCTGGTGGCCTTCTTCGGCCTGTTCGTCAACGTTGCCCTATTCCGCCTCTACATGGTGTCGCGTCCCAGCATAGACGAGCAGGTGTGATCCTAAAGAGCAGCGCCTTTTAAATACAGCACAGACGGAGTCCTCACCTTGCTCAGCGATATCGAACTGGTTAGCCAATTTTCGCACGAACTGGGTGAAGACTACCGTGTGGCCAAGAGCTATGTGCGTGACGTGCCGACCCAGGCACTGCTGCACGTGCGTAGCTTCACCCATAGATTGACCGATAAGCTGGCGGCCTCCCAGCAGCTGGTTTTCGACAGTCCCAACCTCTACGACCGAATCGAACTGCTCAACCGTCAGCGGGTGATCAATGTACGGCTGACCCGCGCCTTGCATAGGCTGCGCAGCGACGGCAACCGTGGGGCCCATCCCGAGAAATATCACCTCACCGCCGAGGCGCTCGAGCAGCTGGCCGAGAAGGCGATCGAACGTCTGGTCAAGCTGGTGGAAGATCTTTATCCGCTGCTCTGCAATGGGCCAGCCCCCGAGTATCGCTTCGAGCCTTTCGATGCCTTCGCCGGGCGGGATCTCTGCTACCGGGCCGTGATGGAAAACGATCCTCAGGCGCAGTATCTGGTGGGCATGTCGCTCAAGACCCGCGCCCTGATGCAGAAGGAGCAGGAGCAGGCCCTGCATGACGAGGCGGAGCAAGAGCTTGACCCTCAGAGTGAGGCCAACTTCAAACAGGCGGCCCACTGGTTTGCTCTGGCGGCGCCCCATCTGCCCGAGGCGAAATATGAACACGGCGTGAGCCTGCTGCACGGCTATGCCGGCAAGGCGGACGTGGCGGCGGGCGAGAGCGCCATCATAGCCGCGGCCAAGGCCGGGGTGGTGAATGCCATGGCCCTGCTGGGCTATTTCTATCTGGTTGGCAGCGAGCAGATCAGCATAGATACTCAGCTAGCCTATCGATACCTGCAGGCAGCGGCGGATCGCGAGCAGTCGGAAGCCATGGCGAACCTGGGGGTGCTCTACTATCAGCAGGCCAACTATGCTCAGGCGTTTCACTATATCTCCAGTGCCGCCCAAGCCGGATTCCCCCATGCCCAGTATCACCTGGCACTCATGTTGGCGCGGGGCGAGGGCTGTGAGGCCGATCCCCTGGCCAGCGAACAGTGGATGGCCGAGGCCGCGGAGCAGGGGCAACTCGACGCCATGCTGCACTGTGCCCAGCAGATGCTCAACAACGAGAACACCCTGGGCAATGACTTCTCTCTGGCCGAGCGTTACCTGAGAGAGGCGGTGAAATATGGCCACAGCGTGCCGGCCATGATAGAGCTGAGCATCGCCCTGGCAGACGGCATATTGGGGCGCATCGACGTTGTGGGCTCGGCGGCGCTGCTGAAGATGGCACGCCAGCGGGGCAATGAACGCGAACGTGAGGTGATAGCCCCGCTGTGGGAGTCGCTGTCTCTGCAGATCGATAAGGTCTTGAGCGTCACCCAAGACGCCGAGGAGCAGAGAGCCCTGCAGCGCGCTCGGGAACTGTTGAGCGATCCTGTCTAATAGTCAACAATTATTGCATACAATATGCATTTGTGGCTAAATGTGCGCCTCTGTTCTCAGTCGGTGTGGAGTCGCCTTGTCACAAATCCAACCTATTCGCTGTCATTTCTGCCTGCAGACACCTTGTTTGACGCGGTGCGCCGAGCACGACGACAAGCTCAACCAACATGCCGCAGAATACGTCAAGCTGGTGTTGGCCATAGGCCATCATGAGGCCCTCTATGTGGATGCCTATTATGGTCCCGCCCAGTGGCAGGCCGAAGCCTCAAACCTGCCCCTGCCAGAGCTGGCTTCGCGCTGCGCCTTACTTATGGCAGGGCTCGTTAATGCCGGTCAGGGCCTGCCCTGTCAGCTCCTTAGAGATCGTCATGGCTTCCTGAGCAAGCAGCTCGGCTCAGTAGGGAGTTACTTGAAGTGCCTGATGGGTCATACGTTTAGTTTCGATGCCGAGTCGCACCTACTCTACGATACCCTGGCGCCCAAATTGAATCTGAGTGACTTCAGTGAGGTGCTCGCAAGCATCGATAGCCTGCTGCCCGGAGAGGGGAGTCTGACTAAGCGGTTTGACGCCTACCGGAGCCAGTTTATCGTGCCAGCCGACAGAGTGCCTCAGGTGTTTACCGCCGCGGTGGAGCAGGCAAGGCTGTTGACAAAGCGCCATCTGGCCCTGCCGGAAGGGGAGCAGTTCAGGGTCGAGTTCGTCAAAGATCAGATCTGGACCGCCTATAACTGGTATCAGGGGAATTACGCCAGCCTGATCCAGCTCAATCAAGATCATCCCCTGCATCTTGAGCGCGCCCTGGAGTTGGCCAGTCACGAGGGGTATCCGGGCCATCACGTGTTTAACCTGCTGCAGGAGCGTGAACTGGTGAAGGGGCTTGGCTGGTGGGAATATGCCATCTATCCCCTCTATAGTCCCATCTCGTTTCTCTCCGAGGGCAGCGCTAACTATGGCCTGTCGCTGCTGATGTCCAAGGAGGAGAGAATCGATTTCGAGCAGCGGGTGTTGATGCCCATGGCGGGCATAGAGGGGGATCTGCAGCATTATCATGAGGTGATGGAAGCCTATAAAGTCCTGGCTAATCTGGATACGCTGGTGTGCAGGCAATTGATCGATGGTGAGATTCAGGCTGATGAGGCTGCGCAGTTACTGGTTGAGTTTGCCCTCTACACACCAGAAAAGGCGGCGCAGCGGGTGCGTTTCTATCAGGCTAATCGTAGCTATGTGCTCAACTATCACCATGGTGAGGCGAGCATCGGGGAGTATGTTACAAATCAGGCCCGTGATAACGCACAGGCCTGGGAAGTGTTTGCCGCTCTACTGGCAAGGCCAAGGGCGGCGAGCGGGATTATTCGTTAGGGTCGTGCTCGAAGGTGCGACCCTGACGTGGGGCTTGGGTCTTGCCAAAGGGCGAAGCGGTCTCAAGCGACTGCCGCGAAAACCCCTTGTGGTCAAAACCTTGCGTCTGTCCGCCGAAGGCGGCATTCCCCTGCTGGCGGAACTTGGCCAGCTGGCGCTTAAGAAAGACCCGGCCAAACAGGCTCAGGATGATGAAGCTTAAGGCGCCGACAAGAATGACAAAGGGAAGCGCTAGCAAGACCAATGTCATCACAACTAAACCGATAGCGAAGGCCATCCAGCCTTTAGTGCCCGAGAACCTATGCTGGAAAGGCGTCTGTTGAAATTGATGATAAATCATAGTTTCTCCTTCATGGCGATGGCTCGATTGTGCCCATATTCGCCCCACGAGATCACGTTAAATTCGTTTAATCTTCTTCGTAAACTGTTACTAAATGTCTCGGTGGCGGCAGAAACTTATCTTAACTGCCATAAGGTTAACCTAAGCTGAACCGGATGCCGATAACGCATCTTCGGGCTGGTTGACCGCCTGGGCGACGCGCTTGCAGATGGTCTCGCGGATCCACTTGTGCCCGGGTTCGTCATCATTGCGCTCGTGCCATAGCAGTACATAGGCCAGGGAGTGGAAGTCGAACGGCAGCGGCAGCTCCTCCAGCGCGTAGAGCTTGCGGGCGTGGGCGGCGAAGCTCGAGGGAACTGTAAAGATAAGATCGCTATGGGCGCAGACGCTGGCGGCGCCATAGAAGTCGGGCACTGTGGTGCTCAGGTGACGTCGCTGCCCAGATTTCGCCAGAAAATAGTCCAGCGCCCACCACTCGTTGCCCTCGCAGCGCACCTGCACATGGGACATTTCCAGATAGATGTCGAGATCCCACTGATGATTACGGATGGCCGGCAGCATGGGGTGGCCTTGGCGCACCAGGCAGACCTGATGATCGGTAAACAGCGTCTGGTGAGCGATCCCTTCCGGCAGCCTGTCGATGATGAGATCCGACTGTGGGTTGATGTCTCTGCCCGTGATGCCGAAATCTATCTGGCCCTTCTGCAGGGAGGAGAGAGACTTCTCCGTCCACAGGTAGGAGTCTAGCCTGAGATTGGGGGCGTTGTTGAGCAAAGGGCCGATGAAGTAGGGGATCAGCGTCTCATAGGCACTCTCCACCATGGCGAAGGAGAACTGGCGTCTGCTGCTGGCGGGATTGAAGCTAGGCGGTTGAGTCAGCAGGTAGAGTCCCTGCAACATGTCAGGCAGCTGCTGGCCAAGCAGGGCGGCGTGGGCCGTGGGCTTGAGGCCGTGGGCGGTGCGGATAAACAGGGGATCCCCCAGGGTATCGCGCAGCCGGTTGAGGCTCTTGCTCAGGGCAGATTGACTCAGATGCAGACGGCTGGCGGCGCGGGTTACGCTGCGCTCCTCAAGTAACACCTGCAACATCACCAGTAGATTGAGGTCGATACGCGCCAAGTTGTCGAGATTCATAGATATTCCTTACAGGAAACTAGCTTTTGAAATTATACCATTTCTGTTCATAACTTGGCTGGTCTAAAATAAGCATCATTACCTTTACCCCTACATAAAATTAGAGAAATATGCGTCGGAACCTGTTACCCATACTCATGTTGATGGTGGTCTTGAGCCCATTAGCCATCGACATCTATCTGCCCTCTATGCCCGTGATGGCGGCCGAATTTGCAGTGTCGGCCAGTCAGGTGCAGTCGACGCTGGTGCTGTTTCTGTTTGCCATGGGTGTCGGTCAGGTGCTGATCGGCCCGCTGGCGGATCGTTACGGTCGTCGTCCTATCGCGCTGGGTGGTCTGCTGCTCTATATCGCCAGCAGCCTGTTGGCTGCGGTGGCGATGGAGTTTCAATGGCTGCAACTGGCGCGAGTGCTGCAGGGGCTGGCAGCATGCTCAACCTCTATCGTGGTATTTAGTGCCGTCAGAGACTGTTTCACTCCTAAAGAGGGCGCCCGCTACTACAGCTATCTTAACGGTGTGATCTGCGTGATCCCTGCTCTGGCGCCGACTCTGGGCGGCCTGCTGGCGCTGCAATTTGGCTGGCGATCCACCTTCGTGTTTATGACACTGTACGCCATCATCATAATGATCATCGTCGGCTATCGTCTGCCAGAGACGCGTCCGGCCAACACGGTTACCGAAGGGCCGCTCTATCGCTGGTCGCGTTATAAGCCTGTGTTGATGGACCCGCACTTTATGTTTTATGCCTTCGCCTGTATGGCGGGCATGGCGGCGATTCTTGCTTATGTCTCTTACTCGCCCGTGTGGCTTATCGAGACCATAGGCGTGTCCGAGCTGACCTTTAGCGGCCTGTTCGGTCTCAATGCCCTGGTGAATATCGGCGCCTGTTTCGCTGCGCCTGTGGTGATTCAGAAGCTGGGGAACCGCCCGACCGTTATCGTCGCCCTGAGCGCCATGTTGGTTTCGGCACTGCTACAGTTTGCGGTGCAGTGGGCAGGGCCACAGACAGGACTCGCGGCTGCTTTCGGCTTCATGCTGCCTATGATGCTCTTGTGTATCGGTTTCGCCCTGCTGCTTGGTCCGGCGACCAGCATGGCCCTGGCGGGCTTTGGCGAGCGTGCCGGTACGGCGACCGCCATGCTTGGCTTCATTCAGATGAGCGGCGCCTCGATTCTGGCGGGTCTGGTGCAGCAGACCTCGCTGACCGCTCCCTACGCCGTGGTCGTCGTCATGGGTGGCCTGGCGAGCCTGCTGCTGGTTGCCATGAACATGAGTCGATTAGACACCTGGCACCAGGAGCGTCACGCCCATTGATAGGCGCAACCTAATCCATTAGCAACACCCTTTTAGCCTGCATTAGTGACCTCAATGCAGGCTTTTTTTGGGCTGACGTTAGAAGCGGGCGTTTACCCCAATACCGATAAGGAACTCATCTGCTAAATCTTCATCGGAAAATCGCTTAACCCCGGCGAAGTTAGCGGCGAAGTTGTTGGAGATTTGCCACCAATATTTCGTCGACAGGCTAAACAGGTTGATGCTGTCATCATAGGTCTGTGTGTTAACTGCATTATCTTGGGTAGGCCACTGGATTTTTGCATCGCTATTGAACCAGCTATAACCGGCGCCAACGGACCAGGCCGGGGTGATATACCAGTCGGCGCTCAGGCTCACGTGAGTCGTGTCATTTTCATAGCGACTCTCTATCGATTGGGAAGGTATGACACTGCTGCTTTCTAGTTTGCCATATTCGATCTGGGCCTTTAGATCTAAGCCTGTGGTCGATTGCAGCGGGAAGTAGGTACGGATATGAGCGCCATAGAGACTATTGTCTAGATCGTAATTAACGACTTCCTCTGTGCTCAGGCTCCAAGAATCTGAGTTACCTTGATACTGGTAATAGATGGCGACTTCGGAGCTGTCGTTAAAATAGTAGCCAAAGTTGACGCCATAGCCGGTTTGATCTTCATCCCTCGGCACCGCAATAAAGTCTTCTTGATCTACATCGAGATAGAGATAATTTGCACCTATGAACCATTTGGAGTCCATCACATATCGACCATCCACTGTGTAGCGAACCGTATCGTCATAGGCGTTTTCCTGAGCATACATACCGCCTAGATAGGAGGATTGCGCCAGGAATCCCGCCAGTGCATGGGGGGCATTGCTATTCTCCACAGGTTTAAAATAGAAGCGGTAGTCAAGGTTCCAGACACCGTCTTCGAAGTGATCTGTGTCGGTGCCGAAGCTCACATTGGCTTCATGTTGAAAGGTATTAACGGCTTCACCGGCAAACGCCTGTGTCGTTAACCCTAGGAGGAGAGGGAGTGTGAGTAGCTGTTTTTTCATGTTCTTCTTCCTTGTTGATTTATTGGCAGCGTCCATGCTGTGATAACACTCAGCTGCCCGTTATAATCTTGCTTTAAGACGAGCCATTGCCCAGCGCTGGATTATATTTGTTAATCGATTGTTGTGTAAAGGTTTGATTTTTATGCGTGAGTTTTAAGTGGCCGAGTCGCGCAGTGTGTTAGCTCGGTTAGATATAGCACTCAGCCATCGCTATCGAGGATCTTGTGAGCCGTCCCGTTTGCCCCCAATGCCAATACCCGGTTAATGCCTGTCTGTGCGACAGCATTCGTCCACTAGAAACCCGCGTCGAGCTGATCGTGTTGCAGCACCCCAGCGAGGTGTCCCATGCCAAGAACAGCGTCAAGCTGATGCAGGCGGTGATGGGGGAGCAGTTGCGGTTGGTAGTGGGGGAGACGCCGGAAGATTTTGCCGACCTGAGGGGCTATCTTGCAGCGCAAAGCGGGCCTGTGTGTCTGCTCTACCCCAGCGAAACCAGCCAGCCACTGGAGGCGTCGGTGCAGCACCATGATGCGATCTTGTTGCTGCTGGACGGTACCTGGCGCAAGGCCTACAAGTTGTTGCAGCTAAATCCTTGGTTGCTTGAGTTTACCGGGGTACACCTGGATCTCGACGCTCCCTCCAAGTACACCATACGTAAGGCCAAACGCGACGATAGTCTGTCGACTCTGGAGGCGGCGGCGCTGGCCATAGAGACGCTAGAACCTGGCTGTGATGTGTCGCCACTCCATGACGCCTTGGCGGCCCTGGTGGAGAAACGTCTGGCGGCCATGCCTGCGTCTGTGAGGCAAAGATACGAGCCCAAATAACTTGGTGATAAAACTGTGAACCAGCTATAGGTTGCCGGAAAAGCCTATGGAGTAGATCACGATAATCTGAAACGAATTAAGGTCTAATAGCGTGAGTCACTCAAGATAGAGTGGTCAGATAGCTGTGTCAGTTTACTGTCCATGCAGGGAGGCAGTATTGCCCTCGAGGCGCTGACACAGTTATCGGTTCAATGCAGGATGAAGTTTGCCTTGGTGAACTGCTCCGCCGCCGTCGGATAACCATAAAAATACCCTTGGGCGAACCCTTGGCCCATCCCCGCCAGTATCTGTTTCTGCTCCAGCGTCTCGACCCCTTCCACTACAAATTGGATCTTAAGCGCCTGAGCCAGCTGTATCATGGCCTGGCAGAGTTCGCGCCCCTGGGGATCGTTGAGTCGCTCGGCGAAGCCCGCATCTATCTTGAGCGTGTCTATGGGCAGGCTGCCCAACTTGCTGAGGGAAGAGAGCCCGGCGCCGAAGTCGTCGATGGCGATACGCACCCCTAGTGCCTTGAGGTGATTGAGAGTTGCTTTCACCCGTTTGGGTTGGCGCAGCAGGGCCGATTCGGTGATCTCCAGTACCAGGCCGTTGGCGGGCAGGCCGCTGGATTCGAGTGCATGGGTCACCTGCTTCACAAAATCCGGATGTTCCAGTTGGGTCGCCGACACATTCACGCAGGCCTGAAGTGGTTTATCTATCTCGCTGCGCCACTTGGCGACCTGCTCACAGGCAGTGGTGAGCACCCACTGACCTATGTTGATCAACAGGCCGGTTTCTTCCAGCAGGGGCACGAAGTCGCTGGCCTCGATTATCTCTGTCTCACTCTTGTGCCAGCGCAGCAGCGCCTCGACTCCCAATACCTGGCTGCCATCGAGGTTGACGATCACCTGATAGGCCAGCTGGAACTGGTTCAGGCTAAAGGCATGGCGCAGGTCGTTGATGGTCTTCAGCTTGTATTGGGCATCCCTGTGCATCTGGCTGTCGTAGAAGAGCACATGGTTGGGGCTCTTCTTGGCGCAATACATGGCGGTATCGGCAAAGCTGAGCAGCTGCGCGGCCTGGTCACTATGCTCGGGGAAACAGGCTATGCCTATGCTGGTCCCCAGGAAGAACTTCTGACCGTTGATCTCGAAGGGCGCGTCGAATATCGCCAGCAGCTGCTGTGAGATGGCCTCTATCTCCTCGCTATCCTGGCAATCGCTCAGCACCAAGGTAAATTCGTCGCCGCCGAGACGTGCGATATGGGCATTGTCGATGCAGCTGGCCTCGAGGCGTGCGGCCACCAGTTGCAGTACCTTGTCGCCAGTGGCGTGGCCGAAGCAATCGTTCACATTCTTGAAGCCGTTAAGGTCCATAAACATCACGGCGCCCGGCTTAGCGCCCACCTCCATGGCATCGGCCAGCACCTGATCCAGATGCAGCTTGAGTTGGTGGCGATTGGGCAGGCCGGTCAGGGTGTCGACCATGGCCTGCTCGGTCAGGCGCGACTCCAGCCGCTTTTTGGCGCTGATGTCGCTAAATAGGGTGACATAGAAGATCTCGCCGTCTATCTGCAGCTTGCGGCAGCTCTTCCAGGCAGGAAATTGGCTGCCATCGGAGCGTGTCTTCAGGGTCTCGCCCTGCCAGCTGCCGCGATCTTCCAGGCTCTGTAGAAAATCGGTTTGTCTTTGGCTGGCCTCGCAAAATCCCTGTAGATCCAGCGGGCTCTTATTCAACAGTTGGTCGGCGCTATAGCCGCAGATGCGACACATTGCCTTGTTGACCGCGATGATCTCATGCTGGTGGTTACTGATGTAGACGGCTTCGGCGCTGTCTTCCAATATGCTGGAGACCAACTGTGCCGGCAGGCGATCGAATCCGTTGGATACCGTCTCGCGCCGTTTTGCCCTGCGATCGGCGGGATCGAAGCGCGCCAATATCACCTGGCTGCCCTCATGATCTGCCGGCAACATGGTGACCTTGGTGGGGAGTTCACGCCCCAGCTGGCTCATGTGCAGCCAGTTGATGCTGACCACCTCGCCCTGATGGACGCGTTCGATCAGCTGCTGCGCCACCTCTATGCTGTTGATGCCGCTGGCCTGGATCCGTGGGGAGAAGTCGTAGGGGGTGGCCGTGATGAAGCTGTCGCGCTGGGTGTCGAAATAATCCAGCGTGCCCTGACTGGCCCCTATGAAGGCGTGTCCCTTGAGAACGGCTAGGTAAGCGCACTCATCCTGGCGCCAACTGTCGAGTTGCCGCTGAATCTCAGGCTGTGCGCTGCGAAGCTGCGCCAATAAGGTAAACCAAGGGCCCATAGGGTGCTCCAAGAGATGGCTCGCAAATGGGGCATAGAGCAGCTTTATATCTTGCCTGCGCTGGTCTTCTCTGTGCCAATTGGGTTAAAAATACCGCGAATCGATAAGAGACTCAAACCTAAGGACAAGTTTTTGCATGGTTTTTCAGTCATTTTTATGACATTTGTTAACAAATGCCTTTGGAGATCCGAGTCTGAGGTTTTTCAGCTTTGCGCTCGCGATAGTGCTAGAATCACCACAGACCCTCATCTGGTTAAGGATAACTGTCATGTTGACCCGCTCAATTTCTTGTATCGTCTTGGTGTTGCTCGCTAGCCTGAGCTGGGATCTGGCGGCGAAGGAACATAAGCGCATGAGCCCTAAGGCCGAGGAGGCCAGCAAGATTGCCCGCCAGACGGAGGCGGAGCAGCTGGAGAAGGCCAGAAAGGCAGCCAACGCCACCCAGGCGAGAGAGCAGGCCGTGCTCGAACGTCAGCAATCGGGCGAGTGGCAGGAAGATCAGCGCGAGAAGGCGCAGCGTCAGTTTAATGAGCGTGAGAGTCGAGAGTCTAAGTACTTAAAAGAGGCGCGCGAAGCCGCGGCCCAAGAAAGAAAAATTCCCAAACCCAAAAGCTAATTGGAAGCCCTGTGAGTCTTTGTCCCCTTTGTCATAGTGATAACCTGGCGTGCTTTCATCGCGATAAGCACAGAGCATATGAGATCTGTAATCAGTGCCAGCTGGTGAGCGTCCCCGACCAGTACCTCCTAAGCGCCGAAGACGAGAAGGCGTTTTACGACCATCACCAAAACGACAGTAAGGATCAGGGCTATCGGCGCTTCCTGGGGCGCACCTGGTTACCCCTGAGTGAGCGATTGACTTGCGAGCATAGAGGGCTGGATTTTGGCTGTGGCCCGGGGCCGACCATCAGCGTGATGGCGGGCGAGGCGGGGATTGCCATGGATAACTATGATCTCTACTACTTTCCCGACGAGCAGCTGCTGCAGCAGCAATATGACTTTATTACCATGACAGAGGTGATAGAGCATGTGGCCGATGCCTCGGCCCTGCTGAAGAGGCTGGATGCCATGATGAAGCCGGGGACCTGTCTGGCTGTCATGACCAAGCGGGTGCTGGATGAGGCCGCCTTTGCCAACTGGCATTACAAGCAGGATCAGACCCATATCCGCTTCTACAGCACGGCCACCTTCGAGTGGATCGCTAAAGCGTTTAACTGGCGGCTCGAGGTGATAGACAAGGATGTGGTCTTCTTTACTAAATGCTAAGCCTCAGATTCAGCCTCAGATTAAGCCTCAGATTAAGTCTCTGGCCGTGGCCTTAAAGACTCATTTTTAGGGCTATGCCTTAGGCTGCTGCATCAGGTGATTGATGATCACCTTCTGGGCAAAGTCGCCCAACGTCTCCTCATCCTGACTCTCATCTAAGATGAAGCCATATTGATACTGGCTGCGCCCCACGCCTGGAGGCTGGATGTTCTTGAGCAGGATAGGCACGCTGAGGGTCTCCAGCGACTGCCCAAACTTGACCTGTAAACGATAGCCCTGATTCAGGGCGCCTCCCTCAATCTCATCGCCCATGTAGGCACCGCCCTTGACCGAGATATCCTGCAGAAAGCCGCTGGAACAGACATGGGTGGAGTGGCTCTCTGCCGTGCGCTCATGTATCGAGGCGGCCAGATTGACCGGAATGCGGCAGTGTTGTCTCAGGGCCACGCTCTGCAGCACCTTGGGGTATTTCACCACCAACCAGCGCCCGGCGTTGTTGAGCAGGGTCTTGATCTGGCTGCGAAAGGCGAGGATGTTGGCCTCGGGGTCGTCGCTGTTGATCAGGCGCACCACCACACCTTGTCCCTGGGTAATATAGTCCTGGGCGGCCTGCCAGTATTTGTCCTGGCCCAGGGCGAGAATGATGGCGTTGTCCGGGTCTATGCCGATCAGCCGGGTCTTGAGCCTGATGGGCCTGAGCGGCGTGAGCACCTGCAGCTGGGCCTCTGTGTTGCAGTTGATGCGGTTTAGGTAGGCTAAATCGATCTCTGTGGCTTGTGGCAAGGCGTACTCTCCCTCGGGTTAGGTGTCGTCATACTTGTGTCTTAGCATGGCACAAAAGCAATAAGTTACAATTCTCTCGCGTGATACTGGCTACAACAGACTTGATCTTATTTATAATTTCGCCTCTTATAGTTGTCGATGATTGGGGGCTCACAAACGATGCCACCAGATACCGAGAAAAACTCTATCTGCTCACGAATGAGGGAACGACAGATGATGCGAAAGATTATCGCACTGTGCCTTTCCATTGGGGGAATCCTCTCCTCCATGGGGGCGCAGGCAACTCAAGCCGAAGACATAAAAAGCTTCACGTTAGATAATGGCATGAAAATCATGGTGCTAGAAGACGCCTCGATCCCAAATGCCAACATGTATCTATTTTGGAAGGTGGGATCCCGCAACGAGGTGCCGGGCATCACAGGGATCTCTCACTTCTTCGAACATATGATGTTCAACGGCTCGAAGAAATTTGGTCCTAAGATGTTCGACCGCACCATGGAGGCGGCGGGCGGCGCCAACAACGCCTACACCACAGAAAACCTGACCGTCTACACCGACTGGTTCCCGGCCAATGCCCTGGAGACCATCTTCGATCTTGAGGCCGACCGTATCGCCCATCTGGATATCAATCCTGAGATGGTCGAGAGTGAGCGTGGCGTGGTCGCCTCCGAGCGCACCACAGGCCTGGAAAACTCTAACTGGCGCACCCTGCAGGAAGAGATCAAGGGCGCCGCATTTCGCGCACACCCCTATAGCTGGTCTGTCATAGGTCACGAGTCGGATATCGCCGCCTGGACCCAGGACGATCTGGTGCAGTATCACAAGACCTACTATGCGCCCAACAACGCCGTAGTGGTGATTGCCGGTGATGTAAAGCTTAACGAAGTCAAAGCCTTGGCCAACAAGTACTTTGCGCCGATCCCCGCTCAGACTCCGCCCCGCGAGGTGAAGACGGTCGAGCCTTTGCAGAAGGGTGAGCGCCGGGTCTTCGTACAGAAGGCCTCGGTCAGCACGCCGAACGTGATGCTGGCCTACCATGTGCCGGCGACCTCGAATCAGGACTACTACGCCCTGGACTTGTTGTCTTCTATCCTGACCACGGGCAACAGCTCGCGCCTGTATCAAGGCTTGGTGGAGAAGCAGGTGGCCATTGAGGTGGAAACCTATATGCCGATGAGCTTCGACCCTAACCTCTTCTATGTGATGGGCGTTGCCAACCCAGGCATCACAGCCCAGGAGCTGGAGAGCGGCATGATCGGCGAGATCAACCGTATCGCCCGCGACGGTGTGACCCAGGATGAGCTTGAGAAGGTGAAGAATATCAAGCTGATGAATTTCTACCGCGCCATGGAAACCATTAACGGCAAGGCCAACACCTTAGGAACCTACGAGCTCTATTTCGGCAGCTTCGACAAGCTGTTCAATGCGCCTGAGGCTTATAACAAGGTGACCCCAGAAGATATTCAGCGTGTTGCGCAAACCTATCTACGTCGCGCCAACCGCACAGTTGCCGTACTGGCGGCCACAGAGGAGAGTGACCAATGAAGACCCTATTGACTCAAATTCCCCAAGGCTTTGCCAAGCTGGGCACGGCGGCCATGGTGGCCGGCGCCCTGGCACTCTCGGGCTGCGCCGCGACGACAACGAGCCAGACGGTCGACACCGGCAGCTTCAGCATGCCCGCCTATGAGCAGTATCAACTGAGTAACGGCATGACTGTCTATCTGATGCCACAGACAGAGGTGCCGCTGATCACCGTCAGCGCCGTGGTACGCGCCGGTGCGGTCAAGGACACCACCTCTGGGGTGGCCAACATGACCGCCAAATCCTTGTTGCTGGGCGCTAACGGTAAGAGCAAGTCAGATATCGAGCAGATGGTCGACTTCTTAGGTGCTTCAATTGCTGCCGATGCGGGTAAGGAAGGCAGCTTTATCGATGCCGACTTCATGGCGAAAGACACAGACAAGATGCTGCCTCTGGTGCGGGATCTGCTGCGCGCTCCCGACTTCGATGGCGGCGAGTTCGACAAGCTGCGTCAACGTGAGATGGCGGGCCTGGCCCAGGAGAAGGAGAGCCCACGTGTGGTGATCCATCGCTACTTCGATAAGCTGGTATTTGGCGATCACCCCTACGGTAATCCGGCATCGGGTACCCGTGACTCGCTGGCCGAGTTGACGGTTAACCAGCTGCGCGCCTTCCACAAGAGCTATTATCAGCCACAGAACATCGCCATCTCGGTCGTCGGCGATTTTAAGCCAGGCGAGATGAAGGCAAGACTCGACAAGCTGTTTGGTGATTGGCGCAACGGCGAGGCGATCGCCAAGCAAGATCTAGCTGAGGGTCAGCCATCGCTGGATGCCAGCAAGGTACTCTTGGTCAACAAGGGCGATGCTATCGAGACTACCTTCCTTATCGGTGGTAAGGGCATTAGCCGCAACAATCCAGATTACGTGGGGCTGCAGGTGGTCAACACTATCCTGGGTGGCCGTTTCACCTCATGGCTCAACGACGAGCTCAGGGTGAACGCCGGTCTGACCTATGGTGCCCGCTCGGCCTTTACCCCCTATTCACAAGGGGGCGTATTCAGGATCAGTACCTTCACCAAGAGCGATACTACCAAGGAGGCGATCGATCTGGCGCTGAAGACCTATTCACGTTTGTGGCAGACTGGGATAGATCAGCCGACCCTAGACTCGGCCAAGGCCTATGTGAAGGGGCAGTTCCCGCCTAAGTTCGAGACCAGCGAACAGCTGGCCGGCCTGCTGTCGAGCATGTACCTCTACGGCTTCGACGACAGCTTTATCAACGACTTCCAGAAGAATGTTGATGGCCTGACCCTGGCGGAGACCCAGCGCCTGGTGAACAGCTACTTCCCACAGGACAAGCTGCAATACGTGCTGATTGGCAATGCCAGCAAGATCGCCGATATCGCCGCCCAGTATGGTGAGGTGAAGCAGGTGGAGATCAATGCGGTCGGCTTCTCGCAATAAGCCTTCTCAATAAGAGATAGCTTAAATCATAAAGGCTCGTCGGCTAACGCTGGCGGGCCTTTTTTATCGGCGATTGGCGCCAGCATATGCGGGTGAGCGGTTCGCATTTCGATGGGCTTTCATCTAGGGTTAACTAACACCTTAACTAACACCTTAACTAACACCTTAACTAAGTCTTAGCCCAGCCCTATCAGGAGATGCCCATGACCCAGGATATACCGCCTCGCTGCGACACATGCGCCTGTGATGACGCCGACTGGTGTCACCTGCAGGAGACCACTAAGCTGCTGCTATTGGCGACGGCGCAGATAGAGCTATCGCTCACCGATGGCGACCATAATGTCACCGGCCTCGGACAGCTGTTTACCCAGATGGCCGGGCATCTTACCGAGGTCAATCGTCACCTTCATGGCACGGCCGATACGCCTGCGGCGATTCTGGCCCACAGCGATAGCCTGATGCAAGCCATCGACAGCGGGGTGATGGCGTTTCAGTTCTACGATCGCATCTCCCAGCGGCTGAATCATGTGATCACCGCGCTGAGTCTGATGGAGGCCATGTTGGGGGATGAGCAGCGGCGCCACTCTCAGGCGGCCTGGGCAAACTTGCAAGGGGAGATACAGGCACATTATTCTCTCGATTGCGAGCGGCAGATGTTTGCGGCCCTGCTTGAGGGCGTGCCGATACACGAGGCGCTAAACGCCTATCGAGAAACTCATTTACACCAAACAAAACAAGATGTTGAACTATTTTAAATCGCTCATTTTATTCTCGGCCATGCTGTTTTCATCGATGGCATCGGCGGAGAAGATAGCCTTGCCCGACTTCTGTCAGGCTCTGGCGGGGAGCTGGCAGGGGGAGGCGTCCAGGCCCAAAGGACAGGTAAAAGCGGTACAGGTACAGGGGCTCTGCAGCGGCGATCGGCGTCAGCTGATGCTCTCGGTGAGCGAGCACGCCAGCCACCCGCTGAGCGAGACCTGGTGGTTTCGCGAGGGAGATGGTGAGATAAAGCTTACCTATTTTAACGGCGTCGACCCGGATAAGACCCTCTTCTTTACCCTGTACCGGGAGGAGAGCGGCTTCTCTCTGCTGGGCAAGGGCCTAGTGCAGCAGCGCCCGGCGATGATCCGCCTCAGCTTCGTGCCACAGGGAGATGGCTGGTTATGGCTACAGAAGGTGCAATATTTGGATCAGGACGATGACGATTATCAAGTCTATCGCGGTATCGCCCTCAACCCTGCCTCATAAATTCACAGAAAGGGTTTAGCAGGCGCCCTCGTAGCCGAGCTGACGCCAGGCCTCATAGCTGATGATGGCGACCGAGTTAGACAGGTTGAGGCTGCGGCTGCTGGCGGCCATTGGGATGCGCAGGCGCTGGCTGGTGGGAATAGATTCTATGATTTCCATCGGCAGGCCGCGGGTCTCGGGGCCAAATAGCAATACATCGTCCTTCTCGAAGGCTATTTCGCTATGGGGGCGACTGCCCTTGGTGGTGCAGGCCATGATGCGCTTGCCGGCCATGGCAACTAGAAAGCTCTCGAAGTCCTTGTGGCGGGTGACCCGGGTCAGATCGCTATAGTCCAGCCCGGCGCGGCGCAGCTTCTTCTCTTCAAGATCGAATCCCAGAGGCTCGATAAGGTGCAGCTGGCAGCCGTTGTTGGCGCACAGGCGGATGATATTGCCGGTATTGGGGGCAATCTCTGGCTCATAGAGGGCGATATGGAACATCTTGGCTTACCTTTGAACGGATGAGCGGCGATTATAAGGGAAATGACTATGGGGGGAAACCTCACGGTTTTAGTGGGATTTTTGCCTGGTATCCATGTCCGCAGATGCATCTGTACCAGCTTATTCTATCTCTTCGATTTAGCGACATCTGCTGCTGGCAGGTTTTTCCAGTTGGTTTGTTTTAGTGAATGCTGATAAGTTCTATGAATTACAGAGAGTTAAGACTTGGCGTTTTTCTCGGCTCGCAGAGAAAGGTACATGGGCACTATATAAGGTTAGGTGTACTAGATATGAGCATCAATTTCCGGCCGTTTAATAAGAGTGACGGTAATTACTCGAAAGTGATCGATCTTTATAAAGAGGCATTTCCCGGTGCGCAGCGCATACCGACATTTCTGCTTCGTTTTAAACTGAGAAAGGGTAAGAAGGGCTTTAGCGTACTTTATGATGGAGGAAAGTGGATTGGTCTTATCTATCTCACTCAATACAGGGATATTGTATTTGTACAATTCTTGGCAGTAACGGCATCAATCCGTTCTAAGGGCTATGGAAGTAAGGTCATGGATGCCTTAGGTGATCTGTACCCAGAAAAAAGGATGGTATTGAACATTGAAGAAGTTAATGAGCAGGCAAGAAATTATCAGCAACGAATAAAGCGCAAAGCCTTCTATGAAAAAAATGGTTTTATTTCTACCGGTTATCTCGTTAAAGAGCCAGACCAAATGCAAGAGATGCTCATACGTGGGGGAATCATAAGTAAGAAAGAAATAGAGCTAATGTACAAGGAGTTGCTTGGTAATATTATTGGTTCTCTCATTCGCCCGAGAGTAATCAAGGCCTGATCAATATTCTTGCCTATGGCGAGACTTCAACAATCGGCATGGCAGGCATTTTAGGGCGATACATGGAAGAGCCCAATCTCGTGATCAAAGGGTCGGTGACCTTCCCGGCATCAAGCGGACATTTTCCATAGCCCTATGGGTTAGATGTGAAGGAACGACGCATCTGTAAGCACTCTTTTGGCACGCCACAAGCACACCCATGTGGGCTCCGCGAAAGCCTCCTTGATTTCGAGGACCAAAAGTGTGCTTGCTCTGAGTTGTTCCCCTCCATTGATTTGGCGGCGTTTGGCGTCACACACTTACTCACTCCCTGTTACTCTTCCATAGGTTGGCTTTTATCTGCTATCGACCTATTGCCTATTTATTGCCTAAGGCGGATCGCCTAGCCTTGATTGATGACATTCAGGACAGAGAGAGTGTGATGGAAAACATTGGCAGATTGCGGGATTTTATGCAGTCCTTTACCCGGCTGGTTGAGCAGGTCGGCAGCGAAGAGGTGCGTATATTTACCGAGGGTAAGGCGCTGCTATCTGAGCTTATTGCTCATGATGACTGGCTACCTCATGCTTTTGCTCAGCCGAGTACTGAGAGCTATCGGCAGTATCTGCTCTACTGCGATCCAATGGAGCGTTTCTCTGTGGTGAGTTTCGTTTGGGCGCCCGGGCAGACCACGCCTGTTCATGACCATACCGTATGGGGCATGGTGGGCGTGCTGCGCGGCGCCGAGCGCTGCGAGGAATATGAGCTGGATGAGGCTGCCAGCTGTCTGCGGGCCTGCGGCAGTCATGAGTTGCCCGTCGGCGGTGTCGATCTGGTCTCGCCCGATATCGGCGATATCCATAGGGTTTCTAATGCTCTATCGGAGGGGGTATCTATCAGCATTCATGTCTATGGTGGCAACATAGGTGCGGTGCAGCGGCATGTTTATGACCCCGATACCGGGGGTAAGAAGCCATTTATATCTGGGTATTCGAATAGTGTAGTGCCGAATATATGGGATCGCTCCGGCGAGTAGGCCGATTGAGATAGTTGGGTTACTAGCGCCTAGATTGAATATCCTTTACTGTGGCCATGCATCAGGAGTTAGCCAATTGGTGCAATTAGCTTAGAATGATGCATTGGCTAAGTAATAGATTAAGTAATAGATTAAGTAACGGACTAAGTAATGGATTGAAGTCATGGAAGAAAATGTTGTAAAGCAAGAAGGCTGTTACCTTTCTACTCTAGAGCATATGCAAACCTTTGTCGGCCGATGGTTTTATATCTATAACGATAGGGGCGAGCTAACGCTGACAGCTGAATCGATAACATTTAAGAGTCAGAAAAACGCATTTGTTATCCCCTTGAATTCAATCTCTAATATTGAATCTGGGATTTACCCACGCACGGCTAAACCTTTTCCTCTCAAGTACATAAAGATCACCTACATTGATGAGGGAATAAGCCACGCTTTAATGTTAACGCCCTGTAAGTCAGGGTTCTCGTCTGTCTGGACAACGAATAAGTCGGTAGAAAATTGGTTGTCGGTATTGGATGGCGTTTTGAAGGTCGAACCTTCGCGGCAACCTAGCGCCTGCCCGGCGAGGGATGTGCAGATACGCCTGTGAGACGCCGTGAATAAGTCCCTTTAGGCTCTGCCGAAACATCCATGTTTCGGAAGCTCACCGGCGTATCTACACTCAGTATCAAACGTCTCTTCGATTTGGCGGTGTTGGGGAGAGAAGGGAGGTAAAGCGCTAACTTATTTATGCCCCAAATTGAGTTAGTATGTTGTCGGTGGATCATTCACGAGCAGACTTTCAGGCTTAGTAATGATCATCGGTACGCCCCTGTGCTGTAATTCACTACTCTCGATCAAAAACTGGATAAGGATACAGTTGTATTAAAATCATAAGGATTTTGAACGATTTTCATCCTGTATTCGTGCGCGTTTTCTCATTTCGCCTTAAATAAATTCATTTAAAATTAATGGCTTATGCCATTCGTTAAGTGGGTAATAGGTTTGGAAAACGCGCATGCGCGTTTTTCCAGATGGTGTATTTTAAGCAAAGGTGATAACTTCTTTGTAATACAATCAGTTAACAATGCGTGTTTTCACTGGTCTAATGAGGTAAACGCGCATGCGCACTAATAAAATGTTAAATTTTAAATTGACATAGGTGTAAAATGTTAGAAACAAGAATATTGTTTATTGATACGCAATACTTTGTGAAGAGTAACTTTAATTTTTCTTCACGCCCTTTCTTAACATTAAAAGAGCTATGCCAAGAAGGGGAGCTACGATACTTATTGACAAGTGTTGTAGAACAGGAGGTCGATGGAAAAATAGAAGACTCTATTCGAGAAGCTTTAAACTCTCTGCAATCATTCAAAAAGAAAGCTGGTGTCTTGTCGACGATTGAAGATGAACACCTCTCATCACTATTCTCTGACGTTAATGAGCCCGAGGTATATCAGAAAGCAAGTCAGGTTTTTCAGCAATACAATGCAGATTGCAATTACGAGTATGTCGAAGCTGACGCTATAGATCCGGAGCATTTGCTATAATTGTACTTTCAGCAAAAACCGCCTTTTGGGGTTGGTAAGAAGAAAGCAGAATTTCCAGATGCAATCTCTCTCCTCTCATTAGAGAGTTATCTTGAAGATAATGAAAAAATTTATATTATCTCGGATGACAAAGACTTGAAGACATACTGTGAAGGCAATGACCGTTTAATCACATTAGACAGTTTGGAAAAGCTTCTCGATGTTTATAACCAACATACAAACGCTCGAACTGAAAAAGTAAAAGAATACATCGTGGCAGAAAGTGAGCAGATCCAACGCATGTTCAGGGATTATGTCGAAGATTGTGATATCTACAATAGTTCAACTTGGGAAGATGCAGAAGTCGAAGAGTATGAGGTCAAAAATGTTAGTGATTTTGAAATTAACGTTATTGACATTGATGATGAAGAGAGTCAAGTAACCGTTGAAGCTAGTGTTGATCTTTTTGTTGAAGTGGTGGGCCCTGACTTTGCTAATGGCACTTACGACAAAGAGGAGGGCTTCATTTATACGTTTGGTTCAACGAAAAGAGAAGAAACATTCACGTTAACACTTACAGCTGAATTAGATTTGCAATATACGTTTGAAAATGGCGAACTTCATGAACCTCATATCTCAATGTTTACAATTCCTTCATTACGTGGAAGTGTTGAAGTTAGTGTAGAAGAGCACCCTGAACCAGACTGGTACTAATTGAAATTTAACAAAGCATTTAAGAGTGATTCGCAACGCTTGGCAGTTTCGCTTCGCTCAAGTATAGCCAAGCGCCGCTCACACCTTAATGCGGCGTTATGTGGCTAAGGACAGTCAATGAATGTGTCCGTAAAAGTTACTTTTCTAGTTATTGAACGACCTCCTCATAGGTTTAGGTATATAGGTAGTATTTGGCCAAGAGTCCACTATCTAGATGGTGTTGATACTAGCTGCAGACTGATGTTTCCTGAAGATGTGGAAGCGTGTGATGGAGATACAGTCGAACTCAAAATGAGTTTTCTAGATGATGAAATTCATCAATCTAAAATGTATGAGGGTATGCCGTTTGAGCTTTACATATGTAGTGTCAAAATCGCAGAGGGGCAGGTACTCAGACTTGAAATGTAGCTACATAACCAGTCGCTCAAGATTACTCCGTCAGCTACGGCTGGTTCCGTGAGACTGGCGCGTAGCAAGGCGTTAGTTGATTATGGAGTATAAATGGGTAATTGGAACAATAATGGTAGCTCTAATAATAATCCAATAGCATTTGGAATAGGTATAGGAATAGCTATTGGCTCTGGACTTGGAGTTGCTCTTGGGAATTTAGCTTTAGGTATTGGAGTTGGAATTGCAATTGGTGTAGCTATAGGCCTGGAACAAAAGAAAAAACAAGAAAAAAGTGACGATGAGTAGGCTAGTAATCAGCAACTAACAAGCGCATTCAACTGGCCAAATACTGGTTGGCTCCTACGCCGTGCTTCGGATATTAGCCAAGCAGCATTTGCCCGTTAACGCGGGTGTTATGTAGAAATTTCACAAAGGAAGTTTATGATGAATTTAAACGCAACTCTCTGGGGGCAAATCCTCTTCGTCTTAGCGCTAATAGTCATTTTTTTCACAGTAAGGTTTGCACAGGGTAAAGCGAGCAATGTTCCTTTGGTTGGCTTTTATGCATTTCTACTAAACTTCTTAATTCCGCCTGGTGGCTGGATTTATTGCGGCTATTGGTATTTTAAAAAGTCCTAACTGAGAGCGGTTAGTTTCAATGTAGGCTTTCGAGCGCCAACTCGTTTTTGTCCAATTGAATTTTATTGTCAGGCTATCCATTAACGTTTAATCGAAGAGACGATAGATACAAGTGTAAGCACGCTTTTGGCTCTCGGCGGCAAGGACGCCGCCGTGAAGCCTCCAGGGACGGAATATCGGCGTGCCAAAAGAGTGCTTGCACATAAGCCTGCCGCAGGCAATTTATACACCATGAAGCTATGGCTCAAACTAACGTTTCAAATATCAAAGTTGATTTGATATCCAGTAAATAAGGCCTTTGCTTAAAGGCCATTCAGGTATCCATGCGCTGCACCTGCCGCAGGCAATTAATACACAATGAAGTCATGGTTCAAGGAAACTCTTTAAACAGCAAGGTAGTGTGATGCTCACATACTAAGACCTTAGCTGAAAGGCCATTCAGATCCCCTCGCGCTGCACCTGCCGCAGGCAATCGATACACCATGAAGCCATGATCCAAAGCTCCCCTTCCAAGTCTCAAATAGATTTGATGTAGCTACTTAGATAGCTGTCCCTTCATGAGGGGATAGCGCCAGCTGAGACAGGGTCTCAGCTGACATTGGGTTGAGCTAGTTTGCTAGGTTAGAAGAAACCCAGCGGGTTGACGTCGTAGCTGACGAGCAGGTTCTTGGTGTTTTGGTAATGGCTGAGCATCATCTTGTGGGTCTCGCGACCTATGCCTGACTTCTTGTAGCCACCGAAGGCGGCGTGGGCAGGGTAGGCGTGGTAGCAGTTGATCCATACGCGTCCGGCCTGAATGCCGCGGCCCATGCGCTGGGCGCGGTTCATGTCGCGGGTCCATACGCCGGCACCCAGGCCATATTCGGTGTCGTTGGCGATGGCCAAAGCCTCGGCCTCATCTTTGAAGGTGGTGACCGAAATGACCGGGCCGAAGATCTCCTCCTGGAAGACGCGCATCTTGTTGTGGCCCTTGAGTATGGTAGGTTCGATATAGAAGCCGCTGCTCTGATCGCCAGATAGCTGACAGCTGGTACCACCAATTAGCACCTCGGCGCCCTCGTTGCGGCCTATCTCCAGGTAACTCAGGATCTTATCGAATTGCTCCTGGGAGGCCTGGGCACCTACCTGGGTGTCGGTATCCAGCGGGTTGCCCTGCTTGATTGTCTTGGCGCGGGCGATCACCTTGTCGATAAACTTGTCGTAGATGGACTCGGCGATCAGTACCCGTGACGGACAGGTACAGACCTCGCCCTGGTTGAAGAAGGCCAGCAGCATGCCTTCAACCGCCTTATCCAGATATTCATCTTCCTGATCCATCACGTCGGCAAAGTAGATGTTGGGTGACTTGCCGCCCAGCTCTACGGTTGAGGGGATCAGCGACTCGGCGGCGCACTTGAGGATATGGTGGCCAATCTGAGTCGAGCCGGTGAAGGCCAGCTTGGCGATGCGCTTGCTGACCGCCAGTGCCTGACCCGCCTCGGTGCCGAAACCGTTGACGATATTGAGCACGCCGGCTGGCAGCAGGTCTTGGATCAGTTCGACCATCACCAGGATGGAGACGGGTGTCTGCTCGGCGGGCTTGAGCACTATGCAGTTACCGGCGGCCAGCGCCGGGGCGATTTTCCAGGCGGCCATCAGCAGCGGGAAGTTCCAGGGGATGATCTGGCCGACGACGCCCAGCGGCTCGGGAAAGTGGTAGCTGACGGTGTTGTTGTCGATATCGGCGGCGCTGCCTTCCTGGGCGCGGATACAACTGGCGAAGTAGCGGAAGTGATCCACAAACAGCGGCAGATCGGCGTTCAGGGTTTCGCGTACTGCTTTACCGTTCTCCCAGGTCTCGGCCACGGCCAGAAATTCCAGATTTTGCTCGACGCGATCGGCTATCTTCAGCAGTAAGTTAGCGCGTTCGGTCACCGAGGTTTTGCCCCAGGCATCTTTGGCGGCGTGGGCGGCGTCCAGTGCCAGCTCGATATCGCGCTCGTCCGAGCGGGCCACCTGACAAAACACCTGGCCATCGACGGGTGAGCGGTTATCGAAATATTCCCCGCCCACAGGCGCGACCCACTGCCCCCCAATGAAGTTGTCGTAACGGCTGTTGAAGTTAACTATGGCATCTGTCGTACCTGGCTTGCTGTAGATCATCTTGAGCTTCCTTGTATGGTTTTGTCTTGTCGAAAGACGCCTCTGCCGGGCGCCCTATTTTTATGTTTAAAAAACAACAGGTTTAAATTTTTTATCTGTGCCCCATTTGAGTGTCACGCTTGTGTTCATTAGGGCGCAGACTCAGGTTAGCTAACGCAAAGCCTAGGCCAAACTGGCAGGAGTTGTGATGTGGCTGGAGTAACAGTATGATGAAAAACTAATTTTTGATGTCCGAATGTGCGTGGTCCAGGATGGTGTAGCACTGGCAGTTGGCATGCACTGTGACATAAGTGCGCATCTCGGGTGTGCCAAAATGGAACACTGTTATGACGATAGCTCCACAGACACAGGCTTGGTTGTCTGACTCATGGTCTCGTAGTCAGGGCGCAGGGTTAAGCGAAGCCAAGTTACCGCAAGAATTACGACTCAACGCCGACGCGCTCGCCGAGCGGCATCACGCCAACAAGCAACTCATCAATCTCACCAAACAGCATGCATTGCCCCTGTTTAATCAGATGATGGCCCACAGCCAGAGCCGGCTGATCCTCTCGGATCGCGACGGCTATGTGCTCTGCCATTGGGGCGTCAGCCGCTACTCGGACAAGCTGGCCAACGTCGCCCTGGATGTGGGGGTCAATTGGCGCGAGGAGCATAAGGGCACCAACGCCATAGGCACGGCCCTGACCGCCAGGCAGACGGTGTCTGTGATCGGCGAGCAGCACTTCATCCGTCACCACAGATTTATGAGCTGCACCGCCAGCCCTATCTTTTCCCCCGACGGAGAGTTGCTCGGCGCCATCGACATCACCAGCGAGCAGCAGCGTCATACCCAGCAGACCCTGGTGCTTATCGCCAGCCTGGTGCAACAGATAGAGACTGCGCTGCTGTGTCATCTACCCGGTAGTCACTACCGCATCGATCTCGCCGAGCAGCCGTCGCTGATCACCTCAGGCTGGCAGGGGATAGTGGTGGCCAATGTCGACGGCAAGATCTTAGGATGCAACGCCATGGCCAAGCGTCTGCTACACAGGCCGCGCATCGGCGACGATATCGACCGTCACCTGGGTGCAAGCTGGAACAGCGGTGAGCAGGTGTGTCAGGACCAACGCCTGCACCTCAAGACCCAGCAGCTGGTCGAAACCCGGCCCAGCCAGCTGGTGAGCCAGCAGATAGGCGTGCGTTTTCGCGATCCTAAGCTAGAGCGCGCTTGGCAGCAGGCTAACAAGGTGGTGGGGCGTAACATTCCTCTGCTGATCTGCGGCGAGACTGGGGTGGGCAAGGAGCAATTTGTGAAGAAGCTCCATGGCCAGAGTGCCCGCGCTCAGGCGGCCCTGGTGGCGGTTAACTGCGCCGCGCTGCCCGCCGATCTGGTGGAGTCAGAGCTGTTTGGCTATCAGGCTGGGGCTTTCACCGGCGCCTCCCGTCAGGGATTCGAGGGCAAGATACGTCAGGCGGACGGCGGCTTTCTGTTTCTCGACGAGATAGGCGAGATGCCGCTAGCGACCCAGAGCCGCCTACTTAGGGTGCTGCAGGAGCGCGAGGTGGTGCCTGTGGGCGGCAATCGCAGCTACAAGGTGGATATTCAGGTGGTGGCCGCGACCCACGCGGATCTGCGCCAGCTAGTGAATGAGGGGGCGTTTAGGGAGGATCTCTACTATCGTCTCAACGGCCTGCAGGTCTCACTGCCGCCCCTGCGTCAGCGCGCGGATATCGAACGCATCATTCACAAGCTGCATAGGCGCTATCGTCAAGCGCCGCAGCAGCTCTGCCCTCAGCTACTGAGGCGACTGCTGGCCCATGACTGGCCGGGCAACCTGAGGGAGTTGGATAACCTGATGCAGGTGGCCTGCCTGATGGCCGATGGCGATCCCGAACTTAACTGGCAGCATCTGCCCGACACCCTGCAGGCCCAGCTGCAGGGGCCTGAGCAGGCGGACAAGCAGATGGCGGCCTGCGAGAGTGAGCTTAGCCTGATGGTCAACGCCAATATCGTCTCCAGCTTCCACAGATTTGAGGGCAACGTCAGCCGCTGTGCCAAACACTTAGGGATCAGCCGCAATACCTTGTATCGAAAACTCAAGGCATTGGGGCTCAAACCCTGATCTAGCTATGCGCAAGCTGCATGCAGTTCATGCAAAATGTGCAGTGTATTCATGATGGAAGATGCACTAATCTGTCAGTCCATTTTGTTGTTAAGGAGGCCCCATGTTCAAGGCACTCGTATTGACCCAGCTAGATAGACAGACCCAAGCCGATGTGAAACTGCTGCCTGAGAGCGATCTGCCCGAGGGTGAGGTGCTGGTGGAAGTGAGTTACTCATCCCTCAACTATAAGGATGGCCTGGCGATCACCGGCCTTGGTAAGATCATTCGCGAGTTCCCCATGGTGCCGGGCATAGACTTCGCCGGTGTGGTGAGCGAGTCGGCCGACTCTAGGTTTCAGCCCGGTGATGAGGTGATCCTGACCGGCTGGGGCGTGGGTGAGAACCATTGGGGCGGCATGGCCGAGAAGGCGCGGGTGAAGGCCGACTGGCTGGTACCCATGCCTAAGGGCTGCGACGGCGCCAAGGCGATGATGATAGGCACGGCTGGCCTGACCGCCATGCTGTGTGTGCAGGCGCTGCAACAGGCGGGCGTCACCCCAGAGCAGGGCGATATCTTAGTGACAGGTGCCAGCGGCGGCGTAGGCTCGGTGGCCGTGACCTTGCTGGCTCAGCTTGGCTATCGCGTGGTGGCCAGTTCGGGCCGGGTCGAGGTCAACGGCGACTGGCTAAAAGCCCTGGGCGCCAGCGAGGTGATCGATCGCAGCGAGCTCGAACAAGACAGCCGTCCGCTGGAGAAACAGCGCTGGGCGGGTGTGGTCGATACCGTAGGCAACAAGGTGCTGGCTACGGCACTGGCGCAGATGCAATATGGTGGCAGCGCCGCCATCTGCGGCCTGGCGGGCGGTTTTGCCCTGCCAACGACTGTGATGCCCTTCATTTTGCGCGGCGTGAACCTCTTGGGTATCGACTCTGTGGCCTGCCCTATCGACAAGCGCGTTAAGGCATGGGAGAAGGTGCTTGAACTCCTACCCGAAAGCTACTATCAGCAGGCCTGCCAGACCATCAGCCTTGAGCAGCTGGGCGAGTACGCCGACAAGATAGTCAAAGGCAAGGTCACCGGCCGGGTATTGGTTAAGGTGTAGTTTTTAGTCTCAGATATAGAAGTGGCCACTTGGCCACTTTTTTTTGCCTGCTCATCGGCTAATAGTATCTCTAACGCTAAGGCGTGGCTCGCCGCGCCTAGGGCTTCCCTTGCTGGCCAAGTAGCGGCCGAATGAGTTCGGTGATTTTGCCCCGCAACCAAGCCTGGGCCTTATCCAGCTCGCAGCGCGAATGCCAAAACAGACTGTAGTTGAGCGCGGCGATCTCAAAGGGCAGGGGCTTGACCCTGAGTCGGTGGCGGGCGGCGGCCATCTCGGCCAGTCCCTCGGGCAGGGTGATAATGAGGGGATGAATCGACAGTAGGGCCAGGGCGCTGTCTAGATGTGCGGTACGTAAGCACTCGTGCCGGGGTGGATGCTGAGCGATGGCTGCATCGACTATCGCCTTCACGCCGTCGCTGATGGCGATGGTGGCGTGGGGATAGTGCAGGTAATCCGTGAGAGTTAATGGGCGATCCGCCACAGGGTGATAGCTGGAGACCAGGCAGCTAACACCAACACGACCCAGTGGCGTGCTGGCAAGTGGCGACACCTGACCCAAGGCGCGGCAGATTGCCATATCGACCCCTTGCAGGCTGAGCTGCGAGGCGAGCGTCTGGTGCTGTACCGGTAGGATATTCAGCCTGATGTTTGGCGCCTGTTGATAGATCTCCGGCAGGATGAAGGGCAAGAGACCCTGAATGGCAAAGTCGGTGGCCGCCAGGGTAAAGGTTTGCCTGCATTGGCTGGGCACGAAAGCATTGGGCGTCAAGAGTGTGAGCAGTTCGCTGGTCGGCCCCTGAAGCTGCCGGTAGCAGTCCAAGGCGTACTGGGTGGGTACCAGTTGCTGACCCACCCGAGAAAACAGCGGGTCATCCAGCATTTGCCTTAGCCGTGCCAAGATACGGCTGGTGGCTGATTGGCTCAGGTGTAACCGTTTAGCGGCGCGGGTGACGCTGCACTCCTCGACCAAGACTTGCAGGGCGATTAATAGGCTTAAGTCCTGTCGATAGATATCTTCGAGTTCCATAGGTCGGCTGAGGTAGGTCTACATAGGGCCTAACTTACCAGTGCGGGCCAGCTCTTGCCTGACTTTTTATCTTGCCGTCGAGCCATATCTCACTCCTCTCGGGGGTTATGGACTGAGGTGTCATGCTTTGGAATGGTTTCCAAAATACTCACAAGGTAGTGTTTCTGGGTGATTTTTGAGCTGGCTACAAGTTTGGTTATGTTAGCAAGTTGTTTTAAAAACAAGTGTTGATTCACTCCCGTTTTGGAACCCATTCCAGCCCTAAGATGGCGCTGTCGAATAAAACCAAAAGGGTGATAACAGATGAGCAATGTAGATCTGCTAGGACGCCGTAATTTCATCAAGGGTATGGGAGCCGCTGCGGGTGTCGCAATGGCCGCGCCTGCGATGGCAGTTTCCGAGAAAGCTGACGGTGTGAAATGGGACAAAGAAGTTGAAGTATTGATTATCGGCTCAGGTTTCGCCGGCTTGGCGGCCGCGATTGAAGCCACGCGCAAGGGCGCGAAAGATGTCCATATCTTCGAGAAAATGGCCTACTTCGGTGGTAACTCTGCCATTAATGGTGGCCTGTTTGCGGCGCCGGGTACGCCGATGCAGAAGAAAGAAGGGGTAGAAGACTCGGTCGATCGTATGGTGGCGGACCAGCTTAAGTCTGGCCGTGGTATTGCCGATGAAGCCCTGCTGCGCCATGTAGCTTCGCACGCCGTCGAGGCATTGCAGATGACGATAGATGCGGGCGCCGAGTTCCATCCTTACCTGCAACAGCTTGGTGGTCACTCTGTGGCTCGTACTTACCAGACGACCGTTAGTTGTGGCGCCGGTATTACTCAGCCCCTCTATAAAGAGTGTAAGAAGCTGGGGGTTCACACCCATAACCGTTCTAAGTTTGAAGGCTTCCTGGTGGGCGACAAGGGCGAAGTGCTCGGCGTGAAAATGCGTGAGAACTACCACTTCGGCGAAGACCAGCCCGGCAAAGTGCTGAAGATCCGTGCCAAGCGCGGGGTGATCATGGCAACCGGCGGTTTCGCGCAAAACGTGGATCTGCGTATGGCGCAGGACCCGACACTGACCTCTGAGGTGGGTTGTACCAATGCACCAGGTGCCACCGGTGAAGGCATGTATGAGATGTTCCGCCTGGGCGCGATTCCAGTGCATCTGGCACACATTCAGTCTGGCCCTTGGGCATCGCCTGATGAAGGGGGCTTTGGCTATGTGTCTAACTACTCTATCTACAACTTCCCGCACTCTATGGCGATCAACCGCCTGACGGGCAAGCGTTTCATGAATGAGATTGCCGACCGTAAGACCCGCGCCGATGCCGAGCTGGCGTGTCGCGACGAGCAGGGCAATCCGCTGCCGCCAATTTTGATCACCAGCTACAAGGATTCTAAGAAGCATCCGAACACCAAGAAGGTGATCAAGTACAACGTAGGCTGGAAGTTCGACACCATCGAAGAACTGGCGAAGCACTTCGAGGTACCTCTCAAGCCGCTGAAAGCGCAGATTGAAGAGTACAACGGCTACGTGAAGAGCGGTGAAGATAAGCAGTTCGGCAAGAACATGACCAAGGCGAAAGATAAGTATATCGAGGCGCCATTTACCGTGGTTCGCCTATGGCCAAAAGTGCACTACTGCCAGGGCGGTGTTCAGGTGAATACCAAGGCCGAGGTGAAAGACAGTTTCACAGGCAAGTCGATTCCTGGTCTGTACGCCGCGGGCGAGGTGTGTGGTGGTATCCACGGCGTCAGCCGCCTGGGTAGCTGCTCAATTCCCGAGTGTATGGTGATGGGCATGACGGCTGCGCGCAGCGTCATGAAAGCTTAACGACCGGTTATTAAGAGGAATCAATAATGAAAAAGGTAAATATTGTACTCGCGCTGGTCTTAGCTGGCTTAGTGAGTCTGTCGGCCCAGGCGGTAGAGCAACGTGCCTGGCACAAAGAGGTGATCGGCAAAGACTGTAAGGTGTGCCATGACAATGGCATCAAGCAGTTCCCATCGGATCAGGCGTGTCTGCAGTGCCACGATATCGATGACCTGGCTGCACAGACGGCCCGTAGCGAAGAGGATAAGTGGCAGAATCCACACAACAATCTTCACTATGGTAAAGATCTGCCTTGTCAGGAATGTCATGGCGAACATAAGTCGAAGAAACCTTTATGCAGTAACTGTCATACCTTCAAGTTTGACAAGCATAAAGAGTAACTTCCTCTAAGAGAGGCCCATGAGCTTCATGGGCTTCTCTTATCTTGCATCTCCCCCGCTGTAAAGCGGGCGTCACGAGCCCTGACAGCTTCCCCTCAGGCTTGTGCAACATCTTCGAGCGACAGAGACAGTTAATTATCCCTGCAAAGACAATTTACCGTTAGCCGTTTCGCTTTATATGCCCCTTTGTTAGACATGGCTTAGGGGCTTTTTTTATGTCTCGATAATCAAATAATTTCTTTATAAACATAAAGTTATTAAATTTGTGAGCTGGGTTGTTATTTCCCCATTCAGATTGTTGCAAATAGGTGCTGATTACATTTTTGGAACGGATTCCAAGCATATTATGCCGCTCAGTAAGTGGTGAAAAATAATATGTAAATAAGGATGAGATGAATGAAAAAGACCATTATTGCTTTGTCTTTGTTATCGGCCAATGGTGCGATGGCGGCGAGCCTCCCGGACTTTGTTGATCAGCGCGATATCGACAATGCCGAGTTCAAATGTCTGGGAGCGCCAGTCGAGTATAGCGCGGCGGATCAACAGTATGTCGACATGCTGTGGGATGAGACGCTGACTTACCTCAAGGCCTATGCCGTGGCCTTAACCAATGGTGAGAACAGTCACTGTCTGAACTCAGATGAAGCCTTGTTCGATACGACTCAAGGTGGCCAGAAGATCTGCATCATGGATCGCCGTGATATGAAGCTGATGGTGAAGAACATCTATCAGGTGATCAATAACCCTGACAAGGCCAAACAGTGTTTCGGTGTCCGTGAAGAGGTCAACTGGATCTACAATCCGGGTGGCGAGCTCACCAAGCATTCTCCCGTGGCACAACATTTTAAGCGCACCACCTTCGAAGAGTTCTTCAAGACCAAGGTGACCAACAAGGAGGTGCAGAAACTGGGGAAAACCTTTACCAAAAACTTCGCCAAGATGGTTACCGGTGATGAAGTGAAGATGCCGTCGGCCTTCCCCTATGACATCAGCGCCAATGCCCTGCCAAACCTCTGGGCGGCGGCGGGCTGGTTCCCTATGTACGCCGAAGAGAGCAAGCGTAACGACAAGAACTTTAACAATATTCGTGGTGGCTATGCCTACGCCGAGATCTTCGGTCATTGGGGCCTGCTGCGTATCGATGAGATCAATGGTGAGAAGGTGGGCGCCGAAGTAGGGATGACGGTGCAGTCGGTCGATACGCTTTACCCCTACCATAACCATGCCATCTCTGAGATCTACTACAACATGCGCGTCCCCGCGTGTGCCAATCAGTTTAAGAGCTTTGCCGTACGTGCAGACTCGCCTCTGCTTACCACAGTCAAAGAAGATGACAAGATGCGCAGGGTGCAATTCGATGCCGCCCAGCACAACGGCCATACCCAGTGGCTTGCAGGCAGCTCCCAACAAGATTCACTGCTCTACTTCCACCAAAACACCATACACGCCTTCGATGTGGACGGCAGCTGCGAGGCCAAGCCTGAGGAGCGGGCCATAGTCTCTGTCTGGGCCAGAAGTAATGCCCACGACAAGCGTAACGATTACGGCACCACGCTTCTGTGCGAATCGGCTAAGCATCCCGGTACACCGGCCAATAAGGATGAGGTTATTCAGTGCGACCTGACTCATCTGAAGTGGTAACGGCACAAACAATAAGGCCAAGCATATGGCCAATTTAAGGTTCGCCGTGCGCCTTTGTTGCACGGCAATTAACAATAAAGGGTGAAATGATGAAGAAGTTTAATGTGTCTTTCGTTGTGGCGCTGTTGCCCCTGGCTTTGGCGGGAGTGGCCCAGGCGCAAGAACAAGAAGATGGCATCGATGTGACGGGCACAGTGAGAGTGAACTACGCCTACAAGGATTACAGCGAGAGCTCAAAAGACAAAGGCGGTGACCTTGCCTTCGACATGGCGGCGGTCAAATTTAACGGCAAACTCGGCGACTGGGGGCTGGCGAGTGAGTATCGCTTCTATGATGGTTGGCAGGCGCTGCGTTATGGCTATGGATTTTACGACCTCAATCCCGAGTGGCAGCTGCAGTTCGGGGTGAATCAGGTGCCTTTCGGTAATCCAGGCTTTATCTCTAACAGCTTCTGGTTTGGCGTGCCTTATTACCTGGGCTTCGAAGATGACTATGACCTGGGTGTCAAAGGCGTTTACAAGCAAGGTGCCTGGGGCACGGAAATGGCCTTCTACAAGAATGCCGAATATGGTGCCAGCCGCGCCGATCGCTACTCTACCGATCTCTATAGCGGTGTCGTCAATGGCACCGAATATCACAACGAAGAGACTAACCAGTTAAACCTACGTCAAACCTATGAGGTGAGTTACGAGGAAGGCCGGATGTTACTCGGAGCCTCGGTCGAATATGGCCAGATCTACAACAATAAGACGGGCAACAATGGCGACCGTTATGCCGTTGCACTGCACATGGATAGCAGCTACAAAGGCTGGAACCTACAACTGCAGGCGATGCAGTATGAATATGATGCGGCAGACGCGCTAGATAGCAATAAGATCGCCGTAGCGGCTTACAACTGGCAGTACGAGATCGCCGCTAAGGCCCAGGCCTATAGCGTTAACCTTGCCAAGACGTTAGCCACCGACTGGGGCAGCCTGAAGTTCTATAATGACTTTGGCATGGTCACCCCGGATGTGGCCGATGACAGCTACGATACCAGCTATCAAAACGTCACCGGTTGCGCCATCGCGGCAGGTGCCACCTATACCATGGTCGACTTCATAGTAGGCAAGAATATGTACGCTTCTACCCGGGACAATGGCCATGTGGGCCTGCCCGAAATTGGCGACAGCTGGGATAAGCGGATTAACATCAACTTCGGCTACTACTTCTAGCCAGCAGCGAGTTGAAGCTGATTGAATCAAGCCAACCTTAGGGTTGGCTTTCTCTTGTCAATTTATGATGGCGTTAGTCTTCAGCAACTTCAGCCAGATTGTGCACATTCGCCTTGATCAGGGTGATCAGCTGCAGTGTGGCATCTGTTTGGGTATCTGGGTTGAGGTAGAGGGACTCGTTAAACACAGGCAGTACAGGTAGCTGGTGCTTCAGAGGATCCAGGATCTGCATCTTGTCGTTGACCCTGAACTCGGCGATGGGGGCTATGGTGAGATCGTTCTCGACCGCCATACACAGCGCCTGTGGCGAGGGGGTCGACAATAGCACGTTGATCGGCCTCATCGTCAGCTGGTGATTGGCAAATACCTGGGCCCGTATCGGGCAGTTTTCCGGATAGAGCGCCATGGGTATGGTCTCGCGTTTATGGGCGTTACCGCCCTTGGCCGCAACCCAGTGGAACTTGCGCTCGAATAGGAGCTCGCCATTGACCGGCGGCTGCCAGTGGGTGGCGACGATAAGGTCGAACTCCCCCTGTTGCAAACGCTTGTAGAGGTTGCCGCTGACATCTGTGTCGATCACCAGCTCGATACAGGTAAATTCGCGAATGAACTCCAGCAGGCAGCTGCCGAGGTAGCGCTTGATATAGTCGGTCGGCACGCCCAGGCGGATGATCTCGCGGTTCTGACACTCCTTGAGGTCATCCAACGCCTGGGAGTTGAGCTGCATCATCTTATAGGCGTAGTTCAGCAGTGTCTCACCCGATTCGGTGAGGGTGACCCCCTTGTTGTCTCTCAATAGCAGAGGCTGACCGACACTCTCTTCGAGCTTCTTGATTTGCAGGCTGAGGGTCGATTGCGTGCGACAGATCTTATCGGCGGCTCTCGACAGGTTGCCCGCCTCGGCTACCGCTATAAAACTCTCGAGTAATTCGATTTTTAACATGTGCTATTGAGATTGTTCATAGTGGTATCAGTATTACTCAATATCCGCTGGCGCAGAACACTGTTATCGTTTGATTGTGAAGTTGCAACTAAGATGTTTCGGAAAGTGTGATGGGGTCGATATGAGTAGCTGGGAGCAAAGAGAAGTCTATCTGGTTGAGGTGGCGCAGCGCTGTCTGAGAGGGCATCAGAGTTTTGAACTGTGCCGCTCTCATCTTGTTGCGGCCAGCCAGATCTCCAAGGGTACCATCTACAATCATTTCACCACAGAGGCCGATTTGGTGGTGGCCGTAGCCTGTGCGCAATACCAAGGTTGGCTCAGGGTTGCCGAGAGTGAACAGCAACGCTATACAGACCCCTTTGAATGTTATCTGTTTCATCACTGTCAGCGCCTCTATGATGTCTTAGCGCAAAAGCGCTTTGTGATAGAGCGTCTCATGCCTAATCAAGAGTTGTTGCAGCAAGCCTCTGAAGAGTATCGCGATAGATTTAATGAGTTACTTGCACAATATTGTAAGTGGAATCAAAACATCATCTCAGCTGTGGGCGAGCGTCCTGGGTTTGATCGCTACGAACTTCTTAAGAACTATATTCGCGGTACTATGATCAACAGCGATGATGGTCTCAAGCGGTGTGATGACGTGCAAACCTATTATCAATTTAGTTATGCGATGGCCCAGTTAATGGGCCATTCAGATAGACGTATTCCCAGTAAGCAAACTTTCACACTCTGGCTGCAGCAAATAGAACAGCAGCACACTAACGCGGCAGCCTGATGGTGATCTCTAGCCCGTGGGGCTTGGCGTTGCTGGCGACTATTTGGCCCTGATGGGCCTGTATCGCCGCCTTGGCGATGGCCAGCCCCAGGCCCCAGCCGCCGGATTTGCGCTCTCGCGCCGATTGTGGGCGATAGAAGGGCTCGAAGATCGCCTGCAGATCCGCCTCATCCTCTATGCCCGGGCCGTCGTCCTTGATGGTGAGGATCACCTGATTCGGCTCGGCAGTGGCGCTGATGCTGATTTCTTGCTCGGCGTAGCGGATGGCGTTACGCAGTAGATTCTCAATCGCCCTGGCCAGGGGGCGCGGGTTGAGCATCAGCATCAGGCTATCGTCTATGTCGATCACCAGGGATTTCTGTTGCTGCTCCGCCTCGAACTCGGCATCGTCTAGCACCTGGCCCAGGGTCTCGGACAGCGACAGCCGATGTTTGTTTTCATGGATATCCAGCTTCACCCGCGACAGCTCCAACAGTTCGGCGATCATCGCCTCCAGTTGCTCCGCCTCATAGCCGATGCGGTCTATCTCGGTCGAGGCCTGCCCCTTCTTGCGGGTGAGGGCGAGGGCCAGCTGCAGCCGAGTCAATGGCGTCCTGAGTTCGTGGGAGATATCGCTGATCAGTCGCTGCTGGCTGTTGACCATGGACTCGATGGCGTCGGCCATGGCGTTAAAGGACTGCGCCAGCTGGCCTATCTCGTCCTTGCGCGCCGTGGTGCTGGCATCGGCCCTGTGGCTGAGATCGCCGCTGGCCACCGCCTCGGCGCTCTGTTTAAGCGCGCGCAGGGGCTTACCCAAGTGCCAGGCCAGCAGGCCACACAAGAGGCCCGAGAGCAAGATCGCCAGGGTCAGTGTGAGGGCGATATTCTCGGCGAAGAAGAAGAACCAGGGTCTTGGATGCATCTCGGCGAGGCGCCCATAGAGGGTGTAGCGTTTGCCCTCTATCTCGAAGGGCATGGGGCCAAACAGCAACTCGCTCTTAAATTGGTGGCTGATGGGGTGGCCCGCCTCATCGGCCATTAGCATGAAGCGCCGGATGCCGCGGGAGACACGTTGGTTGTTGATCAGCTGGCCCTGCTCGTCGGCCACATAGAAGCGCACCGGCTTGTTACCCATCTCCTTGAGTCTGTGCCAATGTCTGTCGCGCTTCATGGTCAGCAGCTCGGGGCTTTCCTGAATGCGCTCGACCACGCGTTCCAGCAGTCCCTGCAGATGGGGTGGAATAGGGGCCTGATCGTGATTCTGCTGCAGCAGCGGCAGCAGGCCGACGATGGCGATGATCAGGCTGCTACAGAGCCAGAAGCTCAGCAGCAGCTTGATAAAGATGCGGTTGGGGAGACTACTAATTTTCATCAGGTTAGCCAGATGTAGCCCTTGCCTCTGAGGGTCTTGACTCTGGGGCGGCCGTCGGCGCGTTCGGGCAGTTTCTTACGCAGATTAGACAGGTGCATATCCAGGCTGCGATCGAAGGGCATCAGCTTCTTGCCCAGGACATTCTCGCTGAGGTTGTCTTTGCTCAGCACCTCGCCGCTGTGTTGGATCATATGATACAGCAGGCTAAATTCGGTGCCGGTGAGGATCAACAGCTGATCCTGACAGACCACCTCTTGACGGCTGGGGTCGAGCTTAATATCGGCAAATTCCAGTATGCTGGGCTGCTGTTCGTCCACCTGATGGCTGGTGCGGCGGATGATTGCCTTGATGCGCGCCACTAGCTCGCGATCGTTGAAGGGCTTGGGCAGGTAGTCGTCGGCGCCAATCTCTAGGCCAACGACCCTGTCTATCTCGTCGCCGCGGGCGGTGAGCATGAGTACCGGGGTCTGTTTCTTGGCCCGCAATGCCTTAAGCACCTCGAAGCCGTTGAGCTTGGGTAGCATGACATCGAGCAGGATGAGATCGAACTGCTGTTCCAGCGCCAGGGCAAGTCCTGCCTCGCCATCGTGGGCGAGCGTGAGGTTAAACCCTTCAAGTTCAAGCAGTTGTGCTAGCAGTTCCGCTAGCCCTAGATCGTCATCGATTAACAGAATTTGGCTCATTGTACGTCTCTCTACACCTATAACAGCTTGAGTATACCCTTTTAGATGTCAATTGCAGTCTAAGAATGTAAGTCTAGGTAAAGGCGTGACGGGCAGCAGATTGTCAGTCTTTGCGCAAACTTTACAGAGGTTTACCTAAGGAAAACCCTGCATTACATAGGGGGGCGTAAACTGTTAGTGTCGAAGCTCTTCCCAGAGCGAACTAACTATCCGCGATAAGCGTAAGAGGCAGATTATGAATAAGATGACCCTAAAATCAGGATTATTTGCGTTAATGACCAGCGCCGCCCTGTTGGCACCCGCTGTGTATGCGGCTGGCCCGGATGACGGCGGTTGTCGCCATGAGATGCGTGGTGATCACAGAGGCTACCACGGCGAGATGCACAAGATGTTTCGCGGCCTGGATCTCACCGATGCCCAGCGCACTCAGATGAGGGAACTGATGCAGTCGCACCGTGAGGCGATGCAGGCCAAGCGTCCATCGGACGAGGTGCGTGCGGCCCACAAACAGCAGATGCTGGATATGATCACCTCAGACAGTTTTAACGAGGCCGATCTTAAGGCAATGACGGCCCAGCGCAGCGAGCTCAGAGCGCAGGCCGCGGTGGAGCGCATGAAGATGCAACGCGAAATCTATCAACTGCTTACCCCTGAGCAGCAGGCTAAATTTAAAGAGAATTTTGCCAAGCGTGGCGGACGTAAAGGAGATCGCCCATAGGGGATAACTGAGTTACAATTGGGTCATATTCTTCCCCTGCTAATTGTTAGCTGTAATATGACCCTATGACCGACACTTCCCAATACGATTTTTGGGTGAAACTGGCTAGCCGCGCCGCCGTGGCGACCGCGCTCACCCTGATAGTCATCAAGCTGGCGGCCTGGCTCTATTCAGGTTCCGCCAGCATGCTGGCTTCGCTCACCGACTCCTTCGCCGATGCCCTGGCTTCCATAGTCAACTTCATCGCCATTCGCTATGCCATAGTGCCCGCAGACCAAGACCACAGGTATGGTCACGGTAAGGCCGAGCCCCTGGCGGCCCTGGCCCAGTCGGCTTTCATCCTGGGCTCGGCGCTGCTGCTCTTGCTACATGGCAGCGACAGGCTGATCAATCCAACACCTATCAGCCATGCCATGGTGGGGGTGGTGGTGTCGGTGATCGCCATAGTGCTGACCCTAGCCCTGGTGCTGCTGCAACGCCGCGCCCTGGCCAAGACCTCCAGCACCATAGTGGAGGCCGATGCCCTGCACTATAAGTCGGACCTGTTTCTCAACAGCGCCGTGCTACTGGCCCTGGTTTTGTCGCAGTTTGGCTGGTGGTGGGCCGATGGCCTGTTCGCCATACTGATCGCCCTGTTTATCGGTCAGCAGGCGGTGGATCTGGGTTACCGCTCGGCGCAGTCGCTGCTGGACCGGGAGCTGGATGCCGATACCAAGCTCAAGATAGTCCAGGCGATAGAGAAAGACCCGCGCATCAACGGCTTCCATGATCTGCGTACCCGCACTTCGGGCAAGACCACCTTCGTGCAGTGCCACCTGGAGCTCGACGGCAGGCTGCCACTGGTGGAGGCCCATGCCATCGCCGATGCCGCCGAGGCAAGGGTGAGAAGCCTGTTCGAGCATGTGGAAGTGCTGATCCACCAAGACCCCATCTAAGCTGCCCCAGGCGGCGAGGCCGAGCCAGGTTTCGTCGCCGAAAATTCTACACAACCCCGATTTTAGGGGAATTATTTCCCTGCCAATTCAAATCCAGTTCTTCTAGTATTAATTCCTCTACTGAGGAATTTTTATGGCAGAAGCTAAAAGTCGTGTCGGCCGTCCCAGCGGCGACACCCAAAATCGCGATAAGCTGATCCTGGCGGCGAGAAATCTGTTTATCGAACGTCCCTATGCTCAGGTGTCGATCCGCGAGATCGCCAGCCAGGCGGGCACAGACCCCGGCCTGATCCGCTACTACTTCGGCTCCAAGGAGAAGTTGTTCTCCACCATGATCCATGAGACGGCGATGCCCGTGCTGGCCCAGCTGCATAAGGCGAGAAGAGAGACGCGCCAGGAGAGCCCGGCGGCCTTGCTACAGACCTACTACAGCGTCATGAGCAAGCATCCGCACTTTCCCAGACTCATGCTGCGTATCGCCGGACTGGATCAGAGCCTGCCGGAAAACGCCGAGGTGACCAAGGCCTTCTATGAGGTGGTTAACTTCGAGAATATCGCCATATTTCAACGATTAAAGGATAAGAGTCTGCTGAAGGATGATGTGGACGCCCACTGCGCCCAGCTGAGTTTCTTCGCCATGATGGTGTTTCCCTTTATCGTGCCGGAAAACTTACTCGAAAAGGTCGGCATAGAGATCACGCCGAGCTTTCTACAACTACTTGCCGAGCAAAATACCCGTCTACTGCAGCGTGGGCTGATGGATGTGAAGGATGAGAGAGATGAATAACAAGAAACGCTATCTATTAGTCGGTGTGGGCGTCGGCGTACTGGCCATCTTGCTGGCGGCGCTGCTTAAACCTTCACCCTCACTGGTGGCCGGATACGATAAGGCCAGGGCGGTCGAGGTGGTGCCGCTAGCTCAGCAGCCCATCGCCCCCAGAGTCATCGGCTTCGGCCGGGTCGAGCCCAAGCATGTGTGGCAGGCGGTGGCCGAGGTAGGCGGCAAGGTGTTGTATCGCCATCCCCAGCTGGAAACCGGCCGCATGCTGCCAAAGGGCACACTGGTGCTCGAGATAGATCCGCTGGAATACCAGCTCAAGGTCGCCCAGGCACAGGCCAGTATGCATGCCACCCAGGCACAGCTGACCCGTCTGGATCAACAGGAGAAAAACCTCAATACCAGCCTGAAGATCGAGGAGCAGAAGCTGGTGCTGGCCGAACAGGAGTATCAACGCAAGCTGACCCTGAAGAAGCGCAACCTGGTATCGAGCTCTGAGCTGGAGAATCAGAAGCAGTCGTTGCTGGCACAGACCAAGATGGTGGAAGATCTACAGAGTTCCCTCAAGCTGCTCCCCGACGATCGCAAGGTGAGCGAGGCGCAGCTGAGCGTCGACAAGGCCTCCTTGCAGGACGCCGAGCGCCGCCTTAACCAAACCAAGGTGGTGTTGCCCTTCGATGCGCGGGTTTCGGACATCAATATCGAGCAAGATCAGGTGGTGGCTGCCGGCGCCGTGATGCTGGTGGCCCACAGGCTAGGCACAGCCGAGATCAAGGCGGAGTTATCCTTGCAGGATATGCGCGCCCTGGTCAGCAGCCTGGTGCAGGCATCACAGCCCAGAAGCATGCCCTCTATCGACGAGTTTGAGTTGCAGGCGGAGGTAAGTTTTCAGGCGGGCAATCATAGCTTTAGCTGGCCGGCGCGGGTAACCCGGGTCGCCGAGACGGTCAATCCCAACCAGGCCACCATAGGCGTCTATCTGGAGGTGGAGCAGGATTTTAGCCAGATGGATCTGCTGCTGCGTCCGCCGCTGACCAAGGGGATGTTTGTCAGTGCGGTGATCAGCGGCAAGCCGAGGGAACATTTCGTTATTCCCGAGCGGGCGCTGCGGGGCGATCAGATCTATCTGATGGATGCCCAGCAGAAGCTGGTGATCAAACCGGTCGAGGTGCTATTCCGCCACGAACAGCAGGTGGCCGTCGAGGGTGAGTTGAAGGCGGGTGATGCCCTGGTGCTCAACGACCTGATCCCGGCCATCCCCGGCATGTCGCTCAAGCCTGTTGCCAATGAGGGAGGGGCGCCGCTGTGATCGCCTACATCACAAGACATCCCACCCTGGCAAACCTCTTGATGTTGGCCTTCCTGCTGCTGGGTCTGCTCAACATGAGCAGTATCAAGCGCGAGACCTTTCCCGAGTTTGCCCCGCCCTATGTGATGGCGACCGTGGTTTACCCGGGCGCCTCGCCGGTCGAGGTGGAGGAGAGCATCTGCCTGCGGATGGAGGATGCGGTCGACGGCCTGGCCAACATCGAGGAGGTTAAGTGTGACGCCCAGGAGGGGATAGCCTCCATGCGCCTCAAGCTAGAGCCCAAGGCCGACCTGGGTCGCATGCTGGTGGATGTGCAGACTCAGATCAACGCGATTCAGAACTTCCCGGCGCAGATCGAACCGCCCATCGTCAAGGAGCTGGATTGGGCGGAGCCCGTGGTGGATATCGCCATCGTCGCCGACACCAGTTGGCCACACCTGAAGAGCTATGCCGAGGATGTGAAGCGTCGTCTCAAGATAGACGCCGGCGTGAGCCTGGTCTCCATCGCGGGCTTCTCGGATCATCAGCTGCGCATCGAGCTCAATCAGGCGGATATGCGCAGGCTGGGGCTGACCGCCGCCGAGATCGGCGACAAGGTCGGCAGGCAGAACGTGAAGATGCCGGCGGGGAATATCGAGCTCAAGGATAAGAATATCCTGCTGAGGTTCGACGAGCGTAAGGTCACCCCTGCCTCGCTGGCCAAGATCATCGTCGCCTCCAATCCCGATGGCAGCGTGGTGCGCCTTGGCAATATCGCCACCATCAGCGACAGATTCGAGCTGGATGAGGAGCATATTCAGTTTAACGGCAGCAACGCGGCGCTGATTAAGGTGCAGAAGAACAAGGCCGACGATGCGCTGCGGATCAAGGCCAAGGTGAGCGAGTTTATCGAGCAAGAACAGGCCCGCGCGCCGGACGGGGTGCGCCTGACCATGACCAACGATCTCTCTTCCGTGCTGCAAGACAGGCTGAAGATGATGATCACCAACGGCTGGCAGGGGATCATCCTGGTCTTCCTCAGCATGTGGCTGTTTTTCTCCCTGCGCTACTCCTTCTGGGTGTCGGCCGGCCTGCCGGTCGCCTTCCTCGGTGGACTCTACCTGATGAGCCTGTTCGGTGTGTCCATCAACCTCATGAGTCTGGTGGGGCTGCTGATGGCTATCGGTATCATGATGGATGACGCCATTGTGATCGCCGAGTCGATCGCTTCCCATATCGACAGAGGCATGGCGCCCCATGAGGCCGTGGTGAAGGGGGTACAGAAGGTCGCCCCGGGTGTGGTCTCCTCCTTCCTGACCACTGTGCTGATCTTCAGCGCACTGCTGGGGCTGGATGGCCAGATGGGGGCGGTACTGTCGGCCATTCCGACCGTGCTGATCATGGTACTGACCATCAGTCTGTTCGAGGCCTTCCTGATCTTGCCCAATCATTTGAATCACTCCTTGTCACACGCCAAGGCGGAGACCAAGCCTAACCGCATCGGCCAGCTCAAGGCAAAGTTTCTCACCCGCTTCGAGGCGTTTCGTAATACTAGATTGGTGACTCTGGTGAGCTTCATGGTGCGCTGGCGCTATGTCAGCGTCGGCGCCACCATAGGCCTGCTGCTTGTCTCTGTCTCTTTGGTGGTGGGCGGTGCGCTCAAGTTTGTGCCATTCCCCGATCTGGATGGCGATATTGCCGAGGCGCGTATCATACTGCCGCCGGGCAGCTCCCTGAGTCAGACCCAGAAGGTGGTCGAGACACTGATCGCCAGCGCTAAGCGTGTGGGCGATAGATACACCCATGAGGTGGAGGATGAGCATGAGCTGATCCGCGACATCACGGCACAATATAACTTTAACGCCGACGCCGGCGAGAGCGGCCCCCATGTGGCGACCGTCAGGCTGGATCTGTTGTCGGCAGAGACCCGCAACACCCTGATCGAGGCGTTTATCCGCGACTGGCGTATCGAGACGGGGGAGCTGGCGATGCCGCTATCTCTGGTGTTCAAGCAGCCGACCATGGGCCCGGCGGGGCGGGATATCGAGATCCGCCTGCAGGGCGACGATCTGGACATGCTGAAACAGGCGTCCGTGTCGCTGCAGAGCTATCTGGGGCAGTTTGATGGCATCAGCGGCATACTCGACGACATGCGTCCGGGCAAGGAGGAGATCAAGGTGAGCCTGCGCCCCGGCGCCGAGAGCTTCGGCATCGACGGCCAACTGGTGGCGGCCCAGCTGCGCAGCGCCTACTTCGGTCAGCTGGCCGACGAGGTGCAAGTAGGGCCGGAAAATATCGAGATCGAGGTGCGGCTCAACAAACTACAGGCTGGGGATCTACAGGCCCTGGCCAACTTCCCCATCATGCTGAGTGATGGCAGTCAGCTGCCGCTCTCCTCCATCGCCCTGCTGCAGGATCAGCGCTCCTATGTGCGTATCCAGCGCATCAATGGCCTGCGCAGCGTGACCGTGATGGCCGATGTGGACAATCAGCGCGCCAATGCCAACGAGACCATAGCCGCGATAAAGCGCGAGTGGCTGGCCCAGGTGCAGCAGAGCTATCCTCAGCTGAGGGTGGACTTCGAAGGCTCGGCCAAGGAGACGGCCAAGACCGGCAGCTCCATGGGTAAAGGCTTCCTCATCGGCCTGTTTGGCCTGTTCGCCATCCTGAGTTTTCAGTTCAGGAGCTATCTGGAACCCGCCGTGGTGATGCTGGCGATCCCGCTGGCGCTGATCGGCGTGCTCTGGGGTCATCTGCTGCTGGGCTATAACCTCTCCATGCCCTCTATCATGGGCTTCATCTCGCTGGCGGGAATCGTAGTGAACGACTCCATCCTGTTGGTGCAGTACATACGCCACCATGTGGATGAGGGAGATAGTGTGCATCAGGCGGTGGTGAGCGCCAGTCGCGAGCGTTTTAGGGCAGTGTTTCTCACCTCGCTGACCACGGCGGCGGGCCTCTTGCCCCTGCTGTTGGAAACCAGCCTGCAGGCCCAGGTGGTGCAGCCCCTGGTGGTGTCGATCGTCTTCGGTATCTTCGCCTCGACCCTGCTGGTGCTGTTTATCATCCCCTGTGCCTACGCCATCCTGGCTGATTTCGACAAGGTGAAGCCTCATATCGAGCTGTAAGGCGTTAAATAGAAAATAAAAAAGCGCCCGCCATGTGACCATAGCGGGCGCTTTGGCTTTTAGCATATAGCTAGAGTGAGGCGGCCTCGCCCAGATAACTCAGACGCGCCATCTGGCTCTGATCTTTTAGCTCCAGCGCCTTGATGGCGTAGGGAGCGCCCAGACCCGAGGACTTGAGCTGCTCGGCGTCGAAGCTCAGGCTCATCTGGCCATCGGCGTCCAGCCACTGGGCCGTTTCGGCGCGCAGGATATTGGCCTGCTTACCCTGAGCATCGGTACCCACCAACACGGCTGACACTTGATAGCGTCCCGGGCTGGCCACCTGCAGCTCGAACACCGCCTGGGTCGGCCTGGCGTTCTGCCAATGTATGCTGGCCTGATCCGCCAGCTTGGCCGCCGGCACATATTGTTTGAAGGCGGTCTTGACGGTGCGAATAAGCGGCAGGCCGTTGACCCGGGTCTCGACGTCGACCTGGATCTCGCTCAGGCCCAGGTTGCTGCTGGGCATCGCCAGCTCATCCGGTAGCTGAGCCTGCCAGTTATCGCCCTGCTTAACCACGGCCAGCCTGTGGTAGCGACCATCGCTCTGCTTGAGCGTCGCGGTTGGACTAAGAGCGATATCGCTGTTGCTCAGCTTAAGCTCGAACGCCAGCTTAGGGGCCTGACTGCTCAAACGGTTAGGCGCCGATAGGGCCAGATGATAGGGGCTGCCCTTCTCCTTGACGTTAACCAGATAGCTGTCGTTGGCCCCAAGGGGCTGGACCACCTGTAGCTGATACACACCGGGCGTCGCCTGCTTGGAGAGCCTCAGGGCGCTGGAATCATCGATTATGCCGGCAGTTGCCATTGCCTGTGGGTCGCTCATGGATTGGATCATAGATGCCGATTTATCCACGCTCTGTTTGTCGACCTTGTAGAGGCGCAGCTGATCCGGCGCGATAGCCGGGCTGTGTTGCAGCGCCCCCGAGCTGGCATCGCCGCGCGGCGCCACCCGGATCACGCTATCGTTCTGGCTGACCGCAAGCATGATCCCCTTGTTCAGCTCGGCGCCCGACACGGTACGCCAATACTGGTCGCTGCTGCTCTGCTCCAGCTGGCTTGGGGTCTGGATCTGGACCGTGGCACCCATGGGCGCGCTAAAACTCACGCCGCCACGATTACCGTTAACAGCTGGCAGCTCAGTGGTGGCCAGGGTATCTATGGTGAGATCCCCTGAGGTGGGTGCTAGCAGGGTCACCTGGGTGACTGTCATTGCGCTGGCTTCTGGGGCATTGTCTGCAAGGGTCTCATCGTTTTGACAGGCACTCAGCAGGGCGGAAAGGGCGAACACACTCGCCATTTTGATTGATGATTTCATCTTATGGCTCCTAGATATGGTCGCGGATCAGGGTATCGAGATTAAAGCAGGCGCGACGGCTCTGCTGATGGCTTAGAGGTTCCTTACCGGCGGTGCGCTGGATATCTTTAAACCAGACAGTGCCCGCCGCCGATTGCGACTGGCACTCCAGGAAGCCGTCCGAGCAGTCGTCGAGCCAGTTCTGAGTGGTCTCCAGTGCGACCTGATACTGATAGCCGGCGCAGTAGCTGTCGCTGTCCCAGAAGGCTGAGTCGACATCTGAACCTACCACGACCTCGAAGGGCGAGGGCAGCGCAGGGCGACCCGAGGTGCCATAGAGCCAGCTGTTGTTATAGCTGCTCATCCAGCTGACCTGCTGCTGTTTCACCGCATCGCTGCCGTAGCCCAGCAGCCAACCCAATGAGGTCTCAAATACATTGCCCTGGGTGACGGCATCGGCCAGTGGCGTGCCGCCGCTGGAAGGTGCCAGGGCGATCACCCTGGAGGTGGCGTTGATGATCTTGGGATAGCGACTGTCCCAGGTGGGGTTGGAGAGGAGCCAGCGCACCACGTTGCCGCCGTTGGAGTGGGTCAGCAGGGTGAGATCGTTAATATTCTTACTCTCGATAAACTGGGTGAGTTGCCCGGCCAGGCAGCCTGCGGCGGCGTCATCCCACATGTATTGGTCGAAATCACAGTTGATCACCAGGTAGTTATCGGGCGAGGCAGCCCCCTGGCGGACGGAGTCGACAAACTCCCGTGTCCAATAGTCCGACAGCGCATCTGTCTGATGCCCGGTACCATGGATAAACACGAGTCCGGAGGCGGCATAAGTCAATGGGCTGACAGCAAACAGACCCAGCATCATGAGCTTTTTATAGATCTTCATTGGCTTATTTCTCTTATTTGATGTTGTTTTAGGTTTTGTTACCTGGTTTCAATCACCAGTTTCAGTACCTAGGTGTTAGCTACTCAGGTGTTAGTTACTCAGGTTTTAGTAACTAGAACCTAGTTACTCAGGCTTTAGCTACTCAGGGTTTTAAATATTGAGATGCAGAGGTCAGACGTCGGACGTCAGACCTCTTAAGGGAAACTAACGGCAGGAAAGTGAGGCGGCAAGGCTTTTTAACGGTACTTTAGTACCAGTTAAACTAAGCTTAGGTGGTTGATTGTTTTAAACAAAAAGGCGCGCACCTAACTATGGTGCGTCAGCGGCCATGGCCCGCGTTTGAATAACGAGCGAAAAAAATTGCACCTTTGTTGTGCAAGCGGGCGCCGCCTGACTCATGGCCAGTGATTTTATCTGTCGGCGACCCGCTTCGCAGTTTTAGATAACTGCTTACCCAGTTTTGCTGGCTGAAAATCCGGTAGATTTTAACCCTTATCAAGGGTGCAGATGGGCCTGCTCACTGAGATCCAAAAGCGCCTGGGCCGCCGGTGTCAGGGGCAGGTCTTTGCGCCAGATCAGCGCCAGATCCCAGGTGAGATTGGGGCGAATAGGCTTGAACACCAGCTCGCTGCCCTGCAACTTGTGGCAGATAGGCTCGGGCAGAATGGCGACCCCCATCTGGGCCTCTACCATGGTCGCCAGAAAGTCCCACTGGCCGCTGCGAAAGGCGATGTTGAGCTGCACACCCGCCTTGTGACTCAGGCGGGTGATCAGCTTGGCCAAGGAGAAGTCCTCGTTGTAGAGGATGAAGGGGTAGGCCTCGAAGTCCTGCCAGGTCACCGCTTCCTGTTGGGCCAGGGCATGGTCCTTGGGCAGGCAGGCCAGCAGCGGATAGCGGGTGAGGGCGCGGTTGGCCAGCTCGATATCATGGGTGGTAGGCAGGGCGGTGAAGGCGATATCCAGGCTGTTATTGAGCAGTGCCTGCTCGCAGCCGAAGCCGCCATATTCGTACATCTGCAGCTCTATGCCCGGGTATTGCTGGCGAAAGGCGGTGAGTAGGTCGATGATCAGGCTGCTCATCATGGGGCAGACACCAAGGCGCAGGTGTCCAGACTTGAGGCCGCTCAGGTTAGTAAGATCTTCCTGCAGCCTGTGCCACTGGCCCAAGATCTCCCGGGCGCTGTTTTCCAGCAGTATGCCGGCCTGGGTCAGCTCTATCTTCTGATTATTCCTGTGCAGCAGCTGCTGGCCGAGATTTTCCTCCAGTCGCTGGATGATCTTGCTCAGGGTTGGCTGGGTGATGAAGGATTTTTCCGCCGCCCGGGTAAAATTTCCCGTTTCAACCAGGGTGAGAAAATAATGTAAAGTTTTGATTGGTATGTTCATTCTAATTTGGCATTCACGGGATACTATTTATTCATTTTACTAATAGTCGCCTTAAGATTACTTTGATCCAGTTGGCAAAATGAGGGCAAGGTTAATGAAAGCGAATCAAAGTTTATGGGTGGGGGCTTTATGGCAGGCGGCAATGCCACGTGAAGTCATCGAATCCGAGTGTCAGTCTGAGAGTGTTGTTGTTAGCGCAAACAATGCGCCTGCGGAAGAGGCGCCAAAGCACCCAGCTTAGGCTGGGTGCTTTCACTCAATCCATCTCGAGTTCTTTCAGCTTACGCGTCAGGGTATTACGACCCCAGCCCAGGCGCTTAGCTGCTTCCTGTTTGTGTCCCTTGGTGTGTTTCAGCGCCGTCTCTAGCAATATCTTTTCAAACGCAGGCTGTATCTGCGTCAGCAGATCGCTCTCGCCTTCGCTCAGGCGTTGATCTATCCACTGGGTCAGGGCCTCCTGCCAGCCACCGCTGCCCGCCTGGGGCGAGCTGTCGTGGCTGTTGCTGGGTGTCAGCAGTTCAGGCGGCAGATCCTGAGGCAAGATCTCCTGGCCCGAGGCCATCACCATCAGCCAGCGACAGGTGTTTTCCAGCTGACGCACGTTACCGGGCCAGGGCAGACTGGCCAGAGTGTCGGCGGTCGCCTTGGTGAGTATCTTGGGTTCGACGCTGATCTCCTTGGCGGCGGTGGCCAGGAAGTGGCGTGCCAGCTGAGGAATATCCTCCCGGCGCTGTGACAGCGGCGGCAGGTGCACCCGGATCACGTTGAGGCGGTGGAAGAGATCCTCACGAAAATCCCCCTTGGCTACCAGAGACTCCAGGTTCTGGTGGGTCGCGGCTATGATGCGTACATCCACCTGCACCGGCGAGTGACCACCGATACGATAGAACTGACCGTCTGCCAATACCCGCAGCAAACGGGTCTGCACATCCAGCGGCATGTCGCCAATCTCGTCGAGAAACAGTGTGCCGCCATCGGCCTGCTCGAAGCGGCCCTGACGCACGTTGGCGGCGCCGGTGAAGGCGCCCTTCTCGTGGCCGAACAGCTCAGATTCAATCAGCTCCTTGGGGATCGCCGCCATGTTGAGGGCGATGAAGGGCTTGTCCTTGCGCGGACTGTGTTTATGCAGGGCGCCGGCGACCAGCTCCTTACCCGTGCCCGACTGACCGTTGATCAACACGCTGATGGAGGAGCGTGACAGGCGGCCGATGGCGCGAAATACCTCCTGCATGGCCGGTGCCTCGCCGATGATCTCCGGCGCCTTGACCTCGGGCTGGCTAATGACCTTGGGTGACTGCTCCTTGGCATGGCTCAGGGCGCGCTCCACCAGGCCGATCGCCTCGTCGATATCGAATGGCTTGGGCAGATACTCGAAGGCTCCGGCCTGATAGGCGCTGACGGCGCTGTCGAGGTCGGAATGGGCCGTCATGATGATCACTGGAATGTGGGGATAGTGTAGCTGTAGGCGATCCAGCAGGGTCAGGCCATCGGTACCCGGCATGCGGATATCCGAGATGATCACCTGGGGTTGGGTCTGTTCCAATGCCTGCCACAGGGATTCAGCGGCGGCGAAGCTGGCGCAGCTTATCTTGGCGCCCTTGAGCGCCCGTTCGACTACCCAACGTATCGAACTATCATCATCGAGAACCCAAACTTTTTCTGTCATACACCTACTCTCTTAAGTTGAATGCTCTAAGGTCACCTACGCTAGCTCTTGAGCGGCAGCAGTATGGTAAATTCTGTCTTGCCCGGCACAGAGGTGCAGTCGATGCGTCCGCCGTGGAGTCTGGCAAAGTTATGGGCGATGGAGAGCCCAAGTCCGGATCCCTGCTCTCTGCCCGTGACCATAGGGTAGAAGAGGGTATCCATCAGCTCGGGTGGGATCCCCGGACCATCGTCTATGATGGAGAGCGCCAGCACCAGCTTGTGGCGTGTAGTGCCTATGGTGACCTGGTGCTGGGTGCGGGTCTTGATGCGGATCTCGCCACCGCCCTCCACCGTCTCCAGCGCCTGGATGGCGTTCTGCACTATATTGAGTACCGCCTGCTGCAGCTGCTCCTGATCCATCTCGATATCCGGGATCGAGGGGTCATAGTCTTGGATCAGGTGGATATTACCCGGCAGGGTGACGCTCACCAGCTTGAGCACCTTCTGGATCACCGCATGGATGTTGTGCAGGCTGTGCTCGGTGGGTTTCTGCGGGCCAAGCAGCCGGTCTACCAAGTTTCGCAGCCGATCGGCCTGCTCTATGATGAGGTCGGTAAACTCGCGCTGCTCGGCGTCTTCCAGCTCGCGGGACAGCAGCTGGGCCGCGCCTCTGAGGCCGCCCAGAGGGTTCTTGATCTCATGGGCCAGGTTACGTACCAGGTACTGGGCCGCCTGCTGCTGGGCATCCAGGGTCAGCTGCTGATGTATCCGTCTTTGCTGATCCACCTGGCGCAGCTCAAGCACCCCTTGCTCTGGCTGATCCGGCTGGACTTCCAGCGGGGTGAGTGTCATGTCGACCGTGTGACCCTGACCGTCCAGGGTCACCAGGTTGGCGGTGTTGACCGTCAGGCCTTGGTGTTCGCGAATGGCGGTGCGCAGCAGCTGATGATCTATGCTCAGCAGCTGGCAGCAGTCTAATAGGTTGTGTTCCGTGAGGCGGTGACTGCCTAACCCAAGCAGTTGCTCGGCCGCGCTATTGGCATAGCACAGCTTGAGATCATCTGAGATGACGAGTACGGCCGTCACCAGATGATTGAGCAGAGGGTCTGTGTTCATTTACGACTCCCGGGAAGTAGGTTGCACCATAATGGTGCACCAATTTGGTGCACGCTGCAAGCTATCTTCACCGGGATTGTTTTGAGATGTGATTTTCTAAGTTGTTAAAAATTAAGATATAATTTTTTAACCGCCCCCGAGAGGGGTCGCCCTAGGAATCGCATTTATGGTCGCCCGGTGAAGAAATACGGTTCTAGGGGGGGTCGATGCAAGTTGTTTGCCGTTTTGTGCCAAGGCCTTGATTTCAAACTTGTGCTCGCCGCGATCCACATTTTCCAGCGTAAATACCGGGCTCGCCTGAGGCGTGCTGACCACCTTGCCATCCATCAGGAGCACCAGTACATGACCGGCGGCGAGATCTGGGGTGATGGAGCCGATCACTGTGATATTGCCGTTATTGTCCCTTAGGGTTTCCTCTTCGCTGGGGCTGGAGATGGTCAGCTTGTAGAGCTCCTTGGGCTCCTCCTTGGCGGGAGTCAGTGGCTCGCGTACCACAGGGGGCGGCAGCTTGATCTGGTTTTCGGTATTTTCCTTAAACTCGACCTGGGTGGAGTTTTCTACCGGGGTATCCGAGTAGTGAACCTTGCCATCCTTGTCGACCCATTTATAGATGGCTGCCTGAGCCCCAAGGGTCATTAACAGAAGGGTAAACAGCAATATCGGGCGCATATGCATTCCTTTTATACCTTGTCTTTGCTACAGATTAGTCGCTTTCGCGGTAAAAAGCATCAGGGCTAGGGTCTGTTGACCTTTCCTGTTTGTTTTTGCTGCCGTTTGTAGGTGATTGATACAAGGCAGAGCCTGTGTCGTGTAGTTACGCTACACAAGCTGGCGATAACGCAGTAGAAATTGCCTACAAGCGCAGCCCAAGGGGTTCATCTCAACGCGTCTATCTCATTATGAAAGGCTTCCTGCCTTTCACCACAAGCTGTTAGAAATCATTCCAAGTGATTTCTTGGTTGTTTGCCATTCCCATAGTGCAACCATGCGTCATGGTACAGGCCTTGAGCACAACGCGTTGAGATTGAACAAAAATTAAACCTGAAAGATAAACAGGCCCTAAGTGATTGGCAGTTGATGACGGGAGAAGGTCTGTTTCAGCACCACGGTCGACTCTATGCTGGCGATACATTTGAGGCCGCCCAGTGAGTGTTTGACGAAGCCTTCATATTCCAGCAGATCGTGGGCGACTATCTTGAGTAGGTAGTCGTGAGCACCGGTGATCACCGAGCATTCCTGCACCTGAGGCAGACGGCTCATCTCCTGCTCGAACTGTTCGCCATAGGCGGCAGAGTTCTCGGTGAGGCGCACGAAGGCGTAGACAATCACATCGAGTGCCAGCGACTTAGGGTCGAGCCTGGCGCTGTAGCCCTGAATAAAACCCGCCTGCTCCAGCTTCTTGATGCGCCGCAGGCATGGGGTGTCGGAGAGGTTGAGCCGATTGGCCAACTCGGCCACGGGCAGGCGTCCCTCCTCCTGCAGTATGCTTAAGATCTGCTTGTCTTTGCTGTCCAGTTTCATCGCTTAGGTCTCTTGTCCCTCGATTGGGCTCTAGGGCTGGTTTGTTGGATAAGGTTATTAAAGTGGTTATTTTTATCGGAATCCACTAAAAAATCTCTGTTTACCGGATTGATATTGCAGGTTTGCGCTAATGGCTTAGTGGTAGCTTATTGAGTCATTATTAAAATAACCAAGAGATACCTACCCTATGAGTCAAGATGTCGCGGCCTTCGATCACTGGATCAGGCAGGAGTTTGTCGAGATTAACTCGGCGCTGGAGCGCCTCTACATGCAGCAGAGCGATCCCGCTAACGTGGTGGGCATAGGCGACGAGCTTAAGGCGCGGCTGGAGGCCGAGGGCCGGACGCTCATCAAGGCGCTGCTGGATGAGGGCAATACCGACGAGGGGTTCGATGCCGCCTTCGATCTGCTGGGTAACGTGGGCCTCTACATGGCGGCCTGCCGCCGCCACGAGATCACCGAGCCGAGCCGCGAAACCAGCTCGCCATTGTTGGAGGCCTCGGCGCTTGCCATGCATATAGGCGCCTCCATCGGGGTGACGCCGCGCTTTGCCACCGCCCATCTGACTACTCACAATCGCGCCGTCAACGGCCTCTATAAGCGCTTTACCGATCTCGACGACGAGAAGCTGTTCGTCGACTACAACACCAAGGGGATCCTCGCCTACAAGCGGGCGGCCGATGCCCTGTTGAAGATCCAACCCCTGGGGATCTCCCACCCCATGACCGCCGAGTTGCTAGAGGTCGCCCTGGTGGCGCTTCAGCAGGTGATCGCCTCCAATCAGACGCTATTCGACCGCCTCGATACCCAGGCGTTTTTCAACAGCGTGCGTCCCTATTACAAGCCCTATCGCGTCGGTCAGCAGGTGTATCGCGGCGCCAATGCCGGTGACTTTGCCGGCATCAATGTGATCGATCTGCAGCTGGGGCTCTGCTTCGCCAACGAGTCGGCCTATTCTCAACTGCTGGTGGATAAGTTCCTCTACATGATGCCGGAAGATCAACGTATCTTGCGTGACTGCATGCGCCGCACCAGCCTGATGGACGATTTCCTCGCCGCCATAGAGATGCGTGACCAGCCCTGGTACCAGGAGAATCTGGCGCAGTTCCTGCGGGTGTGTGAGGCACATGGCCAGGGGGCGATACAACACCATGATCAACTGGTGGAGAAGTATATCGCCCAGCCCGCCAAGCAGATGGAGAGCCAGCATATCGACAAGGTTACCGCCAGTGGCCCGCCGCTGCCTGTGCTGCTGGGGGCGCTGGAGAAACTCAGAGACAGACGCGCCGCCGCCAAGCGCGATGACATACGCACCCGTTTCGACGACATCGCCAGGCTGCGCGCCAGCCTAGAGGGGTAAGCCATGTACCAGAATGATTTTGTGATGCCCAAGTCGGTCTACCTGCTCAACCACTCGGTGGGCAGGCCGCTGCAGAGTCTGCGCCAGGCGTTCGACGAGCGTTTCTTCCTGCCCTGGCAGGGCTCGGGGCGAGAGCCCTGGGGAGACTGGCTGTCTGTGGTGGAGGATTTTCGCGTTCAGCTCGCTAGGCTGTTCAACAGCGAGACCCGGCTGTTTTGCCCTCAGGTTAACCTTTCCAGCGGTCTCACCAAATTGGTGCAGTCCCATTCAAGGCTGCGCCGCCCCGGCGCCGTGATCTTGATGAGCGAGAACGATTTTCCCAGCATGGGCTTTGCCTTACGTCAGGCGCTGCCTGAGGCTGAGATACGTTTCATCCCCGCTAACCTGGATGTGAGTCTGCCGGAGGTGTGGCAGGCACACCTGACCGACGATATCGATCTGGTGTTTATCAGCCACGCCTATTCCAACACGGGTCAGCAGGCGCCGTTGGATTCTCTCATACCTAAGGTGCGCGAGCTGGGGGCGCTCTCTCTGGTGGATGTGGCCCAGGCCGCCGGGGTATTGCCCCTGGATCTTAATGCCCTCAAGCCAGATTTCATGTTGGGCTCCAGCGTCAAGTGGCTCTGCGGTGGGCCGGGGGCGGCCTACCTCTGGGTGAGCGCCGATCAGCTGGTGCATTGCTCACCCCAGGATGTGGGTTGGTTCAGCCATGAGAACCCGTTCGAGTTCGACATTCACGATTTTCGCTACCATGACTCGGCGCTTAAGTTCTGGGGCGGCACTCCATCTGTGGCGCCTTTCGCTCTCGCGGCCCACAGCATTGGCTATTTTGCCGAGCTGGGTAGCGGCAAGGTGCGCCAGCACAACCTGATGCAGCTGGAACGCATCTGGCGTCAGGCGGGTGATGCCCTGGTCTCACCCTCGGATCCGGCCCGCTGTAGCGGCACTGCCATCTTAGACTTTGGCGAAGACCAGCAAGCTGTGGTCGAAGCGTTGACCCAGGCCGATATTAGCCTGGATGTGCGCAAGCAGGGGATGCGGATCTCGCCCCACATCTACAACGGTGAGCAGGATATGCAGCGACTGCTGGAGGCCCTGGCGCCTTTCTGTCGCTAGCCTAATTGCCGTTAGTCCCGCAGTAGTGAGTGATTTGCCATCATACAGATAGCAAAAAGCCAGGCCGAGAGCCTGGCTTTTTATCTAAGGGGGAGCTTATCGCTTAGCTTATGCCTTTAGCGCTTTGCTCATTCCTCTAACGCTTTGCTTATGCCCTTATCGCTTCGCTAATGTGAGCTCGACGAAACGCTTGATGATGGCGGCGTTAGCCAGGATACGCTGATCGAAGCTTTGCTGGCCCGGAGTCTCGCTACAGACGCCGACGCTGGCGCCTAGTCGCACCAGGAAGGCCTCGAAGGAGAGGTCGAAATGGTTGAAGATGATGCCATCATTCACTGGGCAGTCGTCGATCAGTCCGTCCTGGGCGATGGGGAAATAGTGCCCCAGGGCGTCGCGCAGCTCGCGGCTGAATTGGCCTGGGTGCTGGTTGGCCTCGAAGGAGTAGATGTAGGTGTCTGTGAGCAATACATCTTCATGGCAGGTGAGGATGCCATCTTTACTGGCGGCGGCCAGCAGCTGGGAGTGAGCCAGCAGGATCTCGCCCTCGCTAGAGGTGTCCTGATTGCTACGGCCACGGCCGTTTTCTAACACGAAGCCGCGATTCGGGTTTTGTCCCAATTTGTTGAATCTATGGCCGCGCTTGAAACCAGTGGGGTTCACCAGTGGCAGCAGGCTAAGGTTGATCTGGCCGAAGAGCTCGGGTTCCAGTTCGTTGAGGAAGTAGAGCAGCCCCCAGGGGCCGGCGGCCTCTTCTCCATGAAAGCCGGCGCTGATCAATATCGAGGGCTGATCTGCCTTCTGCGCCGGTGACTGATACAGTTCCAGCGGATGCGGACCGGCATCGCCCAGCTTGCGCGCCTGTAGCCCGAGGCGACTAGCCTGCTCTTCTAAGCGGGCATAGAAGCTGCTGATATCATTGCTCTGACAGCTAAAAATATCGCTGTGCCAGGTGAAAGACTGGAAGGGATCGCGGCTAGACATAATGGGATTCTAAAGTAAGTGATTCGGCGTGATCATGATAGCAGTTTGGCCATAAAGTTAAATCAATTTTATGCCCGCCATCAGGCGCTTAAGCCAAGTTTACCTGCCGGTAAAAGGGCATAAAAAAGCCGCCTTACGCGGCGGCTTCTTCGAGCAATGAACCTCCTAGCTTAGTAGCAAGGATTACAGACTGTAGTACAGTTCGAACTCGGCTGGGTGAGTGGTGCGAGCCACTTTCTCAGCTTCTGCTGTCTTCAGCGCGATGTAAGAATCGATGAAGTCATCAGAGAATACGCCGCCTTTGGTAAGGAACTCACGGTCTGCATCCAGGTTCTCAAGTGCGTTCTCAAGAGAGGTTGCAACCTGTGGGATCTCAGCCGCTTCTTCCGCTGGCAGATCGTATAGATCTTTGTCCATGGCTTCGCCTGGGTGGATCTTGTTCTGGATACCATCAAGACCAGCCATCAGCAGTGCAGCGAACGCCAGGTATGGGTTAGCCGTTGGATCTGGGAAGCGAGTCTCGATACGACGTGCCTTAGGGCTTGGCACTACTGGGATACGGATAGACGCAGAGCGGTTACGTGCCGAGTAGGCCAGCATGACTGGTGCTTCGAAGTGAGGCACAAGACGCTTGTACGAGTTGGTGCTTGGGTTAGTGAAGGCGTTCAGCGCGCGAGCGTGCTTGATGATACCGCCGATGTAGTACAGAGCAGTCTCACTCAGACCCGCATACTTGTCACCAGAGAAGAGGTTTACACCATCTTTAGCCAGTGATTGGTGAACGTGCATACCGCTGCCGTTGTCGCCAACGATTGGCTTAGGCATGAAGGTCGCCGTCTTGCCGTAAGCGTGGGCCATGTTGTGAACCACGTACTTAAGGATCTGGATTTCGTCAGCCTTTTCAGTCAGCTTGTTGAAGCGAGTCGCGATCTCGTTCTGACCGGCAGTCGCCACTTCGTGGTGGTGCGCTTCAACTACTTGACCCATCTCTTCCAGAACCAGACACATGGCGCTACGAAGATCTTGTGAAGAGTCAACCGGTGCTACTGGGAAGTAACCGCCTTTCACGAATGGACGGTGACCTGTGTTGCCGTCTTCGTAGTGAGTGCCTGAGTTCCAAGCCGCTTCTTTAGCGTCTAGCTTAACGAAACAGCCTGACATGTCGGTGCCGAACTTAACGTCGTCAAACAGGAAGAACTCTGGCTCAGGACCAATGAGTACGGTATCGGCGATGCCGGTAGAAACCATGTACTCTTCGGCTTTCTTAGCGATAGAGCGTGGGTCGCGGTCGTAACCAGTCATAGTGCCTGGCTCGAGAATGTCACAGCGGATCAGGGCAGTGGTTTCTTCGGTGAACGGGTCAAGAACGAAGGTAGTTGGGTCTGGCATCAGTACCATGTCTGACTCGTTAATGCCTTTCCAACCAGCAATAGATGAACCGTCGAACATTTTACCGTCTTCAAAGAAATCGGCATCAACCTGGTGAGCAGGAATAGATACGTGCTGCTCTTTACCTTTAGTATCGGTAAAACGCAAATCAACAAACTTAACTTCAAGTTCTTCTAGTTGTTGTAAAACTGATTCAACTGACATTCTAAAGTCTCCGAGTAGAGTAGAGGGGATGCCCTTCTTATATCATTCAGCGTTGCGACCAACGCGGTTCTGGCATGAGTAAAGCTAGACTCGTGCCAAAAGTTTAACGTATTGATTTTTATGGGAACAATAAAGAAGGTAGGTGGCGGGAATCTCGTTATTGCACCACAAAGGTGCAACTGATGCCTCTTGATGGTGCGTTCACCAATATGGTGCGCACCAATATAAACATGACTATTCATAGCTGACTAAAAAATAATCCTGTGCGAGAGCCCCTCGCTAGAGTAGAATGGCACGTTTTTTATTGCAACAGCTATTATTAGGGCTGTTATCAATACCCTATTTTTTCGATGGTAAGAGGTTTATCCGTGTTAGAGAATTTACGTAACATCGCCATTATTGCACACGTTGACCATGGTAAAACGACCCTGGTTGATAAGCTGCTGGCACAGTCTGGAACCCTTGAGACTCGAGGAGAGGCCGCTGAGCGGGTGATGGATTCCAACGATCTTGAAAAGGAACGTGGAATCACGATTCTGGCGAAGAATACTGCCATCAAGTGGAACGATTACCGTATCAACATCGTTGATACCCCTGGCCACGCCGACTTCGGTGGCGAGGTAGAACGTGTACTTTCTATGGTTGACTGTGTGCTACTGCTAGTTGATGCGGTCGATGGTCCAATGCCACAGACACGTTTCGTGACTAAGAAAGCCTTCGCTCAAGGCCTTAAGCCTATCGTAGTGATCAACAAGATCGACCGTCCGGGTGCGCGCCCTGATTGGGTTATCGATCAAGTATTCGACCTGTTCGACAACCTGGGTGCTACCGACGAGCAACTAGACTTCCCAATCGTTTATGCTTCTGCACTGAACGGTTTCGCGACTCTGGATCCTGAAGAGACTGGCACAGACATGACGCCACTGTTCGAGACCATCGTCGAGAAAGTGTCTTCACCTGACGCCGATGCCGAAGGTGCCTTCCAGATGCAGATCTCTCAGCTGGACTACAACTCATACGTGGGCGTTATCGGCGTTGGCCGTATCAAGCGCGGTAGCGTTAAGGTGAACCAGCAGGTTACCGTTGTGGGTGCCGATGGTACCACACGTAACGGTAAGATCGGCCAGGTACTCGGCTACATGGGTCTGGATCGTCACGAAGTGACTGAAGCCAATGCCGGCGACATCGTAGCGATCACAGGTCTTGGCGAGCTGAAGATCTCTGACACTGTATGTGCCGTGGGCAGCGCCGAAGCCTTGCCTCCTCTGTCTGTTGACGAGCCAACACTGACCATGACCTTCCAGGTAAACACCTCGCCATTCGCTGGTAAAGAAGGTAAGTACGTGACTTCACGTAACATCCTTGAGCGTCTGCAACAGGAACTGGTACACAACGTGGCACTGCGCGTCGAAGAGACTGACAGCCCAGACCGTTTCCGCGTATCGGGCCGTGGTGAGCTTCACCTGTCTATCCTTATCGAAAACATGCGTCGTGAAGGCTACGAGCTGGCCGTATCACGTCCTGAAGTTATCGTTAAAGAGATCGACGGCGAGAAGTGCGAGCCATACGAGACGCTGACCGTTGACGTTGAAGAAGAGCACCAAGGTGCGGTGATCGAGAAGCTAGGTACCCGTAAGGCCGACATGCGCGACATGCAGCCAGACGGTAAAGGCCGTGTGCGTATCGACTTCATCATTCCTAGCCGTGGCCTGATCGGTTTCCAAACCGAGTTCATGACAGCCACTTCAGGTACAGGTCTTATCTACCACTCATTCGACCATTATGGTCCAGTGAAGGGTGGCGATATCGGTCAACGTCAGAACGGTGTGTTGATCTCTAACGCTACCGGTAAAGCGCTGACCTTCGCCCTGTTCGGCCTGCAAGACCGTGGTCGTCTGATGATCGGTCACGCCGCCGAAGTTTACGAAGGCCAGGTAGTGGGTATCCACTCTCGCGCCAACGACCTGACAGTTAACTGTCTGAAGGGTAAGCAGTTGACCAACATGCGTGCCTCTGGTACCGACGAAGCTCAGGTACTGACCCCGCACATCCAGATGACCCTTGAGCAGGCGCTCGAGTTCATCGATGACGACGAATTGGTAGAAGTGACCCCGCTAAGCATCCGCGTGCGTAAGCGTCACCTGACCGAAAACGATCGTAAGCGTGCGAGCCGCGCCTCGAAAGACGCTTAATTTGACCCGCACCTTTTAGGTGCAGTCGATTAGCCCAAAGCCCCGACCATGCAGATGGCCGGGGTTTTTTGTATCTGGCGTTAGCTGGCCAGATATTTAGCCCTGGCTTCAAGGTGGATTCCTTAGAGCCTTAGATGATATGGGGGTTTAGCTGAGTTATTTGACACCATGGCCGCATGGTTAACCTATCGCCTGTCCGGCGAGGGATGTGCAAGCACTCTTTTGGCACGGTGAGTGAAGCGCAGCTTCAGGCTCACGAACGAGAGGCATGGATGCCGAACTGGCTGTTAAACAGGGATGTTGTTTGAGCAAATCCATGTGGGCTTCACGGCGGTACTGACCTACATGGATGTAGGGAATGCCAATAAATGTAGGGAACATTTTTGGCCATGCCGCCGAGAGCCAAAAGCGTGCTTACACCCTCATCTAAACGTCTCTTCGACTAAGCATTATTTGTTGTCGTTCGAGGTGATGAATTTAAGCAATTAAGCTTCTGGCTCATACGGTTGTCTAGCTGAGTTATTTGACATCATGGCTTGGTGGTTAATCTATTACCTGCGGCAGGTGTAACCGGGAACCATAGGCGTTTCGATTCTTAGCGTCGACCTGAACTGGTGTTTAGTGGGATTGTTTGCTTCCATGGCCGCTTGGTTAACCTAGCGCCTGTCCGGCGGGGGAATGTGCATGGAAGTACCAATGTCGTGATCACATGGTCGGTGATGTCCCCTATGTCACGTCGGCATTTCCCAAATCCTATGGCTGAGATGTGGAGGTTAGACCTCAAGCGCGCCTGATAAACTCGATTAAAAGCCAAAAGCCAAAAGCCAAAAGCCAAAACCCAAGCCTTTTCCTCAATATCATTTCCCCTGAAACAGGTAGAGACAGGCGGCAAAGATTCCGCCTCGCCTCCCATCTCGCTTTGTAGGGCGAAGTCCTTCAAATGCGATTAATAGCTTCCCCATTCACTGATTAAACTATGACCAATCGACAATGCCCTTGTCTGCAAAAGCATTGCGATGGGGCAATCAACTTACCTGGCGAATAGGAACTGCCTGTTCGTCGTTACTGAATAAACCACATAGTGTGTGGAGAGGAGAGCGTCATGGGCCGTCTACCCATTACCGTATTTTTGGCGATATTTCTCGCGGCGTGCAGTTCGACGCATACGCTGGAAACCCGTGTTACCAAAGAAAACTACAGAGCAGTGACCCTGGCGGCTGACATTCAGCAGCAGACGGACGAACCTTTTAGAGTCTGGGCCGATGAGACCTCAGATTTTCTCTACGATGCTAAGGACGGTTCGACCCCACTTAAGGTCAAGGGCGACAGATTGAATATTCTGGCCCTGTCGGGTGGGGGTGCCAATGGGGCATTTGGCGCCGGCATTATTAACGGTCTGTACGACAGTCAGCAGCTGCAAGAGTACACCATCATTACGGGGATCAGCGCAGGGTCACTCATTGCGCCCTTCGTGTTTGTCGGTGGAGACGAGATCCCGCGTCTTAAAGAGGTCATGCTGGGGATCAACGACAAGATGATCTTAGGCAAACATAACTTGCTGAATACCCTCATCAAAGATGCCTTTACCAATGGTGAGCAGATGTTTGAGTTTATCGAACAGGTCTATACCCCGGAGATGATAGAGCAGATAGCCCTGCAACATAAGGCTGGTCGTCGCCTGTTTATCGGGACCACCCATTTCGACTCGGAAGAGCTGGTGGTTTGGAACCTTGGCCGTATCGCCGAGAGTCATCTACCGAACAAGGTGCATCTGATCCATCAGATCCTAGCAGCCAGTTCGTCAATTCCCGGGGTCTTTCCACCTCAGTTTATCGCTGTGGATCATGACAATCAGCGCCTCGAGGAGCTGCATGTCGACGGTGGCCTCACAGTGCAGATGTTTTTCGAGGTGGTCAATATTGACTATCACAAGGTAAATCAGGCGCTCGGTCTGTCTAGCGCACCTCAGGTGCATGTTATCCGCAATGGCATGCTGAAGGTGCCTTACTCGGCCACCGAAGATAAAGGCGTGCAATTGCTACGCAGAAGCATTGCCAGCATGACGATTCAGCAGGCTAAAGGCGATCTCTACCGCATGCTTTATTTCAGCGAGATGACCGGCTTAGACCTCAGCTTCGCCTATGTTGACGATGAGTTTGATGCCCCTAAAGCCACTAAAGATATGTTCGATTTAGAGTACATGAAGGCCTTGTACCAATATGGCTACGACAAGGTGAACAGCGACGAACTCTGGTCGACAGAAGTCCCCTAGACGAGATTTGATTAACCATGAAGAAGGTAAATATATGAAGAAAACACTCCTATCGCTGGCCTTGGTTGTTCTGAGTACAGGTGCATTGGCTCAGGATATAGATGGTCTCGAGAACGAACAGCTTGCCGAGGAGATGGCGCAGCTAGTGACACTCACGAAGGAGACCGAACTCTTTATTACTATTGATGAGGAGACCAGCTTCGAATCGGTCGAATATCAGGGTTTCATCACAGAGAAGTTCAGTGAAATCTATGTCACGCGTCAGCAGGCGGAAGCGTATAAGCTTGAGAAAACGGGCAAGTTTTATGTGTATGGTGAGAAAGATATCGACAGCCTGGGCCATAAGATTGCCGAGCGGATCGAGCAAGATAGGCCGCTATTCTTCTCGGTAGATCTGTTTCGCGACTATCACGGTGATTCTGGTGACTTCAGTTATGTCGCCCGTGTCATCGCCTATCGATAATCGCCTCCCAATTTAAGCCCGTCTCTGTGCGGGCTTTCTTACTTTTTTGCTACCCAATACGTTCGCCTCTTCCTCACCGGATTTCATGTCTGGTTTCATTCCGGTGCTAGGTGCTAGGTGCTAGGTGCTAGGTGCTAGGTGCTAGGTGCTAGGTGTCTGGCGTAGGAACTTAGCTGCTCGTTTAGACCATTCATATACCTTCCACTCTGTATGCTTCCTATGCGTCTTTCCTATACCCTCAGCTTGAATAGTGAGGCGCACATCGCCAAGGTGTGGCTCTCTCTATCTCTATCTCTATCTCTATCTCTATCTCTATCTCTATCTCTATCTCTATCTCTATCTCTTTCCTTGTGAGCTAACGCTTGCGATGCTGAGCTTCTCGCATAAGTGACTAAGACTCGATATCCTTCGCGTCACGGCTTAGCTTGGCAACACCTTTCCCTTTAACCCTTGTCCGTTTGGATGACTCGAACACAGCCTTGTTCTCTGTGTCCTCTTCTCAATTCTACCCACTGTGCTAGTTCATAGCGCTAGCTCATAGTGCTGATTCACTATACAAAGTCATTCGGTCTTGTCATCTTGTTCCCTCATCTGGTTCTGCCGTTAGGTATTATCAGCCGAGCCTGTTGGGTTCGTTTGGTTAAGCCGGATAGTAGCCCGAGCCGTAAAGCCTGGTATCGAGCGATTAGACCTATGGAAACAATGAGGGCAAATGGACTGATGTAACCGAATGCAATGTAAGTTTCTCGTGCCTCTAACCGTGGGTGGTTAATCGCCAAGCTTAGATAGAGGTATCTGGCGGCGCGACTGGAGAGGTCAGGGGCGAAAGTCATGTATTAAGGATAGAGAGGGCTGAAAATGAGGGGCAAGATGTTTGCCGGGGGAAGACCTTTTTCGAGAGATAAAGGCCATTCCCCGGTGTCTGTCGCGGAGAAGTAAGTGGGCTAGAGCTCAAATTCGCTGTCGAGCTGTCTGATAAACCAGTCTGGCAGCTTGTGCCAGCCACCATAGTTGGGTGAGGCGTCATGGGTTTCCTCACCGGAATGCCAGCTTATGCTGCCGTCGGGTGCTAGGGTAACATGCCAATAGAGATCCGCTTTCCTCGCTAACAGATAGTGGGTCAATGCTTCGGCAAAGGCCGGGCTATCTATGACGACGCCAAATTCTATGTTGAGAAAGTTCGAGCGTGGGTCGAAGTTTGATGAACCTACATAAGCAAGCTTGTCATCAAAGATGAAGGTCTTGTTGTGATAATAGGTTGCCACATGGTAGAGGTGATCGGTGTTAATCGCGTCATCCCTAAATTCATACAGGTCGACCCCCATGGCGAGCAGCTCTGGACGATACTGCTCAAAGTAGGCTGGGATGAAGGCTGAATCATTGGATGCCGAGGAGTTGGTGATCAGTGTCACTTGCGTATTTTGCTTGGTCAGCGTCTCTATGATGTCATACCTATGTTGAGTCGGTATGAGGTAAGGCGTCGAGATAACGGCTTTCTTGGCATTGGCTATTGCATCGTTCATCAGGTGTTCTACCCGGCTTCTGAAGTAAGGTTTGTTGTCTTTCACCTTGTTTAGCGAGTCGAATACTGGGGTGACCTGGGCGCGGATAAAGTGCATGGTCGGCAAGTCCGCGAGCGAAGCGGATATCGCCGCTAGCACCTGGGGCTGCTCGTCTTGGTGGCGCTGCCATGCCCGGTCAAAGTGACGATAATGACTATTTCCCTTGGTGTGGATAAGCTGCTCGATGGGACTTAAGAGATCACTGTTCCAAAGCTGTCGATAGTTCATCATAAATGGCTGAAGAATATCGCCTTTAAACACAACATCGAGATCGAAGAAGTTCGCCTCTTGGCTGTAACCAAAATAGTTATCACCTATGTTGCGTCCACCTAAGATCATCACCTGGCCGTCGACGTTGAAGTATTTTTCATGTAGACGATTATCCAGTTGCGCTTTATGACGTTCGAAGTCCAGGCTGCGGCCTAACCAGCCCGTCTTACGAGAGTGAAACGGGTTGAAAATGCGTAGGGCAATATTTTGGTGTTGTGCCAGCTCGGCCAACCAAGTTTCGTTGAACACTAGCAGATCATCTAGGATGATGCGCACCTGCACGCCCCTGTCTGCTGCCAGTTTTAACTCGTTGAGCAGCATCAGACCGGAAAGATCCTGATTCCATGAAAAATAGGTGATGTCGATACTCTGCTGGGCGTGGCGAATCGCGTCTATGCGACGGGCTAGCGCCTCGCTCGCGCTGGGGATCAAATAGACCTGAGCCTCATGGGGTTGAGCCTGCCAATCCGACTCGAAACCAGGCTCGATTTCCGGATAGGAACTGGCACAGCCTGAAAGTATCAAGCTGCAAAGGGGTAACAAGATCGCCATAATCAGGCGAATGAGAAAGGGTTTACTCATCGACATAGTGTTTCTCATTGGCATAAGAAGCCGGCTGGCGTGAAGCCAACCGACATTGTGGAGAGGGTTTTGCTGTGGTGCTGCTTAGTCCAACTAGGGGATGAACTGAGTCACAGGTCTGATTTAGAAGCGGTAACCCAGGTTGAGGGTGATGGCGCTTCGGGTTTCACCCTTGTTATACAGGGCGGTAAAGTTGAGGTTTTTACCTATCTGCTTGTTAAAGCCCACCAGGTAGGCCCACTTGTTCAACTCGACCCCAACATTGTAGGTAAAGTCGTGTCCCAGGGCGTCGATGTAGCCTAAGTTGCCTTCCATCGTCGGCTTGAGGCCCTGATACTCAGCACCGATAAATACCTGTGCACGATAGTCGAGGAACTGATACCCCAGCATAGGTTGAATGGTGAGAATACCATCGCCCCAGTTGTCGTTACCCTCGAGGCGGGTCACGCTGTAACTCGCGGTTACCGATGCAAAGAACTCTTTGTAGCCGATTGACAGGGTAGTCCCCACTCCAACCAGGTCATAATCCAGGTGTAGCGGCACGTTAACATCGCCGGGTGAACAGAGGTCAACGCCCTGGCTCGCTACCGCACTACAGGCTAGCTTGCCGCCGATCACGCCTAGTTTTTCTTCGAACACATCTTTCATCTTACCCGTGTAGTGGGCGTCTACCACGGCATCCACATTGACCTTGCCTATGTAGCCGAACACGTTCCAGAAGGGCAGTATGTTGATGTCGGCGCGCAATGAGTAACTTTCGGCGTTAACGGTACCGATTGAACTCTCTGGGTCGAAGAACTCGTCTAAGTTCAGCCCCATGATGTCAAAACTATTAAAGCCGACATTCATATCCTGGTTGCGATAGGCCACCGAGAAGCCGAAGGGCAGTGGCACATCAATCCCGCGTTGGCGGACGAAGTCACCCAGGATTGGGAAGATTCTGTCGAGATCAACCTTCTCTTCACGAATGCGGGGATCTGACACTGTCGTCAGTAATTCTTGATCCATGACCATCACACCCAGCATGTCGTCGTAGAAGGCGACAGGTTGCAATTTGGCCTGGTAGTTCACGGGTTTCTTACCTTTCTGACCCTTGGCCTGGATGCTCTTCTCTTTAACAACCGTCTTGCCATTGACCAGGTTATCGAAGGTGATTTCCTGTACATATTCACTCACGCGATAGTCATCATATTCAAATGGCTTACCATTGTTGGTGATCTGCATGGTGCTCGCCTTGCCGTCGATCAGGGTCAATTTGACCTGCATGAAGCGGAAGTAGGCGATATCTTGTGGCAAACCATACTTAGAGTAGTTGAAGCTTATCTCGACATGATTTGGGTTGATTTCATTAATGACGACGGACGACTTGTCATAGCTGTCCATGTAATCTTTGAGACGGTATTCGATCTTAGTGATCGCCTCTATCTTGGCAATCACATCTTCCTCAGCATCCAGTTTCGCCTGATCATACTTGATACGCAGATCTATGTTGCCTCGGTTGTCTGTGCTCTGTACCAGAAAGACCTCTGACTCATGCTTTTCGCCATCGATCTCGATTGAACGTTGAACGTGCTCAACTTGCTGATCGCCATAGGTAAGCGAGCTGAGTCCCAGCTTGAGTAACTCATCTGTGACGCCATAACGCTCCAGCATAGATTCAGCCGCACTGGTTTCCATGGTTTGGATTGTTTGTGCAGGTTCGGCATCGGCATAGGCCAGGTTGCCAAAAGAGAGGGCGAGAGCCAAAGGAACAGCCTTCAGCATGGCCGCTTTGCCCGATGTCATCTTGATGGTGCGAAATTGAAGCTTTTGCATTCTGGTAACCCTTGTCGTTTGTCCAGTCTTTGTGTCACTGGCCGAATCCAGATAGAGGACTCATTGTTAGTTGTTGAAGAGGTTCGGCGCAGGGATTAACCGGGGAAGTAACGCTTAATCCAGAGCCTGCTTCTTCATTCGATGAGGGTATTTTATGAGCAGATGTGACATTAAAGTAATCACGTTTGAAGGATGAAATCCTTCAAACATCGAGAAAGGAATTAGCACGGGGTACTTATTTAATTGTATGTTTTTAATGGGGTTTCATGTGTGTTTTAACGAGTGTTTACCAAGCGTAGCTCCGGCTTGGCGATGATCTTTCTCCTAATGAGGGGAAAGATTTTTTAAAAAAGTGAAAATTTTTTTGTGGTCAATTAGCGGCCGACATTCATCGGGAAATGCCATTGGAAACTGTCATCGGCGGCGACCGTCCCCTGACAGTCACCACAGAGAACCGTTAACCGTGATTTAAGGCGGCGCCTATCTGCGAGTCACTTTTGAGGGGGGCGATTAACCATTTCATTTCTTAAACAGGCGAAGGTAGAACCTGACCACAGTTAAACAGATCAGCATGATCACCAGCATCAACAGCGGCGTGATAATTTCATACTGAGGCGTGCCATGCAGCGCGTTCATCGTCATGATCAGCAGCAGGTTACCACCCAACAGGCGAATGACGACCTGAGATGGCTTGTTGAAATAGCCGTAGACCAACAGTGTGTTAATGCCATAGAAGGCGACGAGTTGCCAAAGTTCGGTCAGCGTGGTCAAGATGAAACAATACTCGGCCAGAAACAGTGCGCCCCAGGCGAGGCAGGCCAGCTTAGCTTGCCGAATGATGCTGCCAAGCATATGTACTGCGACGTTGGCCAGCGCGGCGCCTATCAGTGGAAAGATGGGGCCACCCGGAATCGCGAAGTAGATCCACAGGCTGAAACAGGTGAGCGAGATGGCAATAGCGGTCAGGGCATTGGTGAGCCGTTGCTGCAACAACTTGCTCTGAGCAGCCTTGTTTGCCGCCTTGGCCTCAGCATTGGCTTCAACCTGGGCATTAAGCTCGGCATTGGATTGGCTTTGCCCCGCCCAGTATCGGGCCAGCTCTCGACTCTGGGGCTGCTCCTTGTCTATGCAGGCCGCAAGCAGATCCAGTTCCTGGCTTAACTTATCGAGCCCCTGCCTTATTAAGCCGGTTTCATCCAGATCTGTTTCAGCCAGATCTGGCTGTGCAAGGCTTGGCTGTTCAAGGGCTAGCATTTCAAGGTCTGGCTGTTGGTGATTAGCCTCGTGCGGTTGACGCTGCTGACTCGCTATCGCTTCGGCTAGCTGAGTGATATGTCCTTGTATGCCATCACAGGCCTGCACCACGCTTTGCCATTTGGCCTTTTCATGGCGCAGTTGATAGTGGCTAGCGGCCGACAGGGCCAATAGCTCGCGGAGTCTATCGATATTGCCCTGGTTAGCCAATAGCTCAGCGTCATCATCCAGAGTCTGCCCATCGCTGAAGGCCTGGGTTAAGCGCGTTCTTGCCAGCGCAAACTGCTGGGTTAGCGTCTCCAGAGTGTCGAAAAACAGCGACTCTGTTGTTGTCGGCCAGAGAAAACGAAAGACGCCGGAGTAGACCAGCACCCCCAGCAGGGTTTCCTGAATTCTTAAGATGGCGACATCAAATGAGGCGGTGCCATTGGTCCCGCCCATCATGGCTACTATGGCAAACACTGTGAATGCCATGGTAAAGGCGTAGCCATAGCGTTTGTTGTCGCTAAAGAAGACACAAAAGCCTAAGAAAAGGTGGAAAAAGGCAATGAACATCAGCCGTTCTTGGGAAAACAAGGCGATCATCACAAGCGCGTAGAGGACACCCATAAGGGTACCCAGTAAGCGCATTTTGCCCTGGCGTATGCCATGACCGAAAGATTCGTTGGCCGATATCGCAATTACGGTAACGGCAGCCCAATAGGGTTTATCCCATTGAAAAAACAGTGCCAATGCGATGGAAACAGCGACCGCGGTCGCGACCTTAATTGCCTCTTTGATGGATCTGCTGAGCATATGGTCTCACCCCATTTTAGTGCTTGTGGATCTTAACCGATGCCGTCATGCCGACCCTGAGTTGCAGGTCTTGGGGGAGGCGATCGAGTTTAATCTTGACCGGAATGCGCTGAGCCAGACGGATCCATTGAAAGCTCGGGTTGACGTTGGGCAGCAGGGCGTTGCCTGTACTGCCATCGGCCTTGGCAATGCCATAGCCTATGCTTTGTACTTCTCCCTGCAGCATGTCGCTGTCGTGCATTAGCAGGGTCACCTGCGCCTTATCATGGATGTCGACATCCTTGAGATCGGTTTCCTTGAAGAAACCCTCGATCCAGAAGCTGGAGGCATCGATCAGGGCCACCACTGGGTTGTTGGCGATCACCTGGGAGCCGACGCGATAGTTGAGATTGGTAATATAGCCGTCAGCGGGAGCTGTCACCTTGGTGTATTGCAGGTTCAATTTGGCCTCTTCAACCTGAGCCTTGGCCATCAGTAGATTGGCCTTGGCCGTCTCTATGGCATTTTGTAGATTGTTGAGGGTGAGTTCCGATTGCGCACCTGGGGTGAGTTTTTCCAGATTCACTGCGCGGTGGGCCTCGTTTTTCGCCTTATCTAAAAGTGTTGCCGCCTGTTTCTCGTTGGCGATAGCCTTGTTGAGGCTGGCCTGGTAAAGACTCGGGTCGATTTCAAATAGGAGATCGCCGCGTTTAACCTGGCTATTGTCCTGGGCCTGCATTGTGATGATCTGTCCCGTGACTCTCGGGGTGATCTGAATGACATGGGCGCGCACCTGACCATCTCTGGTCCAAGGGTTTTCCAGATAGGTCTGATACTGGCTGTATAGGGTCGCGCCGGCTGCAGTAGCGATCAGCAGTGTGAGCAAATATTTTTTAAACATAGTGATACCTACTTTAGAAAATTGAAATGAACTGACTGATCACACCCACCAAGATGATGGTGATGGAGAGTTCAGCAATGGCGGGCAACGCCAGGTACTTGTGCCAACCCAGTTTGGTCCCGAGTGTGGTCAATAGGCTGCCGAGTAGGTAAGCCAGAATGCCCACCAGTAATAAGGGGGGAAAATAGACATCACCGATCGCGATCTCATGGGGCATGATGTTCATGTGCGTGTAACCTTGTCTGGATGAAAGAGTCGCTCTGAGATGATTTGCAGCTACTCTTGTTTCGTTAGGCTGGTGATGTTAATTGAGCAGAGCTCCATTCAATAATCACATATGACGGATCAAACCCATCAAAATAGGTAAACAAACCCGATGGGATATGCTAGCTTTGACTCATAAAAAGACCTTGCCTGTGGCCCAGCGTTAGGCCGAGATAGAGACGTTTAAGGGAGTAGATTGATGAACTTCAGCTTAGAACAACTTCTTGCTTTTGTTACCGTTTATGAGCTTAAGTCTTTCAGTAAGGCGGCGGTGAAACTGGATAAACACCGTACCACCATTGGCCAGGTGATCACTAACTTAGAGGATCAGCTGGCCATCACGCTGTTCGAGCGAATCGGCCGTACGGTTGAGCCTACTCAAGATGCCACCTTGCTCTATCATTATGCCAAACAAGCCATAGAACAGACTCGCACCTTCGACCGCATGGCCTTAAGCCTATCTTATGGGGGGCTGGAGTCTGTGACCATCGCCTATGCGAGTTTCATTCCTCAGCAGGTGCTAACAGCCATTCGCAAGGCCTTGGCAGAAGATTTTCCTTCCATGGGGGTGAATCTTTGGGTGCGCTCTAAGGCAGATATCAAGAAAGGGATTCAAGATGGTTCGATTCATTTTGGCCTGGTGAATGTGTTTGAGGGGAAGGTTATCAACAGCATAGATTCTATGTTGATGCGTAGCATGACCTTCGTGCCTTTTACCAGCGCAGACAGTGAACTGGCAAAGTTACCGCCGAGTGAAACCATCACGGCAATGAAGTCGACCCGGCAATTCGTGCTTAAGTCTATGCTCGACGATGATATGGCCAGTAGGGTGATTTTCTCGTCACAATATGAGGTGGTCGATCAACAGACCTTGATTATCAGATTGGTACAAGAGGGACTCGGCTGGGCGTTACTGCCTCGAACCATAGTTCTGTCAGAGTATTATTCCGATGATATCGTCGAGATCAAAGCCGATCAGATTAAAGAGGCCATACATGTTCCCGTGTCACTCTGGAGTCAACACTCAAAGCAGGTGTTGATAGTGAAACAGACGATCTCCAAGTGCATCGAGGATTACCTGAAATCTATCGACAGTGGTCACAGATAGTTTGCTGCCTGGTTATTCGAAGGCCTGAATTTTACTTCCTTTATCTTCTCCATCGCCGACACTCGCCGCCGCTTCGAATCGGTGGCTTGGGTCGTCTTTCGTCATTTATGAAGGATTTCATCCTTCATCGGTGATTATCGGTCTTCATTCGCCGCGCATAAAATCAATCAGGAATCGGGATGTGACTCTTTAAGCATCTCACCCCTTATTGATTTAGAAGTGATCAGGCGATGGAAACACTACACGACATTTTGCATTTATCTCCCTACTTGCCCATTTTGATCGCTTTGGTCTCAGGGTTATTGGTTGGCAAGATTGGCTTTGGGCGATTTCGTCTGGGCAGCATAGTCGGCACCCTAGCGATGGGGATACTCATAGGGCAGATGGGCGCCGAGATCACGCCCTCCATTCGATGGCTATTTTTCGCCATCTTCATGTATCTGGTGGGGTACCAGGGAGGTTATCACCTCATCAAAACCCTCAAGCTGCGCGGAAAAGCGATTCTCCTGGCGAGTGTGGCGATCAGTATGATCGCCATAATCACCCTGGCTATCGCCAGCTGGCTGTTTGACTTGAATATCTTCCTCGTCATAGGCATGACGGCGGGTAGCTTTGTGCACCCGGAAATCATCTCCGAGGCCAGCGAGCTGATAGATCTGCTACCCGGCTTGGATGAGGCGGCCAAGCAGGTCGCCCAGAACCAAGTTAATTTAGGCTATATGCTCACTGTCATCTTAGGTGTCTTGGTGCCAGTGGTGTTGTTGACCTGGCTACTACCAGCGGCGATGCCACGAGCCATGGCCTATGCCGGAATACACAAAGCTATCGATACCCGAACTAGCATAGTCAGACGCGTCTTTAAGGTGAACGTGGACAGCACTGTGGTGGGCAAAACCTTGGCGCAACTCAATGCCCCCTCTGTGGACATCATCTTTGAGCTGTCGCGCGCCGCTACCAGCGGGCAGCCCCCTAAGGATGAGCCGATTGTGGCCGGCGATATCATCACAGTGACGGGTTGTCACAATGCCCTGTTTTACTTTGACGACAACCTGCTTGGCACAGAGCTTCCGAGCTCTGCCTCGGCAGAGCTCGGCGAAGAGAACTGCCTCATAGTGATCCATGCCCCGGCGTTAGTGGGCCGATCGCTGCAACAGGTGAAGATGGCGCTCAACGAGCGCACCCATAGAGAAGTGTGCATCACTGCGGTTTCTAGAGACGAGCTGACGCTGGAAGTGACTCCAGAGCTGGAGCTCAAGTCCGGCGACATCTTGCAGCTGACGGGTAGCAGCCGTGACATACAGACAGTCACACAGGGGTTGAAGTCGGGATTGCCTCGCCAAGGGGGAAACCAGGCCTTGTTTGGGCTTGGCCTGGTGGCGGCCTATCTCGTCAGCCTCTGGCATCTGGAGCTCGGCGGCCTGTATCTCTATTTCGGAACGGGGCTGACGAGCCTGCTCTCGGGGATTGCCGTGGGCTGGGCTTGCCACAAGAACAACCCACTGGAGCGCTTGCCTCAGCATACCAGCAAGTATCTGCGCAATCTGTCGCTGCTGGCGTTTACGGCGGTGACAGGCCTCTATTTTGGGCCGCATATGATTGAGGCCATGCAGGCGGGTGGCAGCAGAGTCGTCGTGATAGGCGGCGCCCTGGTGTTGTTCTCTCAGCTGCTCTCATTTGCGCTCGCCTATCGGATCTTCAACATCAAGCAACCGGCCGAATTCACGAGAGCTGATAGCCAGCATCCAGGCCTGGAGATCGCTGCGCTTTATCGACAGCAAGCCCGCGACGGCACCCTCTACGCGCTGCTGATTTCTTACGTTACCTCGAGTGCGCTGATGTTGATGCTGGTGTATGCGGTGCTGCACCTGCTGTGACCTAAGTGCGATTGGTCAAGTGCCATCAACTAAGTGCTAGCAACTAAGTGCTATCAGCTAAGTGCTATCAGCTAGGCGCCCTCTAATCGGCGCTAGACCCTGAAGGCCGATGCTTAACCAAATTCCTTTAAAAATTTTAATGAGTCGACACAATGAATAAGAAAATACTCCTCTGCGCCATGCTGCTGGCATCGACGCAAGCCGTTGCCGATGGCAGCTATTTTTTCGATGAGAAGGATGGCCAGCTGGATCTCGGCCATCATCTAGCCGAGAACGCCTATGGCTTTCTGCCTATTCCTATGGTGATCACCGAACCCGCCCTTGGCGTGGGTGGCGGATTGGTTGGCCTGTTTCTGCATGAAACAGAAGCGGAGAAGGCGCTGCGCATGCAAAAGGCCCGTGAATCTATCGACGGTGGTGCCCAGCTGATGCCCGCCGCCATGACATTGGTCGGCGCCGCAGGTACCGAAAATGGTACCTGGCTGGCGTTTGCCGGTCATCGCCACTCCTGGCTGAAGGACAGCATTCGCTATACCGTCGTTGGCGGGGTGGCCAATGCCAACTTAGATATCTATACCCGTCTGGGGGGCCTGCTGCCTCCAGAGCACGCCATTCAGTTCGACACCCAGACCAAGGCGGTATTCGCCTTGCAGAAGGCGCAATTTAGGGTTGCCGATACGCCCTTGATGTTGGGGGTTAAGCAGATCTGGAGCGAGTCTAGCGTCTCATCATCAGACCCTGTGGTGGATTGGATCTTTCAACATCGCCTGGGCGACAGTAGTACCACTTCAGGCTTGGGACTGGTCGCCGAATACGATACCCGGGATAATATGTTTTTCCCCAAGCAGGGGTATCAGCTCACGGCCGATTATATGGTGTTCGATGAACATCTTGGCTCCGACACTAATTATCAGACCCTCAATGTCAGTGGCGAGGTCTATGTGCCTATGTCCGAGCACTGGACCTTTGCGGCGGCGGCGAGCTTTGACGCCCTCTATGGCGATGACAGCGAACTGAGCCCGACCGCCAAGCCTTTTGTTAACCTGCGCGGCGTGTCGGCGTTTCGCTATCAGGGTGACAGGGTGGCTACCGTGCAGTCTCAGTTGATGTATCACTTCGACCACAGATGGACCGTTTCTGCCTTCTATGGCTATGGACAGACTGCTAACGACAGCAGCCATGAGAACCAAGATTCGGTCAATGCTTACGGTGTGGGCTTTCGCTATCAGATCGCTCGTCGCTACGGCATCCACATGGGGGTAGACTTGGCCAGAAGCGGAGACGACAACGCCATCTATTTCAAGGTTGGATCTGGGTTCTAAGGCCTCTCCTCCCTATCACCAGACTGAGTAGCAGGCTGGTGATGAGTAGCGGCCCGCCCAGCTGCTCGGCCAGGCTAACCATGGCCAGCCCCAGTGCGATAAGCAAGTAGTAGAGTAGGCCGAACAGGGCGCCGGCCGCCCCGGCCTGATCGCGATACTCCACTAAGGCTTGGCTGAGAATGTTGGGAATAGCGATGCCAAAGGCGGCGACGATCAATGCCATGGGTAACAGGAAGCCAAGATGGGTCTCGCTAAGATACACCCCAACAGCGCCGATTAAGGCCAGCAGGCTGGCTAGTCTTAACAATCGAGGCTGCGAAACACCCCGCTGCAGTAAAGTTTTGTTGATCGCGCTGCCGACCAGGGTGCCGATTGCCAGTGCGATGCCACTATAGCCAAAGGCCTGTGTGCTCAATCCCAGACGTTGAAATACAAATGGACCCTGTAGATAGTAGCTAAACAGCAACACATTGAAACCCGCGACCAGCAAGGCGTTGTGCCAAATATTGCCATCTGTCGCCAGGCGCCTCATGAGTGCCCAAAGAGGAAGAGGCTGACTGGTGGCCGGGCGTGTCTCGGGCAGGCGCAGCAGACAGACGGTGTAGAGTAGCGCTGCCATCAGAGACAGGGTGAGGAATACCGCCGGGTAGCCGCCCAGACTTGCCAGTAGTCCGCCAGAGAGCATACCGACGACGGGGCTGATGGCGATCCCCATGCCCATATAAGCGAACACCTTGGCCAGCGCAGTGCCGTCGAAGCTGTCCCTCAACATGGTTTGGGTGACCACAGAACCCACGGCGGCACCGAAGGCACTGAGGGCTCGCATTGTCAGTAGCCATTGGAAACTGGGCACCCAAAGGGCGGCAAAGGCCGCGATGCCATAGAGCCCCAGCCCCAACAGCATGGTACGGCGCCTGCCCAGTTGGTCGCATAGAATTCCCCAGCACACCACGCCTAGGGCGAAGGCCAGGAAATAGATGGATAGCGTTTGGCCCGCCAGGGCCAAAGGTACGTCAAAGCCTGCGGCAATGTGGGGCAGTGCCGGGCTGTAGAGGGTTTCCACTATCTGGGGAAACATCATCAGGATCACCATCAAGGGGATCGAGGGAGTAGTTTTCATGGTGCTAGACTCATGGTCATCGAAAGGATGTGCAGTCTAACGGCCTCTGCTATAGTCCCAATAATATGATTAAGACAATAAATGTTGGAATGAGGACAGATGGCGTTTATTGACGAGTCCTGTAAATTTGATCCCGACGCCTTAGAGGCCGAGGTGGTGGGGATCGCTGCCCGCCTGGGACAACACGATTCGGGCATGCATAGTCATGCCAAGGCGCAGCTGCTCTATGCCCCTCAGGGTTGCATGACCATCACACTGGACGGATTGCACTGTGTGTTGCCGCCCACCCGTGCCGCCTGGATCCCGCCGGCTTGCCGTCACAACGTGGTGATGAATCGGGTGGTGGATTACCGCTCCCTCTATTTTGCGCCGCAGTTGACGGGGAGTATTACCAATCGCATTCAGATCCTAGAAGTGAATCCCCTGTTGCAGTCGCTGGTGGAGCGTATGGCCTTCTGGCCCTGGGACAAACCGGCGACGGCTATGGTGAACACCTATCAGCTGTTCTTCGAGGAGCTTTCCCAGGCCAAGGAGAGTTACCAGGCGTTACCTTTGCCAAGCGATAGACGCCTGCAAACCTGGCTCGCCGAGCTTCAGCATGCCCCATGGCATGTTCCGACCCTCAAGCAGCTAGGGCAGCAACTGGGCGCCAGTAGTAAGACCATTAGCCGTATCTTTACCCGACAGACGGGAATGCCCTATCAAAACTGGCGTCAGCAGTGGCGGCTGCAACAGGCGATCGCCCTGCTCGCCACCGGCCATCAGGTGAACGACGTCGCCTACCGTTTGGCCTTCTCCAGCGATAGCGCCTTCATCGCTTTCTTTAAGCAACACACCGGCAGCACGCCGCTGCAGTATTTGCAGCCAAAATACTGAGGGGGTTGGCCACTATAAATTACCATATTTCAATATGTTATATTTTAGTTTCTGGTTGAGACGGTTGTTTAGCGGAACGAATTAATACCATGGCTGTATGGTTAACCTATCGCCTGCCCGGCGGTGACGTGCTGGATTTTAGCTATTGAGCTTCTGGCTCATACAGTTGTTTAGCTGAGTTATTTGACACCATGGCCGCATGGTTAACCTAGCGCCTGCCCGGCGGGGGATGTGCAAGCACTCTTTTGGCACGCCACAAGCACATCCATGTGGGCTTCACGGCGGCGTCCATGCCGCCGAGAGCCAAAAGCGCGCTTACACCCGTATCCAAACGTCTCTTCGATTGAACATTATTTTTGTAGTCAAAGAAGCTTGCTATTTCCGTATTTGAAATACGTGACATGTGTGTTGAAAAACTAGTCATGAATTGATGTAAAATTCAACTAATTACAGTGCTTTTAAAGCTGAATGTTGGTGCTTATGATATACACAGTCGGCTTATTGCTAATAAGCGTTAGGTGTCAATAACATTTAAGGTGTTTATGAAAACTCCAGAGGCTATCAACTTAGCTGTTGAAAATATCAAGAAGGAAGGAACAACTGATGTTGAGGTCTTTCTTCGGCCGTTTGAATTAGGAATGATAAAGGGCAAGGTTGAAGAGCAAGTAAAGCAAAACATTTCGGCATCCTTCAAAGAAAACAACCTTAAATCTCTAAGGGTTTCGCCTATTTCGTATGTGTTGGTACCTAAGAAGGAGCTGTTTGACTTCAGAAAATGTGCTCACATACAGCCTCTAGATGAAATGAAGTACCTTGCTTTAGTGCTACAGATGGCAAGCAAGATCGAGAAGGCAAGAGTTAGTAAAAGTAAGAATAGGGTTTTTTCTTACAGGTTTTCACCTCAAAAAGGATATCTCTTTGACCCTAGATACAATTACACATCCTTTCGTGAGCATGTATCAAAATGCTCTAAGAAAAAAAATATCAATGTTGTTGTTTCTTGTGATATTTCAAACTTCTATGATCGCCTAAACCTTCACAGGTTAGAATGTATTCTCGCTTCAATTAAAGGCTGTGAAAAGAAGGTCGTTCATCAAATTAACGAGCTCCTCCTGTTTTGGTCTAACAGAGATTCATATGGTTTACCTGTAGGATCAAATGCAAGTCGAATACTTGCTGAAGCTTCCTTAATCGAGGTAGACAATTATCTGTTGTCGCAGAACGTGGATTTTTGCCGGTTTGTTGATGATTACCGGATTTTCGCGAAAGATGCTGCTACGGCACACCATTGGTTGTCTTTATTGGTCAATCGGTTGAGCAAGGAAGGATTGTTTATAAATACAAGTAAAACCGAGATAAAGGATGTCGCTGGTTTCGGAGGGGAAGAATCGGAATCTTCAGACGTTGTTCCTGAGGAAGCGCCATCTCTTGACGAAACTACATTAAATACAAAATTTAATATCCCAAAGATCATACGTGGCTATTCCGGTCTAATTCCTACAAAATTCAGGAAGCTTACTGAAGGTGAAGGGTTAAAGCTTCGTGAGCTAAACACATTGCAGCTTATTGAAGATATTCAAAATTCTATAGTGATTGAGCCAAAAAAATTCGTACAGATGATAAAGTTTGGTGTGTCACAATCAGATCCGATAGTTTTGATTGAAAGTGTTAGGTTGCTAAGTAAGTTCCCACAGTTCATCCCATATACTTTAGATGCTATATCGAAGAGAGAAGACGTTTTTTCTAGAGAACAGATAGATGAAATTTCTTTGTTATTAAACGAGTGGCTCGATGCTGGCAAAGCTCCAGAGTTCATTTTGGTTTATATCGTCCGCTTTTTTGGTTCCGGCCGATTCGAAAATAAGGAGCTTCTTTTTGATTACTTCAGAAAGCTTCGTAGGAATGAAGGCAGCTATATTGGGCGGGCTGTCTTGGAACAGTTAGAGGGGCTTGTTAGTCGGGGAGAAGTTTTAGAGATAAGAGACTACTACTCAAGAGCCGATATGTGGGAAAAAAGGCAAATAGCCAGGATGGTTGATTTACATATAACAGAAGGTGAGAAAAGGCCCTTTTTCAAGAATATCTTGTCTGTTGAAGATGATGTATTTTTGAACAATATTCAAAATGCTTTTAGTAAAAGAGCCTGATAAGTCTAATGGCGAAAACTTGGTAAAGTTACACTTTATCGCTCGTGTTAAAAATCACTAAGTTTCACCAAGTCAGTGTTTCAGGTGTTAATTCATGTGAGTTTGAATTGTGTAGATAGGGACATGAGTTTCATATAACTCTCGTCCAGAAGTTCCTTTTGAACTCATATTAATACCGAAAGCTGCCAAATCGAAGAGACGTTAGATACCTAGTGTAAACACGATTTTGGCCCTCGGCGGCAGGGAAGCCGCCGTGGAGCGTATAGGGATATATCCACAGCGTGCCAAAATTGTGTTTGCACATAAGCCCACCGCAGGTGATAGGTTGCGTTGAAGGTGAGGGCTTCAAACTGACTCAATAAGCACCAATTACCTAAACTTTAACCCCACAGCAGGCGATAAGTAGCAATGAAGGTGCGACCTTCTACTTCCCTGTTAACCACCACCACGCCAGACGCTAAGTCAAAAATACCCCACCTTTATTCCAAGGCCCTAATGCCCAATTGCCCCCAAATGTTGTATCAAATACATCCTAATCTCGGTCGGCGTCTGGCTGACCCAGAATCCCCCGACATAGGCGATCAGCGGGATCATAAACAGCAGCAGTAACAGCATGATGGTGAGGCCACGGGCGGAGAGCTTGATGCCGTTGCGGGTGCTGAAGTGCAGCGCCTCCTGCTTAGGGCAGGCGGAGACGCAGCGCATGCAGGCCTGGCATTCGTCCGAGCGTACCGTGCCTTGTTGATGCACCTTGATGTTGGCCGGGCAGGCGCGGGTACACTTGTCGCAGTTCATCCCCTTGGTTTCGATGAGGCAGTGCTGGGTGCTACGGCGGATCTTAAACGGACTCAAGAAGCTGGTGAGGCCAAGCAGGGCGCCATAGGGACAGATGTAACGGCAGAAGCCCTGGCGGCGCCAGGCGGCCAGCAGCAGTATGACGGCGAAGCAGGCCAGGGTGATGAGGCCAGGGGTGACGAAGAAGAGCGCCATCTTAAGGTCGGCTATCTTATGGTAGTTGCCCTCGAGATAGTGAGGAATACTCGCCGAAGGCATGCCGAGCACTATGTAGAGCAGACCGGCCAGTAGCAGGTATTTGAGCATGCGCAGTGGCCAGTCGAGCCAGGTGGGCGGCAGCAGTTCACGCTTGATGAAGCGCTTTCTCAGCTTATACAGGTATTCGCCGGCGAGCCCCAGGGGGCAGGCCCAGCCGCAGAAGGCGCGCTTACACAGCAAACCCGTGAGGATCACTACGGTCAGCATCACGGCGGCGGCCGGATGGTTCTGATCCCAGATGCCTAGGGTGAGGATCGCCTTAAGTTCTATGGCGCCGGCGATGGGCAGGAAGGCGTCACCCACGTCGGGCCGCATCAGGTAGGGGGTGATGCCCAGCTTGAGCATGACGGCGTTGGCCGCGTACTGGATGCCAACCAGCAAGATGGAGAGCGCCAGCAGGTGCTGTATCCCCTCCCTGAGCGTGTTAGCGCGCACCTCCCCCTTGACGAAATCGCCTTGGTATCTGTGGGCGAGGGCCAGCACGCCGGCGGCGAGCAGCAAGGCGATAAACAGTGGCCAGTAGAGGGTGACCAGTGCCGCGCCCAGTAGGGAGGCAGCGCTTACCACGGCGCCCCAGCGTTTGCCGCTCCAATAGAGCAGGCTGCAGCTGTAGAGCAGGGCCAGTGTCAGGGTCAGGGATTCGATAAAACTCATTGCCAATAACCAGTTAGGAGGCGGATATAGGTGAGAGTCAAGGGCCGGGGAAGAGTTCTGACAGGGTTTCGCTTGTGTGCGCTGGCTCGCTAAAAAGCCTGATTGGCTGTGAATTTAGGTGATCTTGGTCCAAATGGCGTTAAAAAAGAGGGGATAAAAAAGGCTGACACTTAGTGCCAGCCAAAGGGAGAGGTTACTGGATGATGGCGCGGGCCTGCATCTGGTCGACGATGAAGCGGGTCAGTGCCTGAATGTTCTGTACCTCTGAGCCGCTATCTTTTGCATCTATATCGGCCTGCCAGACGGTCTGCTTGGCCTGCTTGTCGTAGACCTGTACATGCAGTTTATGTTGGCCTGAACCCGCCCAGGAGATGAGTGAGCCAAGTTGAGTCCCGGCCCCCGGCTCGCCGCCGAGCATGTAGACCCAGCCGCGGGTCTCCAGATAGTCGTCGTAGCCGTAGTCGTAGCCCGCGTCGGTGACGCTGATGATCAGCAGCGCTTCGTTGGCCTGGCTGTCTGCGTAGGCCTTTAGCGCCGTCTCATCGGTGATCTTGGCGGTATCTGGCAGGCTCTCGAAGCTTGGAGTTGCGCTGATCTGATGGTGACCCAGGTCGTCGGCTAACTGTCTTTCTACTATCTTGCGTGAGTCGGGATCCGTCTGAGCCGCCATCACCGTCAGGCTCTGATACTGCTTGTTGAGCTGATCGCTCAGTTGCTCGGAGGCGATCTCGTGGGGTAGGCTGCTGCAGCCCGTCATCATGGCGATGCCGATACCGGCGGCGGTTAACATCTTGAATAGTTTGGCTGACATTGGTGTGTCCTCATCTAGCTGACTGTAGGCTGACTGACCGGTTTAATCGCGGCCTGTTATTTCGATGAGCTCATTGTATGTCGGTGCCGAAAACGTAGGATGGTAGAACCTTTAACCTAAACTATAAGCTTTGGCGGCAGCTTCTTGTGCTTGTGGCAGCTTCTTGTCGTAACGAGTACTGGCTGAAATAGGTGACACGTTTCGGGAGTGGCCGTTGTGAGCCAGGGGAAAGGCTAAACGGGAAGCGATGTAACTGACGCGATGCGGTAAAAGAAAAGCCCTAACCTGGGTTAGGGCTTTAGGGCGTTACTTGTTGCCTTCCATCGACTCGATGAAGCGGTTGGACTCGGCAATCGATTTGTTCATTTCTTTGATCAGGCTTGAGATATCCGTCTGCAGGCTGGCAAACTCGCCCTTGATGGCGCCTATGGCCTGGGCGTTGAGATTATGCTTGAGGTAGAGCATGTTGTCTTTCATGGCGGTCAGGATGGGCGGCATCTTGCTCTCGGCGCGGCGCATGGTGCGTACCAGCTGCTCGTAGGAGCGACGGGTCTCGCGCAGCTTGGTCTCGCTGTTGCGGCGCAGGCTGGCCTTGCTGATCTCGCCAATCTCTGCTTGCCACTCGTCAAACAGCGCCTCGGCCACATCTTCTACCTTGTCGATACGGCTGCTCACCTCGTCGGCGGCCTCCTGTGAGGACTCATATTCATCTCTAGCCTTCTCGTAGGCGCTCTGCAGATCACCACCATCGTGGTTGAGCAGGGCCTGCATCTCTTCCAATGCCGAGCTAAATTGGGCCTGGGCCTCCTCCTGGGATTCCTTGGCGGCGTTGACGCGATCCACCATGATGTCGCGCTTATGGTAGCCCACCTTCTCCATGGCACCATAGTAGGCGCTCTGACAGCCGCTGAGCATGACGACGGCACCCAGGGCCGCTGCGGTGATGAGTTTTTTCATCCTGACGATTTCCTTGTTAGACGGTTAGTCGGCCTTGAATTTAGCGGCGTCTATGATGCTCCACAGGTGAGCGATACCGCCTATGATGGCGGGGACGATCAACCACCACAGGGCGTAGCCGACTATGGTGACGACACAGAAGAGGAGTGCCGCGAGTATGCGTCCTTGTACTAATTGGCCCAGGCCAGGGAAAAAGAAACTTGCGATGGCGGCAATCACGTTGCCGGCCGAACCTTGTTGGGACATCAATTTATTCCTTACACTTGTATCTAGTGTCTTTAAACTTGTAATCTTAATGTACCAAGATACGCAGTTAACCCTACTTGAATCAAGAGAATAACGTGATAAATAAAATAGATGTGAGCCTGCTTCGTTCGATCATGCTGGGTATCTGGCAATTCATGATACATCTAAAACAGCGTATCACGGAAGATCAGATAAATATGCGGGCGGGTCACCTGGCTTACGTTACCTTACTCTCTCTGGTGCCTATGGTGGCAGTGACCATGTCTATGCTGTCGGCCTTCCCCGTGTTTAAGGGGATACGCAGCCATATCGAGACCTTCATCTACGAGAATTTTATCCCCTCTGCTGGCGACAGCGTGCAGATGTATATCAACGAGTTTGTCGCCAACGCCTCCAAAGGCACGGCCGTGGGTATCGGCGCCCTGGTGGTGGTGGCTATTCTGCTGATCTCCAATATCGACAAGTCCCTCAACGGCATCTGGCGCACCACGGAGAAGCGCCCCATGGTGGTCTCCTTCTCCATGTACTGGATGGTACTGACCCTGGGCCCTGTGTTGATGGGCGCCAGCCTGGTGGCCACCTCTTATGTGGTGTCGCTCAAGCTGTTTAGCGGCACAGATCTTAGCGGCGTGGTGCCCCTCTTGGTTGAGCGCCTGCCCATGTTCTTCTCTGTGGCCACCTTCCTGCTGATCTATATGGTGGTGCCCAATACCAAGGTGAAGTTTTTCCACGCCCTGCTGGGCGCCATCGTGGCGGCTCTGCTGTTTGAGCTGGGTAAGAAGGGCTTTGCGCTTTATCTCACCGAGTTCCCCGCTTATGAGGCTATCTATGGCGCGCTGGCGACCATCCCTATCCTGTTTATGTGGGTGTATCTCTCCTGGATTATCGTGCTGATCGGCGCCGAGATCACCGCCGCCATGCCAGAATACCTCGACAAGCGTCTGATGGACTTGGTGAACAAGGAGCTGGCGGACGATGAGTCGGAGATCCACTTAGATGAGCATAAAAGGTGAGTCCCGCTAAGTCGCATCCGCTGATCCGTCAGGATTGGATCGATGTCGGCGAGGGGCACCAGCTGTTTCTGGCGCAATATGGTGATCCCCAGGGGATCCCTGTGCTCTATCTTCATGGCGGGCCCGGGGCGGGTTGTAACCCTCAGGAGTTGAGGCTGTTTATCGACCGCAGCTTTCATATCTATCTGCTGGATCAGCGCGCGGCGGGTCGCTCTAAGCCCTGCGGCGAGGTGGCCAACAACGACTTTCCCAGCCTGGTGAAGGATATCGAACGGGTGCGTCACTGGGCGGGCATAGATGCCTGGTGTCTGCTGGGGGGCTCCTTCGGCGCGACCCTGGGCTACCTCTATAGCTGTATCTATCCCGAGCGGGTGTTGTCGCAGATCTATTGGGGCATGTTTATTCCCTCTGTCGAGGGAATGGAGTGGCTCTATGGTCGTGGCGGCGCGGCGCAGATCTTCTCCAGCCAGTATCGCCAGTTTGCCGCTGGCCATGGCGATACCCTCGATAGCCTGTTTAGTCATTTCAGCGATGGCTTTAATCATAGAGACGCCGAGGTGCGCCGCAACTGCGTGATGCGCTGGCTCAGTTGGGAGCTGGCACTGGCGGTGCCCGGTTTCGAGCTGAGTGAGGCCCTGGCCGAGCAGGGGGGCGCGTTGGCTAGGTTGGAGCTGCATTATGCCCGCAACGATTATTTCGGTGGTTATCAGCTGATGAAGCGGGTGGGCGGGGATCTCACCTGCCCGACCATCATATTGCAGGGAGAGCTAGACTGGGTCTGCCCCCAAAGGCTGGTGGATGAGTTTCTCGACAACCACGGCCCCAGGCTATTAAGGTCACGTCTAGTTAAGGGGGGCTATCATACCCTCGCCGACAACAAGATGTGCCGGGCGGTCGCCGAGGCGGTGACTCAGATGGGGCGTTATCTGGCCGCTGGCCGTTCCTAATCTATTGATGTCGTTGCGCCTAGCGTGGCGAGTAGTAATAAGCCTTAAAGAATAAGCAGTAAGAAATAAATAGTGAGTAAACAGTGAGTCGCGTAAGCCAAGCTAATAGCTAAAAGGAAGCTGAATCATGAAGAAGAGATTAACCGCCGTGTTGGCGCTACTGGTGTGCAACCAAGTGTTGGTGACTGAAGTGTTAGCGACAGAGCGCACGCCTCAGCCTGCGCCCGAGCGAGTCTATTTTAGCGGCATGAGCGACGAGCTGGCCGCCGATGCCCTGCTGGTGTCGCTGATCAACAAGAACTATCTGGCTAAGAAGGTGGGGCCTAACAAGGTGGGCGTACAGCTGGGGGATCATCAGTTTGTGTTGCAGCCGAGCCTGAACCCAGAAGGGATAGATCGCATCCTGGCCAGCCGTTTCTACGCGGTGAGCCCTAAGCTGGTGGGTACTCAGGAGCTAATGGTGCTCATCGGCACCCTTAACCATAAGCTCAACTTCGCCAAGTTCACCCTGAGGGAGGAGGGCAAGGTGGTTCAGGTACAGGGCGCGGCGACCTTCGTCGATACTCTGGAGCTGGAGGAGCTGCGCCGCTTCCTGATCTGGATCGACGATGCCTTGCTGCGTGTGGGTCAGGCGCTGCCTAACACCGCCGAGCAGCTGATCAAACCCATTCCCGTGATGCCGATGAATTAATTGAGAAAAGCATAGGAGTCGAGAGGCCAGTGATAGCCTTAATACAGAGAGTTAAACAGGCCAAGGTGGATGTGTATGGCCAAACCATAGGCGCCATCGACAAAGGCCTGCTGGTATTGCTAGGCGTGGAGCGTGAAGACGACCAGGCCAAGATGGAGAAGCTCGCCACTAAGGTGATGAGCTATCGCGTATTTAGCGATGAAGACGGCAAGATGAACCTTAACCTCAAGCAGGTGGGCGGCAGCCTCTTGGTGGTGTCTCAGTTTACCCTGGCCGCCGATACTGGCCGTGGCCTGCGCCCGAGTTTTTCTGGCGCCGGTACCCCGGAGCAGGCGAAGCAGCTCTATCAGGCATTTGTAGATTACTGCGCCGCCCAGGGAGTGCCTGTGCAGACCGGCGAGTTTGCCGCCGACATGCAGGTCAGCCTGATCAACGATGGCCCGGTCACCTTTAATCTGCAGGTGTGATCATGATGTCTAAGGCAGAAGAGCCAGAGCAGATACAGGCACTACTCGGGGAGCTGCAGCGCACCTGGCATCAGACTATCCCCGTCAGTGCCTTCATGCAGATAGCGCCCGAAGCCTATCAGGCGCAGACGCTGAGGGTAAGCGCGCCGCTGGCGCCCAACATCAACCTGCATCACACCATGTTTGCTGGCAGCATCTATACCCTGATGACGCTCACCGGCTGGGGCATGGTGTGGCTGCAGCAGCGCTTAGCCGGTGTCGAGGGCGATATCGTCCTTGGGCAGGCGGACATTCGTTATTTGGCGCCTGTGGGAGAGTCGCCCCAGGCGCGAGTTAGTTGGCCGGAAACAGACTTAAGTGTGCTGGGTCGGGGGAAGCGTGCCAAGGTGAAGCTGGAGGTGGCCCTCTATTGCGGCGAGCAGTGCTGCGCCCAGTTCCAAGGCACCTATGTGAGTCTGCCGAAAGTAGATTAATCCTGAGCAGGCCTGCTAATCATTCTGCCGCGTAAGAGACTGTTGCGTAAGAGACACTCTTACGTGAGGGGGTGAATACAAAGCCCCTTTCAGGCCACCTTAGATTTGCGGGCTAGGCCTCCGGGATAAATACGCTGACCGCCATATACAAAAAAAGCCTCACAGTGTGAGGCTTTTTATTTCGCGAATCACCCTAGGGTGCGCAGAGTCTTATCCCTTAGGATAAACGTGTGCAACGCCTTTGTGACAGTCTACACAGGTCTTACGCTTGTCAGCTTCTTTCTTGAAGTTGTTGGCGTGCATTCTCTTCGCCATCTTCTTCATGGTTTCAGGCTGGTTCTCGTAGATACGAGTGTGACAGTGCTGACAGTTAGCGCTGTCGTTAGCGCGGAAGTATTTCAGCGCCAGGTCAGCTTGCTCTTTACGGTTTTCATCCAACCACTCTTGAGTGTTGAAGCCGTCGATAGTAAGGAAGCCGTATAGATCTTTAGATACGATGATCTTCTTGATCAGGTAGTCAACTGGGCCGTGTGGCAAGTGACAGTCTTGACATTGTACAGTCACACCTGCACGTCCGCCGCCGTGAGCAGACGCCATCACTTCATCTCTCAGAGAGTGATTGCTGTGGCAAGACATACAGAAGGCATCTGTACTGGTTGCATGTAAAGTTTGTTGTGTCGCAAAGTAGCCCACAACACCGACTACAATACCCACCACGAGTAGGGCAAATATTGAGTATTTCGCGCTAGGTTTGAATAGTGCACGCCAGTTCATCACTCTATCTCCAAAATAATATGTTTATTATATCTATTATATTTAATGCATCTCTGTAGCTGAGAGTATAACCAGAAGACGCCGCTTGATCTGGCTTTAAAACCGTAAAATGAGAGCTAGCTCTAACTCTATCTTACCTAAGCAAGATTTTATGAAATTGCTCATAATATATGCGCATTTACTAAAGTTATAGCAAAGACCATGACATGACAAGTTTGTCGGGAATTTTACTATTTCGTAATGATTTTGTTGGATTTTCGAGGGTAATTATCTATCGCTAATATGACGATTGTTCGCGAAGCCGGAAAATAATTTAATTGGCGGTGAACCTTTTTATGAGACGTCTGTCTATCAAGGTAATCCCGGTTCAATTTACGAGAATTTTATCTCTTATATGGCAGCTATCCTTGGCAAGTTTGTACTGATCATCGCCCTCCTGGGTCAGTTTATTCTGACACCAGCTATGGCTATGCCCAGCGCGCTCATGTCACTGATGCATGGTGGTCTTATGGAGATGGCTCTCGACCAGGGCGATATGCGCGATATGCGCTTAGCTCAGAAGATGAACCCTGAGATGGCGCCGTCAACTCACGCCGTAACTCAAGCCTTAACCCAAGCCTCAGCTAAGCATGAGACTGGGATGCAGATGTCCCACCAGGGGAAGCCCTGCAAGATGTCTGGCGATGGCTCGCTGGTGGACTGCGAGGCCCTGTGCGCCGCCATGGGCCCTGGTGATTGCATGACCCACTGCGCATCGACCTTAGGTAACCTGAGCGCAGCCGTACCATCTTTGACCATTCAGCCTCTGTCTGGTCCTATCGTCATCTCTGGCTGGTCGCTGCAGACCGCCGATCTCACTCCCCTATCTCCCCCTCCCATTGGTTAATGGTTCGTCTTAAACCTGCGTAACGCACACGAACAATGAATCTGCCGCGCCGTTAACTCAAGTTGGCGTGGCCAAAGAATTAGCCAATTTGTCAGGCCTGTGCCTGATGGGAGTCGATTATGAAAACACGTCATTTCTTTAGCAGCCTATTTGCCGCCTTCGTTGCCCTGACTTTAGTTAACACCGCCAGCGCCGCCAGTCTGACCCTACCCGATGAACTCCAGGTACAAGGCGCCGATGTGCAACTGGGTCATGAGCAGAGCGTGCTCAGCCTGGATGCGGGTAAACAACTGGTCGAGCTGGTATATCGCGATATCTTTGCCGATAACGCCGACGATTCAGGCGTCTGGGTGACCTCAGAGCCCCTCTATCTTGCCCTAGATGTCAAAGGCGACGATGCCTATCGTCTGGTGCTTCCCGAGATAGTGACTCAGCAGGACGCCCAGGCCTTTGTCAATGCGCCTAAGGCCCGCCTGGTGTCACAAACAGGTCAACAGCAGGAATTAACCCTGATGAATCATCAACAACTGATGGAAAAGATCTGGTTAGCACAATAAGAATGCCTGAGGCGAAGGGCCTTGACTTGCTGGAAATGTGAGTTTTATCAAGGCCCAATCTTTATATCGTGATAGACTTGGATCATCTCATTATAGGGGTACACCATGCGTCGTACGCTTAGACACCACACATTAGTCATCTTTACACTGCTCGCGCTGTTGGGCCAGGTGTTGATGGCTAATGGCATGGCAATGGTCTCTTATGCGCAGGCGGATGAGCAGCCCATGATGCAGATGAATAATGGCGACGACTGTCATGATGACGACGCTATGATGCAATCTCACTGCTGCGATGATGAGCAAAATGTGCTTCCCGCTGCTCAGCATTGCTGTGAAGGCAAAGGATTTTGCAAGGGAGATTGTAACCACTGCGTGGTGATCTCTGTGACAGGCACGCTGTTTACCGTTACGCCCTGGCCTGGCGTAGCCGGTTCCGAGTCTATCCTGGCCACTCAAATGCCTCATTTCCACTCTATCTCTTTAGGCTCAGCCTTCCGGCCGCCGATCGCCTGATCTTCCGTGGCATCGTGCTGACGAGTGCCCGAGCTTAAATCGATAACCCCTTTTGTTTTATAAAGCGTTTTGCTAGGTGTATTGGCGTAATAAATCCCTCTGCCTTGGAGTCTTTCCATCTGCCGGGTACGCCTCAATATTTACTTCACTGATGTTTAACGAAAAATGAATTATATTAGCCGCATATTAATTAGCTTAATTTAACTGTTTTAGGCTTAAGTCGCGTAAGCGTTGCGCGTGTTATGCGGTCATCCTTTGATGGAGTCCATAGATGAAAACCCTGATCAGTCTGATTTTAACTGCGTTTATCTTTGTGAGTACGGCCCCAATGGCCTTCGCCGAGCAGCATCACGCTGCGGCGGCCGAACAAGGTTATGACTGCCCCATGCATCCCGAAGTGAAAGGCGCCAAGGGCGATACCTGTCCTAAGTGCGGCATGAACCTTGAGCCAGCGGCGCACCACGCCATGGCCAAACACCATGGCAAGGACTGCGACAAGTGTCCTCACCATCAGCATGCCAAGGCCGATAAGGCAGGCGGTTATGAGTGTCCTATGCACCCTGAGGTAAAAGGCGCAAAGGGCGATACCTGCCCTAAGTGTGGCATGAACCTGGAGCAGGCCAAGTCGGCTAAGGCAGGCAAGTCGTGCGACAACTGTCCTAAACATCAGCATCAGATGGCCAAGCAAGGCTATCACTGCCCCATGCATCCCGAAGTGAAGGGGGCGAAAGGGGATTCATGTCCTAAGTGTGGCATGTTCCTCGAGCCTGTGGCGAGCGCCGAAAGCGGCCACAAGCATCACTAGTACATGAGTGGAGATGAGGCATTATGAGTCAGGTAAATTCGAAAAACAGAGGCCAAAAGCTCGCTTATCTTTTGAGTCTATTTATGGTGGCGACCCCGCAGTTGGGTTATACCCAGGCGCTTGAGGCCAAGGCAAGCCAGGGCCATGAAGCCCATGTGCATCAGGCCGGGGAGAAGACCTATGCCTGCCCCATGCACCCTGAGGAGACCAGCCATGAGCCGGGCAGTCGTTGCCCCAAGTGCAACATGTTCCTGGTCGAGCAGGAAACCGATGCAAGCGAGACAAGTTTAACGGCAGGCCATGAGGTGACCTACGTCTGCCCAATGCACCCTGAGGTGACCAGCCATGAGCCCGGCAGCCGTTGCCCTGAGTGCAACATGTTCCTGGTGGCCGAAGAGGAAGAGGAGTCGACCAGTACTAAGGTTGAACCCGAGATGGATCACAGCCAACACGATCCCCTGGCCCAGGCCAAGCCCGCGCCGCTCACCGGCGAGCCGTCGATCAAATATGTCTGCCCCATGCACGCCCACATCGTCAGCGATGTGCCCGGTACTTGTCCTATCTGCGGCATGAACCTGGAAAAGGTGGAGATGTCGGCAGATACCCAACAGATAGAGATAGATGTCTCTGGCAGCATGCAGCAGGCCCTGGCACTTAAGGTCGCCAAGGCGGAGAAAGATACCCTATGGAAGTTTGTCCAGACCGTGGGCCAGATAGGTTATGACGAGAGCCAGATCAATCACGTGCACGCCAGGGTCAACGGCTGGATAGAGAAGCTGGCCATCACCTCAGTGGGTGACAAGATCTCCAAGGGGCAGCTCTTGTATGAGATCTACTCGCCGGATCTGATCAACGCCCAGGACGATTACCTGCTGGCGCTGAGCAGCCTGCAGAGCTCTAAGGATAGCCGTAACTACCAGGATCTGGTGCGCAAGGCGGGGCTACGCCTCGAGCTACTGGGGATGAACCAGGCCCAGATCAAACAGCTGGCCAAGAGCAAGCAGACCCAGTACCGGGTGCCTTTCTATGCCAAGGCCGATGGTATCGTTAAGGCGTTGTCGGTGCGTGACGGCATGTATATTCAACCCGCCACAGAGGTGATGTCTGTGGTGGATCTCTCTAAGGTGTGGGTGATCGCCGACGTGTTCGAGAATGAACAGAGCTGGCTGGCGATAGGCCAACCCACAGAAGTTTCAGTGCCCGCCATGGACCTTAAGGGGATCGAGGGTAAGATCGATTACATCTATCCCGAGCTGGATCCCGTGACCCGTAGCCTGAGGGTGCGTATCGTGCTGGCCAACAATGAGGTGGCACTGCGCCCCAATACCCTGGCCAAGATAGAGATCTACGGCGGCCCGAATGAGGATGTGCTGGTGATCCCGCAGGAAGCCCTGATCCAGACGGGTAAAGAGAACCGTGTCATCGTCAAGCAGGGTGACGGCAGCTTCCTGGCCCGCAAGGTCACCGTCGGCATGATGTCTCAGGGCAAGGCGGAGATCTTAAGCGGCATCGAGGAAGGTGAACAGGTGGTGACCTCGGGTCAGTTCCTACTCGATTCAGAGGCGAGCTTGAAGGGCAGCCTGATGCGTCTTAGCAGCGGTCATCAGCACTAGGGGGCGCTATGTTAAAGAAAATTATCGAGGCCTCCATCGCCCAGCGATTGATGGTGTTGATCATCGCACTGATGATCACTGTCTGGGGCGTGCAGGAGCTGAGAAAGACTCCCCTGGATGCGCTGCCGGATTTGTCGGACGTGCAGGTGATCATCAAGACGCCTTACCCGGGTCAGGCACCTAAGTTGGTGGAAGAGCAGGTGACCTACCCTCTGTCGACCGCCATGTTGGCGGTACCCGGTGCCAAGACGGTGCGGGGTTACTCTTTCTTCGGTGACTCCTATGTCTATGTGATCTTTGAAGATGGCACAGATATCTACTGGGCGCGGTCGCGGGTGCTGGAATACCTGAGCCAGGTTAGCAGCCGCTTGCCCCAGGGGCTTCAGCCATCGCTGGGGCCAGATGCCTCGGGTGTCGGCTGGATCTATGAATATGCCCTGGTTGATCGCTCAGGTAACCTGGATCTTTCACAGCTCAAGAGCCTGCAGGACTGGTATCTCAAGCTAGAGCTACAGAGCGTGGCCGGGGTGTCCGAGGTGGCGACCGTCGGCGGCATGGAGCAGACCTACCAGATAGTGATCGAGCCCGACAAGCTGGCCATCTACAAGCTGGATATTGCCGCAGTGAAGAACGCCATCAACAAGTCCAATACCGAGGCGGGTGGCTCAGTGATCGAGATGGCCGAGGCCGAGTATATGGTGCGCGCCAAGGGCTATCGTCAGACGCTGGATGATTTCAGGGAGATCCCTCTGGGGGTCACCAGTCCGTCTGGTACCGCTTTGCTACTCAAAGATGTGGCGACCGTGCGCAAGGGGCCTGCCTCACGGCGCGGCATTGCCGAACTCGATGGTGAAGGCGAGGTGGTCGGCGGCATTATCGTGATGCGCTACGGCGAAAACGCCCTGGCCACCATAGACGCGGTCAAGGCTAAGCTGGAGCAGCTCAAGGCGGGTCTGCCACAAGGAGTGGAGATCATTCCCACCTATGACAGATCTGAGCTGATCAACAAGTCGGTGGACAACCTGTTCCACAAGGTGATCGAAGAGATGCTGGTGGTGGGCCTGGTGTGTCTGCTGTTCCTGCTCCATGCTCGCTCGACCCTGGTTGCGGTGATCACCCTGCCGCTGTCGATTCTGATCGCCTTCATCGTGATGAATAAGATGGGGGTGAACGCCAACATCATGAGTCTGGGCGGTATCGCCATCGCCATCGGCGCCGTGGTCGATGGCGCCATCGTGATGATTGAGAACATGCATAAGCATCTGGAGCACTTTAAGGACGAGTATCGCAGGGATCCGGACAACAAGGAGCACTGGCATATCGTCGCCAAGGCCTCCATCGAGGTGGGCCCGGCGCTGTTCTTCTCGCTGCTGATCATCACCCTGAGCTTTGTGCCCGTGTTTGCCTTGGAGGCTCAGGAGGGGCGCCTGTTTAGTCCGCTGGCCTATACCAAGACCTTTGCCATGGCCGCAGCGGCGATTCTGTCGATCACTTTAGTGCCTATCCTGATGGGCTACTTTATTCGCGGCAAGATCCCCAAGGAGACCAGCAACCCCATCAGCCGGGTATTGATTGCCCTCTATAAGCCTGCGCTCAATCTGGTGCTGCGCTTCCCCAAGATCACCCTGATGCTGGCGGTGATTGCCCTGGGCAGCGCCTGGTATCCTGTGACCAAGATGGGTAGCGAGTTCATGCCTGAGCTGGAGGAGGGGGATCTGCTCTACATGCCGACGGCCCTGCCTGGCATCAGCGCTAGCAAGGCGGCCGAGGTGCTGCAACAGACAGACAGGCTGATCAAGACGGTGCCCGAGGTGAAGCGCGTGTTCGGTAAGGTGGGACGCGCCGAGACGGCGACCGACCCTGCGCCGCTCACCATGCTGGAGACTACCATCATGCTCAAGCCCAGAGAGGAGTGGCGGGAAGGTGTGGATCTCCAAGGGGTGATCGACCAGCTGCAGAAGACGGTCAAGGTGCCTGGCTTGACGAATGCCTGGGTGCAGCCGATCAAGACGCGTATCGACATGCTCTCTACCGGTATCAAGACCCCAGTGGGGATCAAGATCACCGGCGCCGACGTCAACGAGCTGCAGAAGGTGGGGGCCGATATCGAGGCGATCCTCAGCCAGCTACCCAATACCAAGTCGGCTTATGCCGAGCGGGTGGGCGGTGGCCGTTACGTGGATATCACGCCCAAGCTGGATGTGGCCTCACGCTACGGCATGACACTGACCGACATTCAGGACGTGGTGCGTTACGCCATCGGCGGCATGGATATCGGCGAGTCGATTCAAGGGGCCGAGCGTTACCCGATCAATCTGCGTTATCCGCGGGCGCTGAGGGATAATATCGAGAAGCTCAGGGAGCTGCCGGTGATCACTAAGTCGGGTCACTATCTGCCGCTGCGCAACCTGGCCGATATCGAGATCACCGACGGCGCGCCTATGCTCAAGAGTGAGAACGGCCGCCTGATCTCCTGGGTGTTTGTGGATATTCAAAACACCTCCATCGGCGAGTATATCGAGGAGGCCAAGTCGGCGCTGGATAAGCAGCTCAAGGTACCACCCAGATACAGCTACAGTTTCGCCGGCCAGTATGAGTATATGCAGCGGGTCGATGCTAAGCTGAAGAAGGTGATCCCTATGGCCCTTGGGGTGATCTTCATCCTGCTGATGATGACCTTTGGCTCGCCGCTTCAGGCCTCTATCATCATGTTGAGTCTGCCTTTCGCCTTGGTAGGCAGCACCTGGTTGCTGTTCGCGCTGGATTTCAACATGTCGGTGGCCGTGGCGGTGGGGATGATCGCGCTGGCCGGGGTGGCGGCGGAATTTGGGGTGGTGATGTTGGTCTATCTCAACAATGCCATCAAGCACCGTAAAGACACCGGCGGCTACGAGTATGTGGCGGATCTCAAGGAGGCCCTGATAGAAGGTGCCGTGATGCGTATTCGTCCCAAGGCGATGACGGTTGCGACCATCTTCTTCGGACTCTTGCCCATCATGTGGGGCGCAGGCTCGGGTAACGATGTGATGCAGAAGATCGCCGCGCCTATGGTGGGCGGCATGATCACAGCGCCGTTGCTGTCGTTGTTCGTGCTGCCGGCCCTCTACCTGCTGATCTATGGCCGTCGCCTCAAGCACTCTGCCGAGGCTTGATTCCGTTAAGGTGAGTCTGGACACAAAAAAGCACTGCAATCGCAGTGCTTTTTTCTATCTGGTAGTCGTTATTTCTGACAGCGGCCGATGTTGGAGCCGGTTGAGCGTACTTTCTTACACTGCTGGCTAGCCTTGGTGCTGCCGTTGTCGGCGGTGGTTTCTGTATCTGACTCTTGGGTTGATGCACAACCGCTAAGGCCAATAACGAGAGTCGTCGCCATGATAGGCATCCATTTTTTAAGCATGGTTTACATCCCTGATTAGTAGTTAACAACATTGCCAAAATAAATTCGCAATGTTACGAACCTAACCAAAACAAAGGGTTAAAACAATGCCTGAGCCCTATCCCGACTCAAGATTAGCGCTTTACTACTAGAGATCTAGGTCATGTTGAGTCTTATGACTGACAGAGTGCCACCCTGGGGGTCGTTGATCACAGAGAAGCGTCCTACCTCGGGAATGTCCGTCGGCGGCACACACACCTGGCCGCCTATCTCTGTAGCCTTGGCGACCGTGGCATCGCAGTTATCCACCATGATGTAGGGCATCCAGTGTGGTGGCATATCGCCCCACTCCTCGGTCATGGCCATCATGCCACCGACGGCGCGCTCCCCCTGGAGCCATTCATAATAAGTGAAGTCTTCCATCCGCGACTCACGCACCTGCCAGCCCATAACCTTAGTGTAGAAGGCCTGGGCCTTGGCGGTATCACGACAGCAGAGCTCGGCCCAGCAGAGGGTATTTGCCTCGCCCATGCGCATAGAGCCGATATGGGCGCCGGCCTGCCAGAGGGAGAAGCTGGCGCCTTCGGGATCCAGGCATTGGGCCATCTTGCCCGCATCGCCCACGCTGTGGGGACCTAGGATCACCTGGCCACCGTTAGCTATAACTGTCTCTAGGCTGGCCTCGAGATCATCGACAGCGAAGTAGATGCTCCAGTGGGTCGGCACCTTGTCGTCGATCATATTTTGCGGCAGCTGATACATGGCCCCTATGTCGTCATCTTCGATGGCAAACATGGTGTAGACACCGTCGGGGATCGGCATATCCTTAAGCTGCCAGTCAAACAGCGCGCTGTAGAAATGTTTACCCGAGGCGGCCTCGTGACTGGCCAGTTCGATCCAACAGGGGTCGCCATGTTGATAGCTAGTAATCTTCATCTTTGAGTCCCTCCCTAATGAAAAATCTGTCGTGATATCAATTTAGTTAAGCCTGTTTTGCCATTTATGTCTATGCTGTGGGGAGAGTTATTGCGAAGAGATAGTTATTGCGAAGAGGGAGTTTCGATGAGCCTGACGTCCACCCAGATAGATCTTGTACAAACTTCATTTAAACAGGTTGAGCCGATCAGCGAGCAGGCGGCGGCAATTTTTTACGATGCCCTGTTTCAGATAGACCCCAATCTACGGCCACTGTTTAAACAGGACATTCGTGCTCAGGGACGTAAGTTGATGGCCATGTTGAAGGCGGCGGTGGAGGGACTGACAGATCTCGACGCCTTGGTGCCTCAGCTGCATGAGCTGGCACGTCGCCACCAAGCCTATGGCGTTAAACAGTCCCACTTTACCCCTGTGGGTAACGCCCTGCTTTATACCCTGAAGACAGGCTTGGGAGAGGCTTACACCCGTGAGGTGCGCGAGGCCTGGGTGGCGGTAATTCATCTGGTGGCCGATACCATGAAGCCGCTGCTGGACAGGTAATTTGTGACTCTTTTAAATAAAAAAGGCGCTCATCGAGCGCCTTTTTCTGCTTAGGAGATAGTCCCTTGAGCTAGCCGTACATGGGCAGCAGGTCTGCCATGGCAAGCAGGTGGCAGGCTGCGGTCAACAGGCCGTAGAAGATCACTATGGCGATAACTACAGTGCCGCCTGGCACCCTGAAACTCTGGCTGTCTGGGAACATCTGTCTGGCGCGATAGGCCATCAGGGCCGGCACTATGGCGGCCCACACTGTGGCGGCCAGGGCGGCAAAGCCGATGGCAATCAAAAAGCCGTTGGGGAATAGCAGACCTAACACAGTCGGTGGCAGGAAGGTTACTGCCGCCGTCTTGAGGCGTCCGGTGCGCGACTCATCGAAGCCAAACAGGTCGGCGAGATAGTCGAACAACCCAAGGGTCACCCCCAGGAAGGAGGAGGCTACCGCCAGGTTGGCAAACAGGGTCAGCATTGTGGTCAGCCAGTCGCTGGCCATCACATCCGAGAGTGCCGCGACCAGCACGCCCATGTTACCGCCCTGGGCAATCACCTCGACAAAGCCGCTGCGAGTGATGTTCCCCATGGTGGCGACCAGCCAGCACAGGTAGATCACGAAGGCGATGAGGGTACCTAAGGTAATCGCCTTGACGATAGTGCCTGGGTCCTTGCCATAGTATTTCACCAGGCTGGGGACGTTGCCGTGATAGCCGAAACTCACCAGACCGAAGGGGATGGCGGCCAGCATGTAGGGCAGATAATTGGCCTCACCGTCGGGCACAAACAGCTTGGCGGGTTCCACCTCGATCAGCAGATTACCTATGGCGAGGAAGAAGGTGATGATCATCCCGCCCAGCATTATGGTGGTGATGCGATCCACCGCCTTGGTGCTGATAAAGACGATAATTGCCAGCCCCACCGCAAACACCAGGCCGGCAAAGCTCTGAGGCAGCTCTAGCCCTAAGCTACTCAGGCTGTGGTTGACGATAGAACCGCCGCCACTGATATAGGCATAGGCCAGAATATAGAGCACGAAGGCGATCGAGAGGCCGTTGACGATACGCCAGAAGTTACCCAGGGTATCCCGGGTGAGGGTATCGAAACTGGCACCCGGCTCATAGTGCAGGTTGGTCTCCAGTAGCAGCAGGCCAGAGACCAGCATGCAGAACCAGACGCCCAGCATCATGAGCACTGAGTTGCTAAACCACATGCCGGCACCGACCACAGGCAGGGAGAACATACCCGCGCCCACAGCCGTCCCTGCGATGATCATGGCGCCGCCCAGCAGCGATTTACCCGAGGCCTTATGCTTGGCCGCATTCATATGATTGGCCATTAGGCTTGATGCTCCGCGGCGACGCTGTCGACTATGGTTTGTCTAACTGAGCTCCGCAGCAGTCTGTTGGCCCGGGTGCGGATACGCTGAACATCTTCGCTGTGGCTGTCATCGGCCAGGTAACCCAGTTCCTTGAGCTTAACGCTCAGGGTGCCGTAGAGCTTCTTGTCATAGAATTCAGGAGCCGTGATGCCATGGAGTGCGCCCAGACGCTGTGCCAGTTGGTGGCTGTCGCTCTCGAGCTCTGAGCGCTCAATCTTAGGCGAAGCCGCCAGCAGGTTGAAGATGATGGCGTAGCGCTGCATGGTTTCGCTGATGGTACCGGCCAGCAGCAACAGCTGGTTGAGACCGTCTGGCTTGACGCTGAAATGCTTATCTTCGTCGATTAAGCCTTCGGCCAGCAGCTGATCCAGCAGCTGGTTCACATAGGTCTCGAGGTTATCGATCCCCATGAATAGCTCAGCCTGCAGCAGCGGGTAGAAATCTTTCACCGTGGCGATGATCTCGTCGCGGCTACATTCATCCTGGCGGGTCAGGCAGCTGGCGATCAAGGATGGGATCACCAACAGGTGGATGATGTTGTTGCGATAATAGGTCATGGCAATCGCCAGGCTCTCATCGATGGAGATGATGTCACCCAGGGGGTCGCTGTCCAGCTTGAGCTTCTTCAGCTCCAGCCCCTGGGCGATCAGCTTGGCGCCATCGCCTTCGACCACAGAGGTGTAGCCTGTGTAAGGCACGCTCTTGAGCAGCGACAGATAGAGATCCAGTTGCTTCTCAAGCTGGCTGCGCTGTAGGGCATTCTGCTCAGAGGCCAACAGCACCAGGCTGGTCAGGGTAATAGAGCTGACGGCGGCGGCATCGTTGATGCGGGTCATAACGCGATTGGCCAGAGTGTTGACCACTGGGGTCAGCCAGCTCGGCTTCTGCTCGGGATCCTGGGCCAGTTCTTCGCGCCACTCGGGTACCTGCTCGTTGAGGTAGGTATGCAGGGTAATAGGCTCACCGAAGTTAACATAGCCCTGGCCGAAGTTGCCCAGCTTACGTATGGCACCGAACACCTGCCATACAGACTCTTTCTGCTTCTTCTTACCGCTCAGCTCCTTGTGATAGGTAGCCACCTCCATCACATGGTCGTAGCCTAGATAGACGGGGACCAGGGTGACGGGGCGCTCGACGCCACGCAGCACGCTGTTGAGTGTCATGGCGATCATGCCCGTCTTAGGTGCTAGCAGACGACCGGTACGTGAGCGGCCGCCCTCGGTGAAGTACTCCACCGAATACCCCTTGGCAAAGAGCTGATCCAGGTATTCGCGGAATACTGCGGTGTAGAGCTTGTTGCCGCGGAAACTGCGACGAATAAAGAAGGCGCCACCGCGGCGGAACATGGGGCCGGCGGGCCAGAAGTTGAGGTTGATACCGGCGGCGATATGGGGCGGTACCATGCCCTGATAGTAGAGGATATAAGAGAGCAGCAGGTAGTCCATGTGGCTACGATGACAAGGCACGTAGACGATCTCGTGGCCGTCGTGGTGCAGCTGACGGATCTGCTCAGCGCCCTTGATGTTGATCCCCTTGTAGAGCTTGTTCCACAGCCAGGTGAGGAAACGCTCGGCGATACGCACCAGGCTGTCAGAGTAGTCGGCGGCGATCTCGTCTAAGTATTCCATGGCGGTCTCACGGGCCTTGGCCTCGGAGATCTTCTTGCTCTGAGCCTCTTCCAGAATCGCCTTCTTCATCGACTCAGATTTCAGCAGGGCGTGAAACAGGTTCTGGCGGTTAGGCAGTACGGGGCCTGTCATCACCTTACGTTGACGGCTGAAATGCACCCTGGCCACGCGCGCCAGCTTCTGGGCGATGCGTTTGTCGGTGCCATGCTCGTCGGCCATGTAGCGCAGCGACATGGCATTGGAAAACTGCACGAAGTTGTGGCGGCCGAGGAAGAGGATCATCAGACACTTTCGCAGCCAGGTGGGGTTCTCTCGCTCCAGCACCGCGGCCTTCATGGTGTCATCTTCCTTGCCTGGAGTGCGGCCCCAGTAGAGGCTGACGGGCACCAGCTGAATATCGAGATCAGGATGTTTCTTGTGGGCGCTCAGCAGACGCGAGAAGCTGTCGAGGTAAAACTCGTTGCCTTCGCGCTCGCCAAATAGCGGCTTGGCTCCTTCGACACAGACGACTCGCGGCGCCTGTTCACCCTCGACATCCAGCGGCTGATAGGGGCTGGGCAGGCCGAGTCGGTCGGTCACCTCGCTCAGTGCGGCGATGTCACTGATCGATTCTGTCTTCATCACATAGACCAGGGGTCTGTCTGAATCCAGGTTGAGATCGGCAAAGGGATCCTGAGGCACCACTATGGTGTGCACGAGTTTCTTCTGGATCCAACGTAAGGATTTAAACCAAAGAGAGTCTTGTTTGGACATTATTCTTTATGCATAGGAGTCATGTTTAATAACGCCATAGAATACCAGAAAATGAACACTAATCCCTAATTTGTCTGCTTTGATGCGACAGAGGTGGTAGGGGATCACTCTTGGTTGACTAAGCAGTAAAAAGCGCCCACAAAAAGGGGCGCTTGGCTTGGTATTGCTAATGGGGGAGGGGGCTTCCTACATCTCGGTGACAAAATCATCCAAGAGGATCACACCCAGTGGCGCGCCGCCGCCCATAGCATCAACAGCGACCGCACCATAGCGTCCGCCCGCGGCCAGGCTAATATCCAGAGGACCGATTGCGACTGTCTTGCTACCCGTTGGGGTGACGCTGACAACATAGTTTCCGGGGGCTACCGACAAACTGCCTGACGCCGCTAAGAAGGGAATATCGCTCAACACTGGGGTTGCCGACGAGATATCGCTATCTGGGGTGAGGTAGATATCCACATTGCCAGCGGAATAACTTGCGTGAGCAATATTAATCTTAGCCTCAGTGGCGACACGTCGAGCCTCTTCCATCACTACCCAAGGCTTGATATCCATGTCGCCTAGGGAGCCTGTTGCCAATACGCTGTAGCTTTGACCCTTTTCCAGGGAAAGGGCGGCTTCATCGATAACCACCACGCTGTTATCTGCGTCTGCTGCAACTGTGACTGTGTGTGCGCCATCTGCGACATTGATATAGTCGGTCACGGATCCGAAGCTAAACATGTCGACTGCGGGCGTCGTGGCTCCATCGACAAATATATCGACCGCCGGAGCGTCTGCTACCGCATGAATTACCCGCAGATCGCTGCCGCTCATCTCATCGAGGAGTAACGCCTGCTGATCAGCCAGGGCGACTAGCAAGGCAACGGGTGAGTCGCCGCTCCAGGCATTGGCAATCGCGGTAATGAAATAATCAGTATCTGCCATCAGGGGGACGGTTCCGGAATCGAACACCGGTGTCTTCTGTCCCGATGCTGTGATACGGATCTGATAGTCACTGGCGGGTACTTCTATCTGGGTGCTGGCATCGAGGAAGTTAGCCGATAGCGTGGGCGCAGTATCGCTAATGTCAGCCCCTGGTGCGGTGACGTATACATCGACCAGACCGACGTCAGAGGCGCCGTGCAACACCTGAACTCGCGCATACCCAGCGGCGATATCTGCACTGGCATTAGCTACGAGTTTGAGTTGCAAGGTGTCGTCGCTCACCTTACCCAGCGCGATGGCCGTGTATTCCATGTCGTCAGACAGATCCAGGTCGGCGCCGAACACCTCGAGTAAAGAACCGTCGGCTATCTGTGCATCGACATCTATGTCATACAGGCCGACGGGCACAGTGAGGAAGCCACTCGATATGCCGTAGTCAACATCGGCAACCAGTTGGGCGTCGTTGGCTGTCACATTTACCTTGGGGGCATCTATGCCTGCATGGATGACGCGCACCTTGGCTTCGGCGATCGGCGTGGGAACTACAATGATCTCATCATCCGAGTCATCATCGTTACAGGCGGTGATACCGAGCAGAGCACTTAGCATAAGTGCCGGATATATCCTCTTCATCAGCTTCTCCTTAACAAGGGTTGAGTTCCTAGTGCGTTACGACCCGAGTTGCCCAAGGGATCATTATGACTGCGCAACACTTAATGATTATTTTTCGCACGAAAAATAACCCGATATTAATTAGTCAGTTGTTCATGGCTTTGTCTGAGACTGAATGCTGTTGCAGCAGGCTGTTTGTTATTGCCTTTCTTTGTCTTTCGTTTTTTTAGAACGTTTTGTCGCATTTAATGTGCTTATCTTTCGTTTAAATGGTGGATAAACTGGCCTCAATTGGTTGTAACAGAGATTTTGAATTGGAGCAGATTATGGCAAAAGTACTGGTATTGAAATCAAGCATCTTAGGGGACTATTCACAATCGGCTAAGCTGATCGACCACCTGCAGCAACACTGGCAGGGTCAGGGCGCCGAGGTAACGGTCAGGGACCTGGCGGCGCAGCCGCTGCCTGTACTCGATGGCGAGATCGCCATGGGGCTGCGTGGCGGTGACGAGCTGAGCCCGCGTCAACAAGAGGTGTTGGCGCTGTCAGACGAGCTGGTGGCCGAGTTGAAGGCGCACGACACACTGGTGATCGCCGCCCCTATGTATAACTTCAGCATTCCGACTCAGCTGAAAAATTGGATCGATCTGGTGGCCCGTGCCGGCGTGACCTTCACCTACACAGAGACAGGCCCTAAAGGCTTGGTAGAAGGTAAGCGTGCGGTCTTGGTAACCACTCGCGGCGGCGTACACAAGAATGGTGCCAGCGATCACGTAGTGCCTTACCTCAAGACAGTGCTCGGCTTCATTGGTATCGACGAGGTGGAAACCGTTTACGGCGAAGCCCTCAACATGGGACCTGAAGCAAGCGAGCAGGGGATCAGTCAGGCCAAGCAGAGCATAGAGCAGCTGGTAGCTTAAAGTACTGTCAAATAACAGTTTTCATCGTCAACCACATTTAACCCATCTCTAGGTTAGGGCGCTCAGTTTGAGCGCCTTTTTTTATTTAGCAAACGACTATTGCGCTAGCTCGCACAGGGTGCACTCGTCACTCTGCTGACTGGTTTCCACATAGCGCACCCTGTGGCGCCCTTGATTGCGATTGGCGCTGAACTGGTATCTTGGCCTGGGCGTTTCTGGAGCCGAGTGTTTGGCCTGAGGAATCGGCAGCTCGGTTTCAGGTCGAGTTTTGGTGTCAGCCATTGGCGGCGCTTTGTGGCTGGTAGCAGAGCAGATCTTTGAGCGCGCCGCCGTTGATGGCACAGCTAAAGCCGTTGGCCCTTAAGATGTCGCAGCCTTTCTGGGCACGGATCCCCGCACCGCAGTAGAGCACGAAGGGAGTTTGCTTATCGCTGTGTTGGGTCAGCCACTGGGCCAGTTGATCCAGGGGGACATTAAGTGCGTTTGGCAGGTGGCCGCCGGCATATTCCTGGGGAGAGCGAACATCGATAACCTGTACGCCCTGTTCGATCAGTTGCCAGCATTGCTCGGCGGGATGGCTGCCAGATAGCTTGGCTAAGAGAGATTGAAACATGGTCTGCCCCTACAATTAGAATCGAATCCATAAGATTTACTTCAATAAGGTTATTCTAATTGATGGCCGAGTGCAAGCTAAGCGCAAACCAGTTGCCAGTTAAGGGCAAGCCAAGTGCAAACCAATGTTATGTCAGAGCCGCTTGGTCATGAAGACGCTGTTGGGATCATCCTGGTAGCGGCCGAAGGGGGCGCATTCGACGAAACCAAATTTCTGGTATAGGCGCCGGGCTGGAAGGAAGAAGCCCATGCTGCCTGTCTCCAGGCTGAGACGCGTCATCCCATTTTGGGCGGCATCTGCCTGAAGATGGTGCAAGATCCGCTCGCCTATGCCACGTTGGCGATAGTAGTTGGCGACCCGCATCGACTTGAGTTCGCCATGCTCTGGCGAGAGGCGCTTGATGGCGCCGCAGCCGCAGAGTCGGTCGGCCTCCCATAGGGTCCAGAATCTAATATCTTCTTGTTTTAATTCGCTTAAATCTAAAGCGTGCACACTCTCTGGCGGCGAGGTGGCATACATATCTTCCAGGTGTTGTTCTAGCATCTTGACGACGCTGGCGTGGCTGACGACTCCGAGCACAAATTGCATCTTAAGCTCCATCTTGTAATTAAGGACCCTGAGCCTCAGCAAAGCCTGTGCCAGCCGCCGATGACCGCCTGAGTCTTGAGACTCGTTTGCGATCATTCGTGGCGGTTGTCTCGATATTAGTCTTGCCAGCGCTTGAAGATTAGCGAGGTGTTGATGCCGCCGAAGGCGAAGTTGTTGCTCATCACATAGTCGGTGTCGAGCTTACGAACCTCATCTTTTATGTAGTCCAGTTGACCACAGGCGGGATCGATATGCTTGAGGTTGAGGGTGGGGGCAAACCAGCCGGCATTCATCATCTCGACGCTGAGCCAGGCCTCCAGTGCGCCGCACGCGCCCAAGGTGTGGCCCGTGTAGCTCTTGAGGGAGGAGATGGGCATGCGCTCGCCAAATACCGCCTGAGTGGCCTGGGTCTCGGCGATATCGCCGCGATCCGTGGCTGTGCCATGGGCATTGACATAGCCTATCTTGTCGGCGTCCAGGTCGGCATCCTTCAGGGCCAGGCGGATAGCTACTTCCATGGTCTCGGCGTTAGGCTGAGTGACATGCAGGCCATCAGAGTTGGTGCCGAAACCCACTAATTCGGCGTAGATCTTAGCGCCGCGGGCCTTGGCGTGTTCCAGCTCTTCCAGTACCAAGGTACAGGCACCTTCGCCGATCACCAGGCCATCTCTGTCACGATCGAAGGGGCTCGGCGTCTCGCTTGGGGCGTCATTCTTGGTGCTGGTGGCAAACAGGGTATCGAACACCACGGCCTCGGTGGGGCAGAGCTCCTCGGCGCCGCCGGCTAACATGAGATCCTGCTGACCATATTTGATCGCCTCATAGGCGTAGCCTATGCCCTGGCTGCCCGAGGTACAGGCGCTGCTGGTGGTGTGCACCCGACCCTTGAGACCGAAGAAGACACCGACGTTGACCGCAGTGGTATGGGCCATCATGCGGATATAGCTGGTGGCCGTGACCCCAGACATGTCGCCCTCTTTAAGCATGTCGCCGAAGGCGATGATGGGATCCGTACTGCCGGTGGAGGAGCCATAGGCGATGCCCATGGCACCTGAGGTCACTATGGGATCGTCCAGCAGGCCGGCATCCATCAGCGCCTTCTCGCTGGCCCAGGCCGCCATGACAGAGACTCGTCCCATGGAGCGGATCTTCTTGCGCGAATAGTGGCTCGGGCGTTCAAAGTCTGTGACCGGTGCGGCCAGACGTGTGTTGAGTCCGTCGAACCTGTCCCACTCGTCTATGCGCTGGACGCTATTTTGCTTGGCCTGCAGGCGCTGGGCGATGCTTGGCCAGTCGTGGCCCAGGGCGGTGACGCCGCCGGCGCCAGTGATCACTACGCGTCGAGTCTTGTTATTCATCAGATCATGCCACCATTTACCGAGATCACCTGGCGGGTGATGTAGGCCGCGTCATCAGACATGAGGAAGTTGGCCAGGCCGGCGATCTCCGAGGCCTTGCCCATGCGGCGCATAGGTACCAGCTCCTTGACCATCTCCTGGGGGAACGACTCCACCATGTCTGTCTCTATCAGCCCGGGGGCGATGCAGTTGACCGTGATCTTACGTTTGGCCAGCTCCAGGCTCAGCGCCTTGGTAGCGCCTATGATGCCCGCCTTGGAGGCGCTGTAGTTGACCTGGCCACGGTTACCCGCGATGCCGGAGACAGACGCCATGGTGATGATGCGACCACCCTGGCGAGACTGGATCATCGGCATGGTGCAGGGGTGGATTACGTTGTAGAAGCCGTCCAGGTTGGTGTGGATCACCCCGTCCCACTCTTCGTCGCTCATGGCAGGAAAGGCGGTGTCCCGGGTGATCCCTGCGTTGAGCACCACGCCATAGTAGGCGCCGTGCTGGTCGATATCGGCCTCTATGGCCGCCTTGACGCCGGCGCGGTCCGCCACGTCGAACTGTAGGCGGCTCACCTTGGCCCCTAATGCCTCGAGCTCTGCCTGGGTTGCGTCGGCCGCCGCCTGATTGCTGTGGAAATGCAGGGCGATATCATAGCCTGTCTCGGCCAGCTTGAGGGCGATGGCCTTGCCTATGCCGCGACTGGCACCTGTGATCAATACACGTTTATTCATCTTGCTTTCTCTTCTTCTGTACCCGCCTGGCTCTCCAAGATATAGGCCTGGGTGTCTTGAGGCTGGAATACATTGACATTAGCCTCTGCCACAAGTTGATTGTTGTGGAATATTTTACAATCAAACACCGCCAGACCGTTATCTTCCTGATAGAGGCGGCTGACTCGGGTCTGATAACGCTCGCCGAGTCGGTAGGCGGGGATCGCGAATGTTAACTTGCGCGTGCCGAGCAGGAAGCCGACACGAATGGGTTCGCCTCGGGCGCTGGCCTCCAGACCTGCGAGGGCGGCGATGCTCTGAGCCATATATTCTATGCCCACATAGTTAGGCACAGACTGGCTGGCAGCGTCGAAATAGGCGCTGTTTGTGCTTATGCTCACCTCGGTAAGCAGTGTGTCTGGAGCCTGCTCGAGCAGCTTGTCGATTAAGATCATAGGTGCGCGGTGGGGCAGCACCTGTTCAAGCGGTATCTCGGTAAGCGCTGTGTTTGGCTGTGACATAGCTTGTGATTCAGATTGTAATTCTTGCGTTGACATTATCGCTTGGCTCCCCGGCAGAAGATGACGCTGGCATTGCTGCCGCCAAAGGCAAAGGAGTTGCTCATGACATATTCGAGCCTGGCATTCTCAGGCCGAGTGCTGTGCCCTTGTGATACGAAGGGCAGTGCCGGGTTGTCGCCATCCCACTCTTGATCGCCCACCTGAGGCGGCAGCCCATGCTCTCGATTAAGATCTGAGAGGAGCAGCAGGCAGAAGGCCGCCTCCAAGGCACCGGCGGCGCCCAAGGCATGGCCAGTGAGCGGTTTAGTAGAACTCACTGGTGGCAGCTGCTCGCCGAACACCTTGAGCAGGGCGCGACTCTCCATGGCATCATTCTTTATGGTCGCCGTGCCGTGTAGATTGATGTAGCCAACCCGTGACGGGGCGATCGCTGCATCCTTGAGCGCCATCTCGATGGCGACCACGGCGCCATCGCCCTCTGGATGGGGTGAAGAGATATGGTGGGCGTCGCTGGACTCCCCCACACCCGCGAGCATCAGCTCGGCCTTGCCTAGGGTTAAGGTAAATAGCGCCGCACCCTCGCCGATGTTGATGCCGTCGCGGTTGCGGCTAAAGGGTTGGCAATGGGCCTTGGAAACAGATTCCAGCGAGTGGAAGCCGTTCAGGGTCAGCTTGCACAGGCTGTCGGCGCCGCCGACGATCACCATGTCGCAGACGCCAGCTAGTAGCAGGCGCTTGGCGCTGGCGAATACCTTGGCGCTGGATGAGCAGGCGGTCGATACCGTGTAGCAGGGGCCTGCGAGGTCGAAATAGTGCTGCAGAAAGTCACAGCTGTTACCTAGCTCCTGCTTGGAGTAGAGGTAATCGGCGGGCAATACACCATGCTCGGCGCGGTAGGCCAGTGCCTTCTCGCCCCTGGCGATCCCCGAGGTACTGGTGCCTAGCACTATACCTATGCGATCCGCTCCGTATTGGGTCTTAGCCGCCTCGACCGCCGGGGCAATCTGCTCGGCGGCGCGCTGGAGTAACTGATTGTTGCGACAGTCGAATCTTTGTAATTCTGGCGCTATGCTCGGCAACTCTGTGGTGACCATTCCCACCAACACCTGGCTGTCAGGGATTAGGTCGTCACGCCACCTCATGCCCTGGGTATCGCCATCGAGCAGGCGGCGTAAGACGGTCTGGGGATCGTCGCCCAATGGGGTGCATAATCCTAGGTGGGTGATAGCTATCTGTGTCATCGTGTCCGTTCTTGTTTACGTTTACTCTAGCGGCTGGATGTTCAGCGTCAGCTGAGCCTGGTGAAAATCTAGCGTCACCTCGGCTGTCCAGGGGCTATTCCGGCTATAGCGGATATCCATGATTGTCTCGCCATCGCTAGCATATAATCTTCTGCAATAGGCTGCATCACAGGCGTAGGCGGCCAGTGTCGCGCCTTGTAAATGGTGATTTACATCTTCTGGGTGCCAGTATATCAATTGCAGCAGCCCAAGGAGATACTCGGCCTTAAATTGATCTCCCAATAGGACGCTCTGCTCGCTGATCAGCCGCTGGCCGTCATAGCTGAGGGTAAACAGCGGCTGTCCGAGAGGGGCCAGGCCTACCAGGGTGAGCGACTCGGGCGTCAGATCCAGCTGACTCAGCAGCTGATGCCTGGCCTGTTTCACCTTGAGTTTGACCAGCTGGCTTTGACTGACGGGCGCCGAGTCGGGCAGAGGCGCCAGGCAGTAGTCGACTCCCTGAGCCAGGGCCATACAGGTTTGCCTGTCTAGCTTGTGGGCGCAGGCGCTCAGTAACAGCGCCATGCAGATGAGGAGACTCGCCCTTAACGGCATAACTCGACCACCATGTTGAGACGACGCTCAGACTCGGCGACAAACGGGTTGCTCTCGTCCCAGGCGTAGCCCGCCAGGATAGAGCAGATCATCTGCTTAATCTTAGGGTTAGGGTTTTGATAGAAGATCACATCCTGGAAGCGGCCATCGTACCAGGCCTGCACATAGGTTCTGAAGGTATCGACGCCGCGCATCAGCGGCTGGGCATACTCTGTCTGCCAGTCGACCGATTCACCATTGAGCTGTTTCACGACACATTTAGCCGCAATTGAGGCTGATTGCATCGCGATAGTGACGCCAGAGGAGAACACGGGATCGAGAAACTCACCGGCATTACCCAGCAGGGCAAATTTATCGCTAGCCAGGGTGCTGACGTTGGCCGAGTAACCTGCCAGCTTGGCGGGCTTGCGTATTATCTCGGCGCGGCTGAGTAGCTGCTTGAGGCGCGGCTCTTCCCGCACCAGGCGCATCAATGTGGCCTCGAGATCGGCATCTTCGCCCAGCAGGTGAGGCTCGCCCACCACACCCAGCGAGCAGCGACCGTTGCTGAAGGGGATCAGCCAATACCAGATGTCACGATTATCCGGGTGGACGCTGATCAGTATCTTGTTGCGATCGAAGTGGTAGTCGCCCATGTCGACGCTGTCGATATTGTCCTGGATATGGGTAAATATCGCCGTGCGGCTGGGTAGATTGGAGGGGCGCTCCAGATCCAGCAATCTAGGCAGCACGCGGCCGAAGCCACTGGCATCCAGCAGGTAATCGGCGCTCTGCTCATAGCTCTCTCCCTGCTCGTCGCTGACGGTGAGCCTGGGCTGTTGGCTCAGATCCACGGCATCGACACGCTGGCCATAGCGGATCTCGACCCCTTGGCTGGCGGCAGTGTCGGCGAGTAGCTTATCGAAGTCGCCACGCTCGACCTGAAAGGTGGTGCCCGGCCCCGGGGTGAACTTGTCGGTAAAGTCGAAGTAGGTCGAGCGGCCATTGGCGTTGAAGGCCGCGCCATTCTTGAATTGATACCCCGCCTGATTGACTGCATCGAGCATATTGGCCTCGGCAATCACCTGCATGCAGCAGGGCAGTAGGCTCTCGCCGATGGAGAAGCGGGGGAAGTGCTGCTTCTCCAAGACTAAGACACGCTTACCCTGTTGATGCAGCAGGCTGGCGGCAACGCTGCCCGAGGGGCCCGCACCTATCACTATCACATCATAATGGTCCGTCTGAGCGGCTGTTTGCGCGAAAGGGGTCACTTATCAATCCTTGTTAATGTGTGAATAAAGGGGGAGAGCACGAAGGTAAGGCCTATCCCTAGGAGTAATGTCAGGCCGAAATAGTGGATGGCCGGTGTCTGGCTGAAGGCCAGCAGACCGAAGGCCATCAGGGTCGAACAGGCGGACATGAATACCGCCATCATCACGCCTTCGCCTCTATGGCTCTCGGCGAAAAACAGGCTGTAGTCGACGCCTATGCCAAAGACCAAGATCAGCGCCAGTGCATGAAACAGGGTGAGTGGTGAGCCGGCTAATCCCAGGCCTGCCAGGGTGAGCAGCGCTGCGAGGGCGGGCACGGCTGTGATCCACAGGGCCATCTTGAGGCCGAAGCGCAGCGAGAAGATAAGCCCAGCGACCACAAGCGCCAGGCCTAGCAGGCTTAGGGTTAGGCTGCGATACTTGGCCATCACATCCGAGATATCCTGCACCTTATCCACCAAGGATACGCCACTTAATGGGCTGATCGCCTGGGTTAAGGCGTGAAGATCTGTGATGCCGCCCAGCAGGACAATTGCGCCGTAGGTGGCGCCGTCACTGTCCGAGGTTTTATCGCTCGGCTGTGTTTTAGCTTGAGTTTGGGCATGAGCTTGAGCCCCATCGGGCGTGAGCCATAGGGGGGCGAACAGTTCACCGGCCCGGGAGGCGAAGAAATTATCTGGGGTGATGGTCTCATTGGCGCTGGCCTCGAAGTTCGCCATCAGGGAAGGTGCCAAGTCGCCATCTAATCCTAGACGCGCTAACACCTCAGGCAGCTTGTGATAGATCTGCCCCTGTAGGCGATAGGCTTCCTGCTGGCTTGCCAGACTGGGCAGGTAGCGGGGCAGATTAACCGAGTTACCTAGCACACCCTGATGCTGCAGTGAGCCGAGCGTCGGCGAAAGCGCCTCCAGCCTTGTCAGCAGTTTCTCAGCGGTCTCTGCCCGAACCAGGATAAACTGGTTATCTGTGCCGCCGCTCATCACCTGGCGCAGTCGTTGCTCTCCCTGGGTGACGCTCAGAGGACTCTGCTGCAGGGCGCGAATATCATCGTTCACCCCGAGTCTATTCAGGCCGAATATAGCCACGAGCAGCAGGCCGAAAATAAGCGCTACGCCCCTGAACCTACTGATGGGGCGCGCGATGACCTTCATGAAGGAGAGGTAACGCGCCGCCAGGCCGAGCGCGCGGTCGCCGGGTTTCATGGCGCTGCTCGCTAGCTTGGGATAGGCGAAGATCAGTGTCAGATAGGCGCCGAGGAGTCCCGCGGCGCAGAATACGGCCACCTGTTGCATGCCGGGGAATGGCGTCAGGCCGATGGCCAGGTAGGCGATGACAGTGGTGAGCAGTGCCAGACTGGCGGCGGGAAACACGCGGGCTACGGCATTAGTCGCGGTTATCCCTGAATCTGCTTTCTGGCTTTGCAGCCGCTCACAGTAGAAGTGGAAGCTGTAGTCGATGGCGATCCCTATCAGGCTGGTACCGAATACCAGGGTGAGCAGGTGAACCTGGGTGAAGATCCACAGGGTCGCGCTCAGGGCAAATAACAGGCTGGTGGCTATGGTCAGGGCAGCTATGGTGAGCGGCATCATGGAGCGAAACGCTAGCCATACCAGCAGGATCACGCCGATCAGCGAGGCGAGCCCAAGGCTGGAGACCTCTCTCTTCGCCTGTGTTGTTGCCGCCGCGGCATGAAACAGGGCGCCACCTTTTAGCACACTTACTCTCTGCTCAGGCCCAAGGCTCTGTTGCATCTGGCTTATCGCCTTTTCGAGCCTGACTAACTGCAGCTCCTGCGCCTTAGGGTTGAAGGCACTGCCGACTCCCTGGGCCATGACGATGGCGACGCTGTTTCCCTGTCTGTCTTTGTTTAAGGAGGTTCTATCGGTAGCATCCTGGGTTAATTCCTGGCCGACCAGAATGCCGTCGACCACCTTGAGGCGGCGTTGGGGCGAGAGCTGTTTCAGTAGCTCGGGGTAGAGCAATAGAGGGTCTTGGCTCAATAGCTGGCTTTTGGCGTAGCCGAAGGCATTGTAGAGCTGGGCGAGCGCATTAGCCTCCAACTTGGCTAATTGTCCACTTGCGAGCAGATCTTTCTGCTGCGCGGTGAGCAGGTGAAAGCGATAGGGAAAATAGAAGCGATTGAGTGCCTGGGCGCCTTGCATGTCGGCGCTCTGCACTTGGCTAAAGGCCTCGGGTGCCCCCTGGAGTGCACTCAGCAGTTGCTTGGCGCCTTTGACGGCAGTGGCCTGGTCCGGGCTGACGACCCCTAGGTAGATACGATTGGCCAGTTGCTGCTCGACCCTGTCTATCGCCCTCTGGGTGAGGGGATCTTCCTGGATCTTGGGGAGCATGGCCAGGATGTCACTCTGCACCCCGGCGCCGCGGCTCAGCGCCTGGGCGGCCAGCAGCGCCATGGCGGCCAGCAGCACCAGCCAGATAATCAGGCGGGTATTGGCAGAGAGGCGACCCAGGCGGTCGCTGAGGTTGAGGATCATCTCGCCTCTGTCGCGGGGCGAGGGTCGGCGTCGAGTTTAAAATAGGCCTGCTCATCCGCCGTCAACGGACGCTGCGCCAGGGCGTTAAATTCGATCACGCTGAGATCGCCGCGGTTATCCAGGAGGCTGAGAGATTCAAGTTGTTCGCTTCCCTTTAGCACTATGCGTGGCATCGCCTGCTTGATGAGGGGATCTATCGGCTCCAGGCCCAGTTGCCAGCACTCTGCTTGTTGCTGCAGGTGCAGGGTAAACTGTGCCTCCAGGGGGGCGAGATCGCCACCTAGCAGCGCGCTCAATAGGTTTGGCATCATCTGCGCCATGGCACCTGCCTGTGGATTGTCATCGGCGTGGCTTATCTGACGATTGCCGTCGGCATCTATCTGCACCAGGGTGTTTTGTGTCAGCACCAGGCCAGAGGGGAAGGGCGCTGTCTGTAGCCAGGCGATCCCCAGTTTGTCCTGAAACAGGAACTCGCCGCGGCTCACCAGCGGCTTCTTCAGCACCTTGAGGTAGCGGGACTGGGTAAACTCGCCCCTTGCCGACTCACCGCCGCCCAGGCGGGTTACCAGCTTGGATAGGGCCGCATTGTCTGCTGAAGCTTTAAAAAGTGCCTCATAGTCGGTTAATTGTTCTGCATGAGTTACGAAGCTAACGAGGCTCAGGCAGAACATAGGACAAAACAGCAGGCAAAACAGGCCGGCCTTAGCTAAGCGGTGAAGGCTAGCGATGCGGTGAAGCAAAGAGGTCATCATGCCAGCGCCTCGCTGGGCAGCAGGTGGGCTATCTTGTTTCTGAAGCAGTCAGGGGTGACTAGGCAGAGCTCCTTACTTTCCATCTCGACCGCCGCCTGTACGGTATAACCCTTGGTCAGGCGCTGGTTGGTCTCGGCGTCGCGTACCTGATAGGTGATCTTGAGACGGTTCTCCCACTCCACTAGGTTGGCGATCACTTTGACCCTCTGCTCGAAGGTGCTGGCCTGCACATATTTTATCTGCAGATCGATAATGGGCCAGGCATAGCCTGAGGCCTGCATCTTGCGGTAGCCATAGTCTATTTCGTCCAGTAGCTGACAGCGGGCGATCTCGAAATACCTCAGATAGTTACCGTGCCAGGTGATCCCCATGGAGTCGACGTCGTGGAAGGGGATGACCATCTCCATCTCTGTGGTGAGCAGTGCCTTCATCTTGCGCCTCCTAGTGACACACTTCCCACAGTCCCTGCTGGATCTTGTCTACCGTCTGCCTAAGCACGGTTTCCAGGGGTCTGTCTTCGGTGAGCAGTTCAAAGTCGGCGCTGACCTGATCTAGGGTCTTGGCGACAGAGGTGGTGAGCGAGGCATGACACAGCTCGCCCTGGGCGATACGCAGGTGAATGCCCTGGGTCATGGCCAACAACGCAGCCGCGGCCACCTGTTCGGTGAGCTGCAACACGCGCATACAGTCGCGGGCGGCGATAGTGCCCATGCTCACCTTGTCTTGGTTATGACACTCGGTGGAGCGCGAGAAGACACTGGCAGGCATGGTGTTCTTCAGTGCCTCGGCGGTCCAGGCCGATACGCCTATCTGCACCGCCTTGAAGCCGTGGTTGATCGCCTTACGGCTGCCTTGGGCGCCAGATAGGTTGGCGGGCAGGCCATTGTTAAATTTAGGGTCCATCACCAGCGCCATCTGGCGGTCGATCAGGTCGGCAATATTGGCGATGGCGTTCTTCATCGAGTCCATCACGAAGCCGATATGGCCGCCGTAGAAGTGGCCGCCGTGGAGCACGTGCTCACCCTCGCCATCGACGATAGGGTTGTCGTTGGCGCTATTGAGTTCGGTCTCGATAAACTGACGCATGAAGGGCAGGGCGTCTTGCAGCACGCCTATGATGTGCGGCGCGCAGCGGATCGAGTATCTGTCCTGTAGGCGATCTGAGTTGCGTGGATGCTCATGGTGGTTGAGGTCTTCGCGAATCCAGGCGGCGATCTGGTTTTGGCCCGGATGGGGCTTGGCCGCAAATAGTATGTCGTCGAAATGGTTGGAGTTACCCTTGAGCGTCAGCGAGGCCATGGCTGTGATACGGCTGGCCAGACGGTTCAGGTATTGAGCCCTGTCGTAGGCAAGACAGGCCAGCGCCGTCATGACGGCGGTGCCGTTCATCAGGGCCAGACCCTCCTTGGGACGCAGGGTTAGCGGGGTAATGTCGAGTTCACTGTACACATCGGCAGTAGAACGGCGCTCGCCTTGGTAGATCACCTCGCGCTCACCCACTAGTACGGCGGCCAGGTAGGAGAGGGGAGTGAGATCGCCGCTGGCGCCCACAGAGCCCTCTTCGGGGATAACCGGGGTGATGCCAAGATTCAGCAGAGTCTCGATGCGTTTCAGCAGTTCGTAACTGACGCCAGATTTACCCACGGCCAGCGAGCTTAGGCGGCATGCCATCACGGCCCTGGCCTGCATGACGGAGAGAATACTACCCATGCCGCAGCCGTGGAAGCGCGACAGATGCAGCGGCAGTTCGTGCACCAGATCCAGGCCGACCGTGACTGTGCAGGAGTCGCCGTAGCCCGTGGTGACGCCATAGACCACGCCCTCTTCGGCCAGCAGGCTGTCGATAAAGCGGGCACCTTTCTGGATATATTCCTGATAGTCGGCGCTCTCCTTGAGCTGGGCCTTAGCGCCCTTGGCGATGGCAACGACCTCCTCGAGATTGAGATTACGCTGGCCAAATTCGACCAAGGTGGTGGAGGTGGGGAATTGAGTCGTCTGTGTCATCTATTTCTCTGTCCTGTTAGGCGTTTGAGGCTTGGCCTCGCGTAGGAGTTCATCGTCCTTGCGCCAAAAATCGAAAAAATTAAACCATTGCAGCGGTGCACGGCGGGCGTAGTGTTCCAGACGCTCGGCGTAACGGTTCACCGCTGCTTGTAGTCGTTCCATGCGGCCGGCACGCGGCCCCTTGAGGGTGTCGGCAAAGTGCTCTACGTGCACCCGGTAGCGACCGTTTTCCCTGAGGCAGAACATCAGGTACACGGGGCAGTCCAGCAGGCTGGCCAGAATAAACGGACCTTGTGGGAAAGGCGCCTCCTTACCCATGAAGGGGGCGTAAAGTACCCGGCCTTCACTGCTGGTGGAGGTGCGATCGCCGGCGATCACCACGAGTTCTCCCTGCTCTATCTTCTCTTGCAACAGCATAGAGGTGCTGGGGCCCAGTTCGGTCACCTGGATCAGGTTGAGGGCACTGTCTGGATTGAGCTGTTTTAGTACCCGGTTGAAGTTCTCCGCGTTCTGGGTCAGCACCATGACGTTGACCTTCACCTTGCGCTGGTGAATCGAGATGGCGCGGCAAAGCTCCAGGTTACCCAGGTGGGAGACCAGCAGCACGGCACCTTGTCCCTGGGCCAGCGGTTTGGCGAGTACCTCGCGGTCGGGAAAGTCGACCTGGCTGAGTTTGATGCGGTCGCACCAGGCATCGATGCGATCCAGTGCCGCATTGCCGAAGGCGATGAAGTGCTTGAGGCTGTGGCGCCAGTTTATCTCGCCCTGGAGATCCGGATGCTTGGGTTCGAGTTGCTGCACCTGACGCAGGAAAGTCTGGCTGGCGTGCCGCGCCGTGCGGCCCGTGGCGAAGAAGTAGCAGATCACCGGATACATGATGGCGCGGCATAGCCAGTGGCCGCCCAGCTTATAACTGGTGGCCAACAGCTTGATGCCCCAGTAGCTGCCGCGCTCGCCCATGCGAGACCAGTGTTTCACCGACTTGGGGCGACTACGCTTGTGGCGCAGCAGCTGTGGCATGCGTCTTAACATGCCGAAGAAGAGCTTGCTGTGCATGGCGGAGATGCGCACATTGTCTTTGAAGCCCTGGAAGTGGCTGGTGCCATCTTCTGGGTAGATCACCCTTGTCGGCAGGTGTTTTACCTCGACGCCCTGCCAGTAGAGCTTGACCAGCACCTCGATATCGAAGTCCATGCGCTCGCCCAGTGCCTCGTTGAGAAACAGCTGCTCGGTGGCGGCCAGAGGGTAGACGCGAAAACCGCACATGGAGTCTCGAATATCCAGGCTCAGGGTCTCGACCCAGACCCAGAAGTGGGTGAGGTAGCGGCCATAGAGGCGCCCCTTGGGCACGGACTCGTCGTATTGCGGCAGGCCTGAGATCAGCGCCTGGGGCTGAGCCTTAGCCGTCTCTATCATCTTTGGAATATCGTCAAGATCGTGCTGACCGTCGGCGTCCACCTGTAGCGCATGGCTAAAACCATCGGCATAGGCAGCCCTGAGGCCAGTCATCACCGCCGCGCCCTTGCCCCGGTTGAAGGGATGATGCAGCAGTCGCACCCAGTCGTGCTGCGCCGCCAGCTGGCAGAGCAGGTGACGGGTCTCGTCATCGCTGCCATCGTTGACCAGATAACAGGTGAGTCCCAAGGGCTCCAGGCGTGCAAGGGTAGCCTTGATCGCCTGGCGATGGTTGTAGTTGGGGATGACTAATGCCAGCTGCATCAGCCTCTCTCCTCGTTGTCGTGTGGCGTCAGGCAGATACGGCCCGAGCCGAAGCGCTGCTCGCCCTGATAGTAGGCGAAGGTGAGCTTATGTTTGGCGCGATTGAGGCTGATCTTCAGTTGCACCTCGCTGCCGGGCAGGATCAACTGTTGAAACTTGAGTACCTCTAGACCCTGCACCTGGGGCGCATAGCCAAATTCGCTGGCGCCCAGCTGCACCGCCCAATCCAATTGAGTTACGCCGGGAAGCACCGCCTGCTCGGGGAAATGTCCCCCGAAATAGGGCAGGTCGGCATCGATGCGCAGCTGCCATTCGACGCCATCTTCCAGGCAACGTTTGGCCATGATAGGTGGCAGGTTAGATTTAATCATGAAGAAACAACTCCAACAGCTCCTTGTGGATACGCTTGCCCTGGGTGTTGAGCGGTAGTTCGGCGGGATAACGCCAGCGTCTTGGCAGGGTAACGCGCTCAAACTGACTCAGCAGATGCTGCTTGAGGGCGTTGTTGACCGCCAGTTTACCTTCCTGCTCCAGCAAGGCGTTGCCTTCGGTAGACAGCCTGATGGCGGCGCCCAGCTGTACCCTGGGTTGCTTCAGCACCACGAGCGCGGCCTGATCCACCAAGGGGTGGCTCTCCAGCAGGGCTTCCATCTGCACCAGTGACAGGCGCTTCTCCTCTATCTTGACGATGCGATCCAGTCGTCCCTGCAACACGAACTCGCCGGGGGCGATTAGTTGTATCTTGTCGTCACACCTGAGCCAGTTGTTGTTTTCCAGATAAGGGGACTTGAGCCAGAGGGCACCGTCGTCTGGATCTTGCTTGATCTCATGGGTGGCAAAGGCGCGCCAGCTCTGCTGGTTGTCCTGCTGACGACGATAGGCGATGCCGCCGGTTTCCGTGCTGCCGAAGACCTCGATGGGCGGCTTGCCATAGCAGTGGGCGATGGCATTGGCGGCCTCCAGGCTCAGCGGGCCGCCCGAGCTGAAGATCAGGCTGGGCGCGCGCAGCTGCGGCTGATGCTCCAGGGCTTCTGGCAGGCGAGAGAGCTGCGCCGGGCTGCTGATCAGGCAGAGATTAGGGAACAGGTTGGCGTAATAGGTCAGGGTCTCTGGGTATTCCACCAGATCGCTCAAGAAGGGGCGACTGGCGGCCAGGGGCCAGAGCACCTTAAACAACAGACCATAGATATGCTGATGGGAGACGGTGGCGATCACGCTGCATTGGGGCAGATGATTGGCAAAGGTCTGTTCCAGCACCGTCACCTCGGCATCGAGCTGATCCAGCGTCTTAGTGATCGCCTTGGGCTGACCGCTTGAGCCAGAGGTAAAGAGGATCAACTCGCCAAATGTTTCGCTGGTGGGCCAGGGGCCAGGATGTTTGAGATCCTTATGCAGGGCGACATAGTCTTTGGCCTCGCATAGTGGACTGTCTGCCAGCACTGCATCGAACTCATGGGTGAGTTCGCTCAGGGTACCGCACTGGGTGTTGGCGGGCAGAATAAGCTGCTTACCCGCCAGCAGACCGGCGCACAGGCCGACCGCGAACAGGTCGCTGCTGTCGCAGGCCAACAGCCAGCGCTTGGCCTTGTGTTGGCTCAGGGCCTCGAAGATGGCGGCCACCTGGGCGGTAAAGGCCTCACCCGTCAGAATATCGTGGTGATTGAAGCTGATAAGCTGCTGGCTCGCCGGCCCATGCCTGAGCCAATGTTTGAGTAGGGCTGTCATGACTTTTTCAACCAGAAGGTGCGATATAACCATTCTCCGCCGAGCAGCGTACCGATCAGCAGATAGGCGATAAATCCATTATAGAGGGTCCAGGTCGCCAGGCTAGTGGCGCTGGCGGTGTAGAGGGCCATGGCGCCATTGAAGACAAACAGACCACACCAGATCTGGGTGACCTTACGCAGGTAGGGGATCGCCTCGTCGGGCAGATCCGGCTCCTTCAGCCTGGCGAGACGCTCAATCATGGTGGGACCATGTTTGAGGGAGTAGGCAAACAGCGCCAACATGCTCAGGTTGATCACCACGGGATAGTAGAGCAGCCAGGCAGTTTGCTTCGCCAGGTAGCTGCCCGCGGTCAGGAATATACCCACGACGATTGGCAGCATCATGGCCCTGACCTGTTGCCTCTGCAATGCGAGCCTGAGCAGCAGCAGAGAGCAGAGCAGGAGGGCGATCACACCCGGCGGCAAATAGTTCAGGCCGAAGTAGACGGCCAGGGGGTACCCCAGCACGACCAGGCCGGTGACTAGTTGCAGAAACAGGCGCATTACTGCTTCACTAGCCCTTCGATAGCCGTAACTACGTCATCGACGGTACGCACGGCCTTAAACTCGTCGGGCTGGATCTTCTTGCCCGTGAGTTGTTGTAGTTTAATCACCAGATCCACAGCGTCTATGCTGTCCAGATCCAGCTCTTGATACAGAGACGCCTCTGGGGTGATGTCGTCGGCATCGATTTCAAACTCATCCACCAGGATCTGAGTCAGCATCTGTAGAATTTGCTCACGATTTTGCATGCTGCCTCCTAACCGCGTTGAGATTCGATAAAGCTTGCCAGGCTGGCAACACTGTAGAAATGGGCCTTGGTGGCTTCCGAGTTGGCTTCGATTTTGACATCGAACTGCTTCTTGATGGCCAGTCCCAGCTCAAGTGCATCGATAGAGTCCAGTCCCAGACCGTCGCCAAAGAGCGGCGCATTCGTGTCGATGTCGTCGATGCTGACATCTTCGAGATCCAGGCAATCTATGATGAGTCGTTTAATTTCGTTTTGTAAGCTCATAATTTTTATCAAGTTGTTGTTTATAATATTCTTCGAGATCCCGCGTCAACTGACGGGCCATCTTGGCGTCTCCACCCGTTTGAGCATGATACCTGATATGCTCGATAGTTTCGCCTACTTCGACATTCATGCCTATGGTTTGGCGAGGTATCTCATACCAGGGTTCCTGCTTGGTCAGGCCGACGGCATTGGTTCTTAATACCACGGGGATCAGGTCTGTGTTTGTGCGCAGGGCGATATTGGCTGCGCCCCTTGCAAATTCGTTAACTATCTCGCCCTTAACGGTACGTGTGCCCTCGGGAAAGATGATCATGTTAGTGCCTTGGGCCAGCACCTCGCTGCAATCCTTGAGCAGGAGATCGGCGCCGCGGTTGGGAATATAACCGGCGCAGGAGACTACGCCCCGCAGGAAGGGGTTACGCCATAGTCCCTGCTTGACGATACAGCCGACATTGGGCATCAGGCTGATTAGCACCACCACGTCGACCAGGGTCGGATGGTTGGCGATGATCACCTTGCCCTTGGCACTTTCCAGCCGTTGCAGATCTTGGGTGGTCACCCGAATCACTCCGGCCCAGGTGAGCATACGCACGAAGCCGCGAAACATCAGGTGCACAGCGCGCTGCACCCGGGCGATACGCACCTGCTGGCTGCCGGGCCAGAACCTCAGCACGGGCAATATGGTGAGTGAGCTGAGCAGGCCCCCTAAACCGAAGGCGATATAGCAGCTCACCCCGCCGAGCCAGCGAGGAATATAGGCGATGCCGGTCAGGCGTTTGGCGACGACCTGACTAGTCATGACAGATCCGCACCAGGTATTGATTCAGACGCCCCTCGAGCGGTTGCTGGGCGGCGATGGCGTGGATCACTTGGCCAAAGCTCAGCGGCTGCGCCGCCGCTAATTCGGAGGCATCTGGCTTGGTTTCAATGACTAGCTGAGTGCCTGAAACCTGCTCCTTGCTCAATGACATCTGCAGTGCGATGGCGAGCGGCAGCTCGGGTTCCTGGGTAAATTCTTTATAGATATCTGACACGGGCTCGTCGCCAAACACCAGCAGCAGCGGCGAGTTGTCCTCCGCCAGTTGACCATAGGCCTCGACAAGGGCCTGGGTGAGGGTGGCCTCACCGGCGGCGATCGAGGTCGAAGGCGCGCGGTTATCCGTCAATATGCTGAAGATGCCGCTGGCGGTGTTATGCACCGACTGGCTAAAACCTATGGGCGAAATGGGCTGCTGGCGCACTATGTCCTGCAGCAGATCCACTGTGCGATTAAGCTCGCCGTGGCGAGAGGCGAAGATGGTGCGGCATTGGGCGGGCGCATTGCACTGAAAGGCGACATCCAGCAACATCTTGGTGAGCTTGCTAAAGCGTCGCCTTTGCATGGCGGGCACTTGCTTCAGCGCCGGGGCGGCCTGAGCGAGCTGCTCGGCATCTGCCGGCGGCGTTGGCCATGTTTGCCAATCGCTTAAGCACTGGTATAGGGGAGACCAGGCGCCCGCAGAATGAATGTGAAAGTGTAACCGCACTACTTTGCCTCTAAATACAGCGTCTTGCTGATGTTTTCCATAACCAGAAACTGAGCCACAAGGTGTATTTGTGGGGCGGCTATTGTACACCCTTTGACGGGTGACATAAATATGTGATTGATCTGTTGCTAGATAGTGTGAACTGAGGAGGTAGGAGGGAGCTCGCCCACGGGGAGGTGGGCGAGCTGGGGGTTATGACTGTTTGAGCTGCTTCTTGAGCTTACGCAGGGCGGCCTTGACCTTCTTGCTGTTTTCCGGACCCATGCGGATCATCAGCTTCTGGGCGTTGGGAAGGCTCTCGAGCTGAGGGTCGACAAACTTATAGTTTACGCTGACGCTGTCCAGCTCAATCGGCGCGTCGATGACGGGGGCGGATAGCATGACGTCGATCGCCTCTACCATACGGTCATCGAAATTCATGTCGGGATAACCCAGCTCGGCAAAGGCCTCACCCAGCAGCGGCTTCACCTTGTTATAGGTGCTAAGCAGCTGCTCCTCGTCCAGGTTATCGACGAAGTTCGCATAGAGATCATACCTATGGTAGCTGTCGGGATTGAGGTAGGTCTTGTTGGTCACCTCGGAGACGGTAAACTTGCTGTTGGGCGCCTTGAGTGGGCTCACCTTGCGGGCCAGCTCGCCCTGGGCCAGGTTGTCGACGAACACCACGAAGTGTCTGACGATATCTTTCTCGACCAGTAGCGGGTCTATCTTCATGCCATTGGCGACTTCGACCGTCTTGTCATGAACATATTGATCGCTTTCGCCCAGTGTCGGCAGGGTCTCAACCGCCTCGGCAGGGGCTTCTTCTACCTGGGTTTCAGGCTCCGGCGCCAGGTTTTCTGGCTCAGGCAAGGCCGCATCGGTTGGCAAGGGCTGCTCGGGCTCTGGCTCAGGCAGGGTAATAGGGGCTGGCAATTCAGGCTCGGGCGCGGGTTCGTCACTGCCCAGGAAATAGTAGGCGCCGGCGGCGAGCAACACTAATATGATCACCACGGCAATGCTGAGCGCATTGATCCCGCTGCGCGCTGTCTGTGGGGCAATTCTATCTTCTTGACTGACTTGCATGAGATTTCCTTGAATTGTGGCTGGAATAAGCCCTGTGACCACAGAGGCCTCTTTCCATTCTGCAAAATTCACCGGGCTTGTCTAGGGGCGGCCAGTGAAATAAAAAATATTTAATTGTTAGCTGAGTTAGGCCTGCACGTATTGCTGGCGCTCGCCTAACCAACGCAGCACTATGGCGTCAACGTTTTCCGGCGCCTCTTGCATCACATGCTGCGCCAGTTTCTGTATGTGGGGAATGAGGGCCTGATCCCGCACTAAGTCCGCTATCTTCATGTCGGCGATACCCGTCTGCTTGGTGCCTAAGACCTCGCCAGGTCCGCGGATCTCCAGATCTTTCTGGGCGATCACGAAGCCGTCGTTGCTGTCTCTAAGCACCCCTAAGCGCTGGGTGGCGGTATGGGAAAGCGGCGCCTTGTAGAGCAGCACGCAGTGGCTGGCCACGGCACCACGGCCGACACGCCCCCGCAGCTGATGCAGTTGGGCGAGCCCCAGGCGCTCGGGGTTTTCGATGATCATCAGGCTGGCGTTGGGCACATCGACCCCTACCTCGATCACTGTGGTGGCCACCAGTAGCTGTATGGTGCCGGCCTTGAAGGCGTCCATGATCGCCTGTTTCTCAGTGGGTTTCATGCGGCCATGTACCAGGCCGATGGACAGCTCGGGCAGTAGCTGTTTAAGCTCCTCGGCTGTGTCTTCGGCGGCCTGACATTCCAGCACCTCAGATTCTTCGATCAGGGTACAGACCCAGTAGGCCTGACGCCCATCTTGCAGCGCGGCCCGGCGCACGCGATCGATCACCTCACCGCGGCGATTGTCTGAGATGGCAACCGTGGTCACCGGCGTGCGGCCCGGCGGCAGCTCGTCGATGATGGAGGTATCGAGATCCGCATAGGCGGTCATCGCCAGGGTGCGGGGAATAGGCGTTGCCGTCATGATCAGCTGGTGGGGATGGAAGCCCTGGCTGATCCCTTTCTCTCTCAGCCCCAAGCGTTGATGTACCCCGAACCTGTGCTGCTCATCTATGATGATCAACGACAGACGGTTGAACTCGACCTGCTCCTGAAAGATGGCGTGGGTGCCGATGACGATATGGGCTTCGCCGCTCTTAATCTGCTGCAGCGACTGTGCCCGCGCCTTGCCCTTGAGCTTACCCGCCAGCCAGCCAACGGTGAGGCCCAGAGGCTCAAACCAGGCGGCGAAGTTGTTGGCGTGCTGCTCGGCGAGCAGTTCCGTCGGTGCCATCATGGCGACCTGATAGCCGCTCTCTATGGCCTGCAGCGCCGCCAGCGCCGCCACTAGGGTCTTGCCCGAGCCCACATCGCCCTGCACCAGACGCATCATGGGATGTGCCTTGCCGAGATCTTGGGTGATATCGGCTACCACTCGCTGCTGGGCGCCAGTGGGCTTGAAGGGTAAAGAGGCCAGGAAGGGATTGAGTAGCTGCCCGGTGGGCTGCATCGCGATAGCCTTATCATGATTGCTGCGGGCCCTGAGCTGTAACATGCTCAGGTTGTGGGCCAGCAGCTCCTCCTGGATCAGCCTCTGCTGCGCCGGATGCGTGCCCTGCTCCAGGGCAAAGGGGCTGACCTCGCTCGGGGGCCTGTGCAGCAGTTGCAACGCGTCGACCAATGAGAGCTGATTGGGCCTCAGCTGAGGCGGCAATAGTTCGGTCAGTGCGCCATGGGCCAGCAGGGCCAAGGCCTGATCCGTCAAACGGATCCAGCTGGCCTGCTTGAGTCCCTCTGTGGTTGGGTAGATAGGGGTCAGGGTATCGCTGAGGCTAAAGTCGCTCTCGCCGTGGAGCATCTTGTATTCCGGGTGGATGATCTCCCGATGAAGCTTGCCCCGACGCACCTCGCCGTAGGCTCGAATGCGCTCGCCCTCTTCGAGGCCGTTACGCATGGCGGCGGAGAAGTTGAAGAAGCGCAGGGTTATGGTGCCCGAGTCGTCGCGTACCGTACAGGTGAGCATACGCTTGCGCCCCTGGACGATCTGGGTCGATTGTATGATCCCCTCTATGGTGCCGTAGCTACCGGGATAGAGGGCGGCGATGGGATAGATCTGGGTGCGGTCTTCGTAGCGTAGTGGCAGGTGAAACAGCAGATCCTGGACTGTGTTGATGCCGAGTTTCTCCAGCCGCTGCGCCATCTTGGCGGCAACGCCCTTTAACTCTGTCACAGCCATGAGATCGAGTCTATCCACGCTTTGTACCCATTTGATTTAGCGTTCTATTTAACCAGAACCTGAGTCTATTACTGTAAATATATACATATACTATCAGAGTTCGGCATGAACGCAATCTCGCGTTAGCTATGACAGGTTAAAGCTTGGGGGTAAAGCCTGAGGTCATAGTCTGAGGTTACAGCCAGCCCTTTTGCTTGGCGATGCGAGCGGCGTCGATGCGATTGCTGGCATTGAGTTTGGCGATGGCCTCGGAGAGATAGTTACGCACAGTGCCTTCGGCGATGAACAGGGTGGCGGCGATCTCCGCGCTGGAGCGTCCCTCGCTGGCGAGCCTGAGCGCCCGACGTTCCTTATCGTTCAGCGGGTCTTGTTCGCCGACGGCCATGATGGCCAGTTCGGGATCTATGATGCGCTTGCCGCGGCTGACGGCGTTAATTGCCTGGATCAGTGTCTCGGAAGGTGCGTCCTTAAGTAAGAAGCCACCCACGCCCGCCTCGATGGCACGCTTGATATAGCCTGCACGGCCAAAGGTGGTCAGGATGATGACCTTAATGGGCGCCGCTTGGTTTTGACACCATTGAGCCAACTCCAGACCGCTGAGGCCTGGCATCTCTATGTCGGTCAGTAGCAGGTCGAACTCCTGTTGCTTGAGCAGACTCAGGGCCTGGTCGCCGTCACAGGCCTGGATCACCTCAAAGTCGCCTTCTAGGGTGAGGAGCGCGGCCAGTGCACCCCTGACCATGGCTTGATCTTCGGCGAGTAATATCTTCATCCTGTCTCTATCCCTGATTTGGTAACTCGATGATAAATTGCGGGTTTGGCTCGAGCTCAATACTGAGTGTACCACCTAAGGGGCGCAGTCGCTCGCGTATGCCTGTGAGGCCATTGCCTTCGCTGAGCTGCCTCAGCTTACCATTGTCTGTGACCGAGATCCGCAGCCCCTGAGGTGTTGCCGACAGGTCGATATTACAGCTATCGCCTTGGCTATGGCGCACAACATTGTTGCACAGCTCGGTCAGGCTGAGGATCAACTGGGTCTCTACTTCCTGTGGCTGTGATGGCAGCTCACCAGAGAGGATGACGGCCATGCCCTTGTCTCTCAGCATCTGGCACAGGTGTGTCAGGGCGGCGTCTAACCCTTTGTGTTTGTAGCCTGAGACCGTTTGGCGGATTTGGCTGAGGCTTTCGCGGGCGATGGTTTCCAGTTCTGCCAGCTCGGCGCTGGCCTGGTCGGCTTGCCCCTTGGCCAATAGCTTACGCGCCAGCTCGGCCTTGAGTGAGATAGAGGAGAGAGAGTGCCCCATGATGTCGTGCAGATCCCGGGCGATACGTTCGCGCTCTAACATGGTGGCGAGCTGGCGTATCTCCTGCTGACTCTGCCGCTGGGCGCGTTTGGCTTCGACCCGCTTACGCTCGGCCACGCCAAAGAAACCCACGCCGGTGATCAGGGCGACGCCATAGACTGCAAAGTAGTAGTGAATACCTAGGGTTAGGCTTAGCAGCGTTAGGATGACGGCTAAGCCGATAAGGCTGGCGAAGGCCCTGGGCAGGGAGTAGTTAAAGCCGATAAAGAAACCGGCAAAGGTAAACAGGGACAGCGAGCCGATATTAACCGGCGTGATGAGACAGGCCAGGGCGATGATCAGCAAGATAGGCTGGTAGGCGGTTTTACTCGGGCTGCGGTGGGCCCAAAAATAGCAGTAGATAAAGGGCACCAGCACTACCAAGCTAAGGACTATGTGCCAGGTGGGCATAGTCTGCAAGAACAGCGGGATGAAATAGAAGCCCAGGTTGATTAGATAGACCCAGGCGAGCTTATCTTCGGTCGCCCGCTCGATATCTAGGGTGTGTGGAATAGGGTATTTGTCCATCTTCTTTATCCTAGGCGCCACTAAGTTCATGATGTTGCGCTATGAGCGCTCTAACGCTTAGCCATCTGGCTTAGTGGCAACCGATATTGAGCCGATTACCTTAGTGGTTCTGTTTTAGCAGGAAACTTGCCCAGGCGTAATCGGCCTGTACCTGCAGGGCGGCCTGCCAATCGGCAATGGCTCCCGCCTTGTCACCGAGATTCTGCTTGGCCAAGCCGCGCCAGGTGTAGGCCTCTGCCTCTCCCCAACAGATGTTATCGCAAGGTTCTCGATACAGATCAATGGCTTTTGAGCTAAAAGCGATGGCATTTTTCATGCTGCCGCCATGGTCTTTAGGGCTGGAATAGGCGGCGATCGCCTTAACCAGTGCCAGTCGGGGGCTCTGGGGGACCAAGGTTTCGGCGTCATTGAGGGCGCCGGCCATCTTAGTGCCATACTTGGCGGCCTGACTCATGTCTAAGCCTATCTGCATGCCGTAGACTGAGGCCAGAAGGGTGGCGGCCTCTCCTTGGTCGGCAATGGGCGACAGCGCCTTCTCGGCGCGGGTCAATGCCGCCTGGGCCTGATCCTTCTGGCTAAGAATGTTGGCACTGATGGCCATGCGATAGAGGGCGTAGGCCTGCTCGTAACCTTGGCTTTGTTCGCTCAATTGGCTCAGGCGATCGATATCCATCCGATTGGCGGCGCTGTCTATCTCGGTAATGTCATTGGCCTGGCTCAGTGGGCTGAGTAGGGCTAGGCTGGTGGCGATGATAAGTGTTTTCATTGGCTTCTCCTTAAGAACCTGTGTTGCGTAATGCCCCGTCGCGGGGTTAAGGAGAGTATCTGCCTGATGGCAATTTTTGTGCAGGCACAGATGTCACCGATAAGGGATGACATTTGTCATTCCTTATCGGCGGGAAAGCTAAATTGGTAGCGCTAAAAAGGCGGCGCTAACTCATAGGGATTGGGCGGAGAGGATCAAATAGCCCAGGTAGACGAGGTAACAGAGCAGCAGCAAGGCACCTTCACGCCGTCCCACGCGCAGGCCGCTCCAGGCCAGAGGCAGAAGCAGCAGTGCCAGCGAGACCATCACCAGCATGTCCAGCTTGGGCACACTGGCGGTGATGGGGTGAATCAGGGCGGTTATCCCCAAGATCCCCAATATATTAAACAGGTTAGAGCCCACCAGGTTGCCGATGGCGATATCGCTCTCGCCGCGTCTGGCGGCCACCAGGGAGGTGATAAGCTCTGGCATGCTGGTACCGATGGCGATGATGGTCAGGCCGATAAGCAGCTCGCTCATGCCCAGCTGTCTGGCGAGGGCCACGGCGCCGTCGACAAAGAGTATGCCGCCGCCGACCAACATGGCGATGCCAACGAGGAGTAGCACCACGGCCAACAGAGGTGCGAGCGGCTTGAGCTCCATCGACTCGGTATCGGCCTGCTGCTTATCGAACAGGTAGTTCATCCCCAGATAGGCGATCAGCATGGAGCAGAGCAGGGCGCCGTCTAGTTGGCTGAGGCTGCCGTCGCTGATCAGCCCCCAGAAGAGCAGGCTGGCAAACAGCATCAGCGGTATGTCGCGCTTGACCATCATAGATTGCACGCCTATGGGGCGCACCAGGGCGGTCAAGCCGAGGATCAGACCTATGTTGGCGATGTTGGAGCCGACGACATTGCCCAGGGCGATGCCTGAGTTGCCGGCCAGGGCCGACTTGAGGCTCACCGCCAGCTCGGGGGCGCTGGTGCCGAAGGCGACTATGGTGAGGCCGATGATCAGCGGGGTGACGCCGAGTTTTAGGGCCAGCGCGCTGGCGCCACGCACCAGGGATTCGGCGCCAAGAATAAGGATGAGCAGACCAGCGATAAGGGCTAGCGGGGTGAACATGATTGACTCTCTACAGTAGCGGGGCGCCAAGCATAGAGGCTGCACAATTTTAGGCAACAAAAATTTAGGGGGGAGCTATTAAACTTTGTTTATCTCGTCACAGATTGCCCCATAAAAAACACGCCAGATGGCGTGTTTTTAGATCATTGTCTTAGCGACTGGGTTTACAAGCTAGCTTAGAGCTCATCTTCCCAGCGCACCACGCCGCCGCGCTGGCCTTCGACCTTGGCACTGAATCTCTGCTCCAGCACATGGCGCTTGATCTTCAGGGTCGGTGTCAACACGTCGTTGTCCACATCCCAAGGCTCGCTCACCACTATGATGGCATCGACGGTTTCGTGCGATTCCAGGTTAGGGTTAATGCTGTCCAGGGTCGCCTTGAGCGAGGCGCGCACCTCTTCCTTGGGTTGCAAGGCCGCGCCCTCGGAGAGTTGTACCAGGGCAACCGGGTGAGGCAGGCCAGAGCCTATGATGCAGATCAGCTCTACGTGAGGATCTTGGGCCAGCTTACGCTCGATAGGCACTGGGGCGACATACTTGCCCTTGGCGGTCTTGAAGTTGTCTTTGACCCGGCCCGTGATGGTGACGCAGCCATCGGCGTCGATTGAGCAGAGATCGCCGGTGCGGAAATAACCATCTTCGTCGAAGCTGGCCTGGGTGACTTCCGGCTGCTTGTAGTAGCCGCTCATCAGGCCCGGGCTCTTGACCAGCAGCTCGCCGTTGTCGCCCTGCTTGACGCTACAGCCCTCGACTGCACGCCCGACCGTGCCTATCTTGCTGGCATCGAAGGGGTGGTTGATGATGGAGTAGGCGCTGTTTTCCGTCATGCCCCAGGCTTCACAGATGTTCAGGCCAATCTTGTGATACCAGGCGATCAGCGAAGGCGGGATAGGTGCCGAGCCCGAACCGAGAAGGTGACAATGCTCAAGCCCCAGTCCCTGATGGATCTTCTTCTTCACCAGTGAGCTGACGAAGGGGATCTTCAGCAGTATGTTGAGCTTGGTGTAGCCAATCTTGTCGATGATATTCTTCTGGAACAGGCTCCACAGGCGAGGCACAGAGAAGAAGACGGTCGGTCTTGCTCGCTGCACGTCGGCAACGAAGCTGTCGAGACTCTCTACGAAGGCGACGCTGCTGCCGGAATAGAAGGAGGAGCCCTCAATGGCGACACGCTCGGTAATATGGGCCAGCGGCAGGTAGGAGAGCAGCCTGTCTTCCACATCTGTCTTGAGGTCGCGCACCACGGCGCGGCAGGTCCACTCGTAGCTGGCGAAGGTCTGAATCGCTCCCTTAGGCTTACCGGTCGAGCCCGAGGTGTAGATGATGGTCATGATCTGCTCGGGTGTCGGCGATTCCACCTCGACCAAGGGGTGGCCTAGCTTGAGTAGTGTGTCCCACTGGTATTGTGCCGGCATGGTGTCGTAGGGCATGGCCAGTCGCAGTATGTCGCCACCTACCCCGGCCTCCTGATCGGCCCAGTAGTCCAGCTTACCGATAAAGATGGCCTTCGACTCGCTGTGCTCCAGCACGTAGCGAATGGTGTCGGCGTTGGCGGTAGGATAGATGGGCACGCTGATATAGCCGCCATGCATCAGCGCCAGATCGGTAATGAACCATTCGGCGCAGTTCTTCGATAACACAGCCACCTTGTCGCCCGGCTCCAGGCCGAGGTGACGCAGGGCGCCGGCGATCTGCTGCATCTTCTGCTGCACTTCGCGCCAGCTGTAATTAACGTATTGACCGTTTATGGGTTGTTTCAGGTAGGTGCTGTCGCCATATTGCTCGACCCAGTGGTGCAACATGTCGACCGGTGATTTGAATAGTGAGTCCATCTTGCCATTCCATCGTTATTCTTGTTAAAGGAGACGCAACTAGGTTCGCTCGGCCAATGCCGGAGCGAGACTCAACAACCCCCATTATTGAGTGGGCCCTTCTCTGCGATGAGAGCGCCTGGCCACTTTTTATGCGCGTCTTTGAGTATGGCGAAGAATGTGATCTATGACAATTGTTTTGCCGGAATAAAAGGCCAATTGTCATAGTCTTAGCTGGAAGGATCTGGTAGGCATGCTCTGGTAAGAAAGCTCTGAAAGGAATCCTTTGCCAGGCGAGCATCGGGGCGGTGTGGGGAAAGCGAGGCGTTTCGCTTTCCCGCAAAACGAACTTAGGCTTCTGGCTCGGCGTCCGGGTCCGGGGCGCGCATCCGTTGCCACCAGGTCTCGTCGGCGACAATTTGCCCCTGGTTGTCGATGGCGGGATAGGGGATCTTCTTGCGTCGACAGGCCTTGGCGTAGACGGGGTGGCCCTGCTCGAACAGCATGGTCTGGCAGTAGGCGTCGTCTAGGGTGCGCTGGCCATACATGCCGGCCTGGGCGCGTTGACGCTGTGCTTCATACATCACCAGGGCAGAGGCCACAGACACGTTGAGGGACTGCACCATGCCTATCATGGGAATGATGATCTGCTGATCGGCAATGGCAAGGCCTTCCTCGCTGACGCCGTCGCGCTCGTTGCCCATGATCACTACTGTCGGCTTGGTATAGTCGATGTCGCGAAAATCCACGGCGGTTTCCGAGAAGTTGGTGGCCAGAATCTGCATGCCCGCCGCCTTGAACTGGGCCGCGGCCTCATCCATATGGTAGTGCTTGATGGTCTTGACCCACTGCTGGCTGCCCGAGGCGGTATTGCCCGAGACGCGCATCTCGATATCGGGCCAGACGGCGTGAATTTGATGTATGCCCACGGCATCTGCGGTGCGGATCACCGCGGCGATATTGTTGGTCTTGTGTACCTTGTCCAAACACAGGGTGAGGTCGGTCTGGCGGTTGTCTAGCATCTGGTTGATGCGTTTGAAGCGTTCTGGACTCATGATGTTTCGTTTGTAATGTTTATCAAGAACAAAGGGCGCCGCAGCGCCCTTTGGTGTCAACTTAGAGCTTACAGCTCCATCACGCCATCCATCTCGACCAGCGAGTCTTTCGGCAGCTGCTTAACACCTATGGCGGCGCGGGCAGGATATGGCTGCTCGAAGTAGCGACCCATGATCTCGTTTACCGTGGCGAAGTTGGCCAGATCTGTCATGAAGATGTTCAGCTTAACGATATCCTTCAGGCTGCCACCGGCGGCTTCACACACGGCAGTCAGGTTGTCGAACACCTGTACGACCTGGGCTTCAAACTCGTCGCTGACCATCTGCATGGTTTCTGGGTTCAGCGGGATTTGGCCAGACAGATAGACTGTGCTGCCAACTTTAACAGCTTGAGAATAGGTGCCGATCGCCTGTGGGGCCTTGTCGGTTGCAATGATGATCTTCTCTGCCATAACGCTCTCTCTACTTAGGTTAATAGTGGTGGAACTAACGATTACGCGATGTGCGCAGCACTTCCGGCAGTACCCTGATACGGCGCATCACGTTGGCTAAGTGGACCCGGTCGGTGACCGAGATCCGTAAGTTAATCAAGAATACCCGGCCGTCACGCTCTTCGGTGCTCAGGTTATGGATATTCGAACCTTCGGCGGCCACGATAGAGGTGATCTTGGCCAGCGCGCCCTGGTGGTTGACGATCTCGATGCGCAGGTTGGCCTGGAACTCAACGCCCTCGGCGTTATCCCAGTGCACAGGAATATACTTGTCCGGCTCGCCCTGATAGCCGCGGATGTTGGCACAGCTCTCCATGTGCACCACCAGGCCCTTACCCGGGCTCACGTGGGCGATCACCGCATCACCCGGGATGGGGCGACAACAGTTGGCGAAGGAGACCAGCATGCCTTCGGCGCCGCGGATCGGCATCATGTTGGATTCTTTATGTTCGTGCTGCTCGACGCGATCGCCCTTGAGACGCTGGGCGATCACTATGCTCATGGCGTTGCCCAGGCCAATGTCGGCCAGCAGGGAATCTAGGGTGGCGTGTTTGGTCTCGCTCACCACCTTATCGATCTGCTCCTGAGGGATATCCTTGAGCTTGATGTCGCCCAAGGCATGGTTGAGCAGACGCTTGCCGAGGAGTACGGCGTCATCTTCTTTGAGGCTCTTGAGCAGCTGTCTGATCTTAGCGCGTGCCTTACCGGTCACCACGAAGTTGAGCCAGGCGGCATTGGGCCGCGCGCCCTTGGCGGTGATGATCTCGATAGTCTGGCCGGAAATCAGCGGCTGACTCAGGGGGTAGGCCTGACGATTTACCCGTGCGCCGACACAGGTGTTGCCCACGTCGGTATGTACCTCGTAGGCGAAGTCCACCGCGGTGGCGCCCACAGGCAGCTCGAGAATGCGTCCCTCTGGAGTGAAGACATAGATCTCTTCTGGAAACAACTCTGTCTTGAAGTTTTCGACGAATTCGAAGGAGGTGCTGGCGCTCTGCTGTAGCTCCAGCAGGCTCTGCATCCACTTGCGGGCACGCACCTGAGTCGTGGTGCCTTGCTGGGCCGAACCGGCACCCTTGTAGAGCCAGTGGGCTGCAACCCCCTTGTCGGCCATCTGATCCATATCCTCGGTACGAATCTGGATCTCCACTGGCACGCCGTGTGGACCAAATAGCGAGGTATGCAGCGACTGATAGCCGTTGGCCTTGGGGATGGCAATATAATCTTTGAAGCGACCGGGGCGCGGCTTATACAGGCCGTGCATGGCGCCCATGACGCGATAACAGGTGTCGATGGAGTCGACGATCACCCTAAACGCATAGATATCCATCACCTCTTGGAACTGGAGTTCCTTGTTACACATCTTGTTGTAGATGGAATAGAGGTTCTTCTCGCGACCCTTGACCGTGCCCTTGAGGCCTGTGTCTTCGAGGCGAGTCTTGATGGCGCCTTCGATATTCTGAATAAGCTCTTTTCGGTTGCCACGGGCAGACTTGACCACCTCTTTAAGTACCCGATAGCGCATGGGGTAGTAGGCCTGAAAGCCCAGGTCTTCCAGCTCTGTCTTGATATTGTGAATACCCAGACGGTTGGCGATGGGGGCGTAAATTTCCAGGGTTTCCCGGGCGATGCGGCGACGCTTGTCGGGACGCAGGGCGCCTAGGGTGCGCATGTTGTGGGTGCGGTCGGCCAGCTTGATGAGGATCACCCGGATATCCTGGGTCATGGCCATCATCATCTTGCGGAAGTTTTCCGCCTGGGCTTCTTTCTTGTCTCTGAACTTAAGCTTGTCCAGCTTAGAGACGCCTTCGACCAGCTCGCCCACAGATTCACCAAACAGCTCTGAGAGCTCTTCCTTGGTGACAGGGGTATCTTCGATGGTGTCGTGCAGCAGGGCGGCCATGAGCGTCTCATGATCGAGACGCATATCGGCCAGGATGCGGGCAACCGCAACCGGATGGGTAATGTAGGGTTCGCCACTCGTGCGCATCTGCCCTTCATGAGCATCGCGCGCTACCTGATAGGCCTGCTTGAGTAATTCTACCTGCGTCGCTTCTAAGTAACTTGACGCAGACTCCTTGAGACCTTCAAACAGATACAAGTGGCTTCACTCCTTAGATAGTGTTGCGGCCTTCGGCGATGGCGGCAACGGCAGCGATTTCGGCTGCTTCACGTTCGCGGACGGTCTGACGCTCATCGGCGTCTAGTGTGTCGGCGGTAACCAGGCCAAGTTCGATTTCGCGTAGGGCGATAACCGTTGGCTTGTCGTTCTCTTCTTCAACCATAGGGTCTTTGCCCTGCACAGCGATTTGGCGAGCACGACGCGCTGCAACCAGGATCATATCAAAACGGTTGCCGATTTGGTTTACGGCGTCTTCTACAGTTACGCGAGCCATGTATTGAAACTCCAGTGTTTATGGGTGAAAAAATGACGCAAAATTGTACACGATGACAGTTAGTCTGCCAACAGATCATTAAGCATATCATTTTGAGCATGAATTTGACTAGCACGAGTGAGGCGTTGGCTGCGAATAATTGCCTTTAAATCCACCTGTGCCTGCTCGAAGTCATCGTTCACTATGATGAAGTCATACTCACCATAGTGGGAGATCTCCGAGGTTGCCTGGGCCATACGCCCGGCAATGACCTCTGCACTGTCCTGACCACGGCCGGTGAGGCGACGCTCAAGCTCCGCCTTAGAGGGGGGCAGAATGAAGACGCCAATCGCTTCTGGCATCATCTGTTTGACCTGCTGGGCGCCTTGCCAGTCGATGTCGAGAAACACGTCTATGCCTTTATTCAACATGACCTCGATCGCCTCTCTCGAGGTGCCATAATAGTTACCGAACACCTCGGCCCATTCGAAGAAGGCCTGCTTGTCGATCAGCGCCTTGAACTCGTCGACGTTGACGAAATGATAGTGCTCGCCGTTGACTTCGCCGACTCTGGGTTGGCGTGTCGTGTGTGACACAGAGACCTTCATATCGGCGGGTTTATCCTGCAAAATAGCGCTAAGAAGTGAAGACTTGCCGGCGCCACTAGGCGCTGAAATGATAAAGAGGTTTCCGCGAGCGGTCATGTAATTGCTATCCAAAGGCTGTATCGTTTTAGGTAGCCAGACATTATACAGCCTAGTAGTAAATTTAGGCTAGGGTCTGTTTATCTTTCCTGCTGATTTCTGACTGGATGGAGATTGCTTTGGACGGGTCATTGTTTGGTAGGCATTAGGCGGGCCGGGAAAATTAACCAAAATTAAGCGTCATCCGGGGCGAGATCCAGTAGACTCTTTGCAGAGATAGCCGTGAAGTGGGATTTTTTATGTCGTTAAACACCTTTTTCTGTAGCCAGGGCGTGGATACCAACCTGCGTTTTCTTGTCATTAGTGGCGCCTCGCTCTGCCTTATCTATCTCTTCTCCTTACTGTTTGCCGGTCATGGCATCTTGTTACTGGTGGCTCTGCCATTAATCGCCGTCTCGCTGCTCAGCGCCAGCCGTCGTCTGATAGCCGCTCAGCGTCTGCTGGCATTGATGGCGATCCCTGGGCCACTGCTGCTGGCAGTGAGCCTGGTATTTGCCGAGCAGGCCTGGCCGAACTGGGTCGCCCTCATCTTAAGTATTTTGGCGGTGGGCTTCATCGTCTCTCGTCCTCAGCCTAAGCCATCTGCCCCCTTCGATAGCCTGGGCTACAGTGGCCCCTTGATGGTGAGTAACGAGCGCCGCACCCGGGTTGAGCCCACCCTGGCGGGCGATTCGCCTGCGTTTGCTCATGCTCCAGCTCAGGAGCACGCAATAGGGCAAGAGTATGCGCGAGAGGATGAGCCAGGGTTTGAGCAGGCATCTGCCATGACGTCTGATCTTGATTCGCAGCAGGGCTATCGAAGTGATGCTACAAAAGACAAATATTTCCAAGCTAGCCAGTCCCAAGCTAGCCAACCCCAAGACAGGTTGGCACAAGGAGTTAATACGCTCGGGGCGCAGCTGGCTAAGCTGTTTGGTATAACCTTAACCGCCATCAAGGGTCATCCTCGCGGCGCCCTGCTAGGCTTCGGTTGCCTGTCGCTGTTGCTTGGCAGCCTGTTCTGGCTTGGGGGCGATGACGCTACCGAACAAGTCGCAGCAGAGTCAGAGCCCGAGAAGCAGATTGCTCAGGCGCCCGGGACAAATATCAAGCAGGTGGCGATGCCAGACGGCTTTAAGGTGCAACTCGAGGGTAAGGTATTGATGCTCAGCTGGCTGGGTGAGCGGGGCGAACCTGGCACCATCTGGTCCCTTGCCAGCGCCGAGGGTGACAGCAGTTGTAAGAACCTGACCTTCAATAATGGCGTGAGCTATCGGCCGATGACGGTGAGTCTGCTGGCCGACACCTCGACCCAGGCGCGTTTCTCGCCGCTTGATACGCCCGCCATCATCAATGATATTGCCATGCGCGGCAGCCTGACCCTGTGCGGCTACGAGTTTAGCCTTAAGGGCAGTCAGGCGGCGCTGGCCAAGGAGCCGGCCTTCAGGCCTTATCTCTGATTCCCTAATTCCATGAGTATGTTATGGGTGGTTGCACAGCCGCCCTTATCTCCATTTTTAAGACGAGCATAGGTCTCGTGTGGTTTGATGTCGATGAAGTTAACAGATGCAGTGTCCAATGGGGATGGTGATAATCCATCCCTGACCCTAGTGATCATGGCGGCGGGCCTGGGGAGCCGTTTCGGCGGCGACAAGCAGCTCGCCGAGCTTGGGCCCAAGGGCGAGACCATGTTGCAGCTATCGATCGCCAGCGCCATCGAGGCGGGCTTCTCGGCGGCCGTGATAGTGACCCGCGCCGAGCTGATCCCGAGTATTAAGGCGCGCCTGGCTGGCTTGCCGCCTCATTTTGCGCTGCATTTCTGTGTGCAGCAGCTGACAGATTTGCCTGAGCTCAGTGGGGAGTCTACGCGCGGTGTTAATCTCGAAGTGCTGGCAAGCAATAGAACTAAGCCCTGGGGCACGGCTCATGCGCTCTGGAGTGCTCGTAATTTTGTATCCGGTCCCATGGCGGTGATCAATGCCGACGATTACTATGGCGATCAGGCCTTCGCCTTGCTGGCTCAAGGCTTTAAGCTGCGGCCGAATCGGTGGCAAATGGTGGCCTATCCCCTCAAGGAGACGCTGTCGGAGCATGGCGGCGTCAATCGCGGCATCTGTGTGACCCAGGATAATCTGCTGATTTCTGTCGAAGAGTGGCTGAATATTGCCTGGCAAGGTGATAATCTGGTGGGCTCGCATCAGGGACGACAGGGCAATTTGGCGCCCGAGGCGATGGCCTCTATGACCTGTTGGGGCTTTACCCCGGACATCTTCGATCTTCTGGGCGAGGCATTGGTGGAATTTGTGACCCAGCAGGGGCATAAGCCGGACAGCGAATGTTATCTTCCCGCCGTGGTGCAAGCCGCCTTAACCGATGAGGCGAAGGCTAAACAGGTATTCGTGAGTCAAACCCCGGACACCTGGTTAGGGGTGACCTATCCGCAAGATATTGATTGGGTAAAACAAAAATTAATGGAGTTACTGGGTGATTGATTTTATAAGGCAGCAGGTGCTGCCGCACTTTGGCGTAACCGCTTCGGCCAAAGTGAGTCCCCTTGGGAACGGTCATATCAATGATACTTTTCTCGTGCGCTGGCCAGAGGGCGAGTTTGTGCTGCAGCGCCTCAACACGGAAGTCTTTACTCAACCCCACGCCCTGGTGAGCAACGCCAAGAAGGTGGCAGAGCATCTGCTCGCCAAACATGAGGCTGGCGAGTATCGCCTGAGTGTGGTGCAGCCGGTGACAGATTCACAGGGCGAGCTGGCGCTGGACTTAGGCGATCAAGGTTTTTGGCGCGCCATCACCTATCTGCCCTTTAGCCATAGCATAGAGGTGGTCGCCGATGCGGCCCAGGCAGAGTCTGCGGCCAAGGCCTTCGGTCACTTCTCCCGTGCCCTGAGCGATCTCGATGCCAGTCAGCTTCAGGATGTGATTGCCAAGTTTCATCATCTGCCCGGACGTATCGCTCAGCTGCAAGCGGCGGTCGCTAAAGACAGCCTGGGGCGTCTCAAAGACTGTCAGGAATGGGTAGACTTTGCCTTGTCACAAGATGAGCTTTTGAGCGAGCTTAACGAAGTCGAGGCGCAGCTGCCGCCACGTGTCTGTCATAACGACACTAAGATCAATAACATGCTGTTTGATAAGCGCGATATGAGCAGCATGGCGATCATCGATCTCGATACCTGCATGCAGGGACACCTGATGTATGACTTCGGCGACATGGTGCGTACTTTTACCTCGCCAGAGGCCGAGGACTCCACCAATCTCGCCAGGGTCGAGGTGCGCGAGCCTATCTTTGCCGCCATCTGCCGCGGTTACCTGGGCGAGCTTGGCGAGGTGCTGAGCGATGTCGAGCGCAAGAGTCTTTGGCTGGGCGCCAGGGTGATCTGCCTGATGATCGGGGTACGTTTCTTAACGGATCACCTCAATGGCGATGTCTATTTTCATATCCACCATGAGAACCATAATCTCGAGCGTGCGGCCAACCAGTTTACCCTCTATAAGAGTCTGTTGACCCAAGGGGATAGCCTCAAGGCTTATCTAAAATAGTGCGTGATAAAGGGGGCCGAACGGCCCCTTTTTTGTGGCCACCGGCGTATTTATCTTATGCCGGATAGACACTCTCTTGCTCGAGATCAACTTAAGGTGAACTCATTGATAAGTTTGCTATCAAAGCGTTAAGTTAGTTCGTACACTGCACTCAGTTTTCCGACTACAGGTGAGATAGATGCCACCCATTATCTGTAATACTGCGCGAGAAGCCGTCGCCCTGATCCAGAGCGGCGAGACCCTCTGGACCCATTCCATGGGCGCCACCCCTAAGCTTTTACTCGATGCCTTGGCCGAGCATGCCTTGACCCGGCAAGACCTGACTCTGTTGCAGCTGCATACCGAGTGTGCCGAGTCCCTCAGCGATCCCCGCTTAAAAGGTCATCTGCGTCATCGCTGCTTCTTCGGTGGCCTGCCGACCCGCCTGCTGTTGCAGCAGGGGGACGCCGATTATGTGCCCATCTTTCTCTCCGAGGTGCCTAAGCTGTTCCGCTCCGGCGAGCAGCCCATAGACACGGCGATCGTTCAGGTATCGCCGCCGGATAAGCATGGTATCTGCTCGCTCGGGATCTCGGTGGAGGCAACGCTGGCGGTCTGTCAGGTGGCGGGCAAGATCATCGCCCATATCAACCCCTGTATGCCACGTACCCATGGTGATGGCTTCATCCATTACGACAAGTTTGCCGCCGTGTTCGAGCAGAGCATGCCGCTGCCGCAACATCCGCTGGCGGCCAGCGACGAGACCAGTTTGGCCATAGGCCGGCACGTCGCCAAGTTGGTGCGCGACGGCGACTGCCTGCAGATGGGGATTGGTGCCATCCCAGATGCCGTGCTCTCCTGTCTCACGGAGCATAAAGATCTTGGGGTGCATACCGAGCTGTTTTCCGATGGGGTGTTGAATCTGGTCGAGCAGGGGGTGATCAACAACAGTCGCAAGAAGGTGCATCCAGGCAAGCTGGTCACAGGTTTCGCCCTGGGCAGTCAGCGACTGTATGACTATGTGGACGATAACCCCTCTGTGATCTTCATGGATATCGAACAGGTCAACGACACCTCGATCATTCGTAAGAACCCTAATGTGATGGCGATTAACTCGGCGCTGCAGGTGGATATCTCGGGGCAGATCTGTGCCGACTCTCTCGGTACCCGCATCTATTCCGGCGTCGGTGGCCAGATGGATTTTATCCGCGGCGCCGGTCTCTCGGAAGGGGGGCGCTCGGTGATTGCCCTGCCGAGCACGGCGGCGGGCGGTAAGGTGTCGCGCATCGCCAGCGTGTTATCCCCTGGCGCAGGCGTGGTCACCACCCGTGCCCATGTACACTACATAGTCACTGAATATGGCGCGGCTAATCTGCGCGGAAAGTCGCTACGTGAGCGAGCCAGGGCGCTGATCGATATCGCTCATCCTGATTTTAGGGAGCAGCTTTGTAAGGAGACCTTCGACATGTGGGGGTTAAGGGTTTAACCTGTTTTTACATTCCATAAAAGCCCCTTGATGTTAAGGGGCTGATTATTAGCATTGGGAAGAATGAAGCGAGAGTCGTAGTGATTTTCATATCCTATGTCTACTCCTTTTGCACATTAGATATAAATTGACTCGTATTGGTTAGACGTGAACCAGCCATAGGAAAGTTCACGTTTCCCGGTTTGACAAGAGTGATTAGCGAATCATTCAGAACGCTCGTAGGTGAAGTTGCCATCCATCATGGTGCGTTCAACCTTGATATCTTGCAGCTTCATGGGGGCGGTTTCGAAGGGGTTCGCATCCAGTACGACAATATCCGCTAGTTTGCCGACCTCCAGGCTGCCAATCTTGTCTTCCATACGAAGTTGCCAGGCAGCATCTATGGTTATCGCCCGAAGTGCCTGTTCTATTGTCATAGGTTTCACCGTGGGTGGGAAGGCCTTGGCATTTGGGTTGGCGGGATCTTTCATAGTGACGGCACCTTGGAGACAAAATAGCGGGCCTTGCATAGTAGGTGGTGTGCTGGGGAGATCGGCACTAATACTCACTTTGACCCCGGCTCTGGCAAAATTAGGATAGAGACCGAAGTAGTTCATGGTGCGTTTTTCACCTAGCAAGCGCAGGGCATCTTTGTCGGTATCACTCCAGTCATTGGTGAAGTTAGGGGTCGAGTTAATTGGAATCTTGTTGTCGATCACGCGTTTTGCGTCTTCCGGGATTAACCAAGTGGCATGATGTAATGCGCTACGGTTATCAGGATCGACTTTTCGGGCGGCGAGGATCCCTTCGATACCGGCATGAGAGGTCCCAGTGCTGTCGGTATGTATCATGCTGTCGAACCCATGTTTGGCTGCTGTAACCATTATCTCTTTAATTTTATTTGGAGAAATACCATAGGCCCCTAATTTGCCTGATTCATAGGGCTTTAGCATGGGGGCTAATTCGACGTTCCAGTTTGCTTCAGGGTGGATCTTGATCTGACGGGCAAAGAGTTTAGGCCCATTGTATTCCTTACGCATCTCTTCCATAAAGCTCATTAATTGATCTAAATCCGCCTTAGGATTCTTGACGAAAGGTAACACAAAGGTGCGAAGTTTCAGGGTACCAGCTTGCTCTCGCTCTCTTAGGTTCTTCATGGCGGCAATCATGTCATCTTGCATACCACCGTTGGTATCTTTCATGTTCGGCGTAACTATGCCTGGATTGAGATAGGTCGTAGTGCCATTACTTGCAGCGAGATTGTGTAGTTTGTCTATGGTTTCGTTAATGACCTTTTCGGCATCCCAAGCGCCGATGGCGACATAGGCTTCCATCCATTGACCTTCTACTCCTGTTCCTGTGGGATTACCCGATTCATCGCGCTCCCAGTAGATGACATTCTCCTGATCATCGGGTGAGTCTTTGGTGACGCCAGCTATATCCATGGCTTTGGAATTAAGCCAGGCATCATGGGCTGTGAAGTCTAAGATCAGAGCCGGGCGATTGGGCACCGCTTGGTCGAGTTCTTTGGCTGTGGGTCGGCCGCCATACACTCCTGTGGACCAACCTATGCCAATGATATATTTGAGATCTGGATTTTCATCGGCATATTTTTTTACCATTTTGATGTAATCTTCTTTGCTTTTACCATCGAAGAGATGCACCCCTTTACTTGTCCAGCCTGAGCTTATGAGGTGGTCATGGGCATCGACAAAGCCTGGCATGACGGTTTTACCCTTTGTATCTATGATTTTTGTGTTTTCACCAGTCAGCTTGCGTGCACCCACGGCGTCACCAACATAGATAATTTTGTTGCCCTTGACGGCAACGGCTTCAGCCCAAGGTTGCTTTTCGTTAACGGTATAGACTTTACCGCCAGTGAATACATAGTCTGCCGATTCGTTAGACCATGATATAGGTGTCATTGCGACACTCATCAGCACTGCAACGACGAAGAGGGAAAGCGATTTTTTCATGTTGACTTCCTTAAGAAACACCCGAGGATTTCAGATTTCTTGCTATATAAAATGATGGCTCATTTTTGCCATAAACATATATCGTTTTTATCTTAAGACTACCTAAAAAGTTATAATTGTAATTGGAGTGAGATTTTATCAATGTTGCAGAGGTTGGCTATGTTACCCGCACAGTGTGCTCACACCCTTGTATATGACGGGAAGGTCTTGCTGTATAGGCTGAACTATGAAAGATGAGGACTTATTGAGTCTAGTTGTCACTCTCGAATTGGTGTGAGGTAACCTGGAATAGGAGGCCTACCAGCTGCGTTAGGCCAGTCATTGGTTGGTTTAACTGTGTCGGTTTGTTTGGACTCCAAGATGGAGGGTACTGGCAGCTTAGTAGTTTCAATCCAGCTTATTTTGGCTTTAAAAACATAGTCACAATAGCAACACCTAAACAGTGGGCGTTAGAGATGTACATGTCTAGGTTTGCTCATCATGATGCTGGATGCTATGGCAAACAGGCAGTAACCGGTGAAAAACCAGAAGCCGCTCTCTAATTGGGCGTGCATTATGATCAGCTCGCCCATCTGATCCTCGGCGTTGCCGGCGAGGTAGCTGACAATGATGGCCACGACAAATACATCGGCCATGCTCCATTTACCTATGGCATCGATAAGGCGTGTGAGCAGAGTAGCCGTGCTGCCCTGTGCGAAAACCAGTACCGCCTGCGCCAGTAGCTTGAGGGTAGGAATGATCACCGAAAAGGTGGCTATCAAGATGCCGACCAGCAGGTTACCGCTCTGCATCAGATCTTCTACCGTCCCCAGTATGCTGCGGTGCTTACGATAAATTTCCACCTGACCCTCAAGCTCGTTAAAGCCGAGGAAGGCGGATACTGACCCCAGCAGGCCGCGCACTTCGCTGTCTTCCGTCATCAGCTCTATGCTGGTCTGGGCAAACTTAGATTTGTCCGCCTGGCCATCTAGGCTCAGCATAGGGAGGCTGAGTCCAGGGATAAGCAGGGCCAGGGCGATCAGAATCACCAGTAATTGAGGCCATTTACTCCGTTGTGACATGGGTCTCCATCTTTCCTGTGTCGCCTAGGTTTCGGCGTTGGGACTTGGTTATATATTTATTGGAATGAACGCTGGCTGAATGTCACCGCTCACCCGAGAGACACCTTTTACCATGCCTTGTCTCGGCTTTGAAGTCCGGGCACTTTGCCGGAGCAATACTCTTTGCACGAGTGAAGCGGCATGTCCTGTAGTGTCTTATATTCTGATTTCAGCGAGTTGCTTGGCTCAAATCTTAGGGGATGAGCTGTTAACCAGCTTGATTCGGAAATGAAAAAAGCCTCAATAATGAGGCTTTTAGTAAGGCTGAAGCGCTTATTCCACGTTCTGAATTTGCTCTCGCATCTGTTCGATAAGTACTTTTAGTTCGACTGCAGCGGCGGTGACCTCTGAGCTGATGGACTTGGAGGCCAGGGTGTTGGACTCGCGGTTGAACTCCTGCATCATGAAGTCGAGGCGTCGGCCTTGGGCGCCGCCTTTCTTGAGGATGCGGCGGGTCTCGGCGACGTGGGCGTTGAGTCTGTCCATCTCTTCGGCGACGTCCATCTTCTGCGCCAGCAGAACCATCTCCTGCTCCAGGCGGGCGGGATCCAGTTCGCCCTGAATCTCGGCTAAACGGTTGGTGAGCTTGTCGCGCTGCCACTGCATCACGGTAGGCATGTGTTCGCGGACAATGGCGACCTGGCCCTCTATGGCCTCGAGACGCGTCTCTAGCATGGTCTTGATGGCGTCGCCTTCGCGGCCACGGGCCTCGATAAACTGATCGACCGCGCTGTCGAAGGCGGTGAGTAGCTCCTTGCCGATGGCATCCATGTCCTGCTCGCTACCTGACATCACGCCTGGCCAGCGCAGCACGTCGACAATGTTGATCTCGCCTTGACCGGCTTCCTGCTTGACCCAGTTGGCCGCCTGAATGATCTGACTGGCCAAGGCTTGGTTAAGCTGTAGGTCGCTATTTTTATCTTCACCGAGATCGTAGCGTAGGTTGACCTCAATCTTGCCGCGATTTAAACGTTTACGCAGACGGTCTCTGAGGACAGGCTCTAGGCTGCGCAGCTGTTCTGGCAGTCGCAGGTAGGTTTCCAGGTAACGTTGATTGACCGAACGGATCTCCCAGGAGGCGGTGCCCCATTGTGCTTTGTGCTCGATGCGAGCATAGGCTGTCATGCTTTGGATCATGGGTAATTCCAATAGTTTAAATCGATTTAGTGACCTTGGATTATAGTCCGATGAGTTGCAGGGTTAAAGCAAACTCTCCTCCCTTTAAGCTTTCGGTCATGATTAACATGGCATCGAAGCGCGCAAGCCCCTATAATATGCAGCCAAATCTGCTTATCTCTATTTCAAACAGGAAATGCCAATGCGCCCAAGTGACAGAACCCCAGCTCAATCTCGTCCGGTAACCATTACGCGACAGTTCACAGCCCATGCAGAAGGTTCTGTATTAATTGAATTTGGCGAGACTAAGGTGCTGTGCACCGCGAGCTTCACCGAAGGGGTGCCGCGTTTCCTGAAAGGTCAGGGCCAAGGTTGGGTAACCGCCGAATATGGCATGCTGCCACGCTCGACCCACAGCCGTATGGATCGCGAGGCTGCCCGTGGTAAGCAGTCTGGTCGTACCCAGGAGATCCAGCGTCTTATCGGTCGTGCTCTGCGCGCTGCGGTAGACATGAAGGCACTGGGTGAAAACACTATCGTGATCGACTGTGATGTGATCCAGGCCGATGGTGGCACCCGCACTGCAGCCATTACCGGTGCCTGTGTGGCGCTGGTTGACGCGCTTAACTGGGCCCGTGGTAAGGGACTGATCAAGACCAACCCACTTAAGTTTTTGATTGCCGCTGTGAGTGTAGGCATCTACAAGGGCGAGCCTATCTGCGATCTCGAGTATGTGGAAGATAGCGCCGCAGAGACCGATATGAACGTGGTGATGACAGAGACAGGTAAAATCATCGAGATTCAGGGTACAGCCGAGGGCGAACCTTTTAGCCATGAAGAGCTGCTGAGTCTGCTGGATCTGGCCAAGCACGGCATTCGCGAGATCGTCGATGTGCAGAAGGCGGCATTGAGTTAATCATTATTTTGTTGATCAGGACCCTACGGGGTCCTTTTTTTAAATCGAATTGAGCGTACCCCTACATTTTAAAAAGGAGAGATTGTGAAAGCCTATCAACGTGAGTTTATTGAGTTTGCCCTTGAGCGTCAGGTATTACGTTTTGGCGAATTTACGTTAAAGTCAGGCCGCACTAGCCCTTACTTCTTTAATGCTGGCCTGTTTAATACCGGGCGTGATCTGGCGCGTCTGGGTCGCTTCTATGCGGCGGCGCTGGTGGATTCGGGTATCGAATATGACCTGCTGTTTGGCCCTGCCTACAAGGGTATCCCTATTGCGACCACCACGGCGGTGGCTCTGTGCGATCACCATGATATCGACATGCCTTACTGCTTTAACCGTAAGGAGAAGAAAGATCACGGCGAGGGTGGCAGTCTGGTGGGCAGCGAGCTTAAGGGCCGTGTGATGCTGGTGGACGATGTGATCACCGCTGGTACCGCGATTCGCGAATCTATGGAGATTATCGAGGCCCACAATGCTGAGCTGGCGGGTGTGTTGATTGCGCTGGATCGTCAGGAGAAAGGCAAGGGCGAGCTGTCGGCAATCCAGGAAGTCGAGCGCGATTTCGGCTGCAACATCGTCTCTATCATCAAGCTGGAAGATCTGATCAACTATCTGTCGGAAAAACCTGGCATGGAAGATCAGTTGGCGTCGGTAAGTGCCTATCGCGACCAATACGGTATCTAATCGGTATCAATTGTTGTGATACAAAAAAACGCTGCCTAGGCAACGTTTTTTATTGAGTGGAGTTCGCTTAAAGCCATTGGCTTAATTGCTTAGGAACTCGGCGCGGGTGGCCGGATTTGACTTGAAGATGCCGCCCAGGGCCGTGGTGGTTGTGGTGCTGGTAGAGTCCATCACGCCGCGGGATTTAACGCAGTAATGCACCGCATCCATCTTAACCGCCACATCTTTTGTCTCAAGTAGCGTCTGCAGCGCCACCAGAACCTGTTGCGTCAGGCGTTCCTGCACCTGTGGGCGCTGGGCAAAGAAGCGCACGATACGGTTGATCTTAGACAGGCCTATGATGTTTTTGCGCGGTAGGTAGGCCACGGTCGCCACACCGTCTATGGTCACCAGGTGGTGCTCACAGGTGCTGGTGAGGCTGATGTCGTTGACCTTGACCATCTCATCGAAGCCCATCTTGTTTTCAATAACTGTGATCTTGGGGAAGTTCTCGTAGTCCAGGCCCGAGAAGATCTCATCGACATACATCTTGGCGATGCGCTTAGGGGTCTCGACCAGGCTGTCGTCGCGCAGATCCAGTGACATTAAGGTTAAGATCTCGCGCATATGGTGCTCAATCTTTTCCTTGCGCGCCTCGCTGCTCAGTCCGCACGGGACCATGGGCGTCTCGAGACCGCGCTCTAATAATGCAGTTTGCACCTGCTGTGCTGCTTCACTTAATGCCATCGTGTCCTCCACCATCAGATAGTGGTCTATTCAGTAAGGTTAATTTACTAATTTTTTTAACAAATTAACCTTTAAGATATTCATTATAGCCTGTCCGGCGCCAGTAAACATAGGGCGGCGGGTCAGGGAGGATACCCTGAATTGCGGGTAATTTATACCCAGAATTACTAGGGGATTAACAAAAAAGCCGATTGTGGCAATCGGCTTTTAGGGTTTTTAAGAGGTTTAGAGCTTAAGGTTGTCTTTGAGGAAGCTCATCATCTGACGATAGTATTTCGCCCTATGTTCATCGTTATAGAAGCCGTGGCCCTCATCGTCCATGACCAGTTTCTGATAAGGGTAGTTGTGTTTCTTGAGCCCCTCTTCAAGCGCTTCGAGCTGTTCGATTGGCGCTCGCTCATCTTCACCGCCGTGCACCAGCAGCAAGTTGACCTTAAGCTTATCGACGTTCTTGCTGGGTGACATCTGCTCAAGCATGGCTTCGTTTTCACCCAGTACCTGCTTCAGGTAACGTTCACCCGCGCGGCGGCCCTGTACGTCCCCTTCGCTGAACATCAGCTCGAGATCATAGACACCGGCGAAGCCTATGGCGCACTTAAAGAGATCCGGTGCCAGGATTGGACTCTGTAGCGCCGAGTAGCCACCGAAACTGCCGCCGACAATACAGATCCTCTCTTTGTCGACTATGCCTTGTTCTATGACATATTTGGTGGCATCGATAATATCGTACTGGATCTCTGTGCCCCATTTCTGGTGGCCAGCATGTTCAAATGCAGAGCCGTAACCACCCGAACCGCGGAAGTTTACCTGCAGCACGGCGGCGCCTTGACTGGCGATCAACTGGTTCTGATCATCAAAGCCCCACCAGTCTCTTGGACCGTGAGGACCGCCGTGAGGATTGACCACGAGCGGCAGATTCTTGGCCTCTTTCCCATAGGGCAGTGTGAGGTATCCGCTGATCACCTTACCGTCTCTGGCGGTGAAGCTTATTGGCTTCATCTCGGCCATCTTATCGGGATCTAACCATTTCTTTTGTGAGACTAGATATTCAAGTTTCTTGCTGGTGGCATCGAATATGTAGTAGTCGCCAGGATTTCTATCGTTGAAAGCCTTGATGATCAGTTTGCTCATGTCGTTGGTCTGGCTGACGAGATGAACTTGATGGCCAGGCAGTGCGGTGAGTAGCTGTTTCAGTGTGGTGGCCAGTTTTTCATCATTATCGACAAACTCATAGGTAGGATAGCCATTTTCATATTCTACGGCGTAGAGTTGCTTGTTGACGCGGTTGATCCAAACATTGCTAGGATCGACCACCTTGTCCTGGCTAATAAGCTGCTTCTTACCGTTCTTGATATCGACTAAATAGACCCCTTTAGGTTTACCGTTTTCGCTGCCGAGTACATAGACACTGTTCTCATCATCACCGAAGGCGATAGGAGTAATATCATCGAGATTTAAATTCAGCTTATCTGTGTCTACCCATTCATCGTCTTTGCGGTAATAGAGCTGGGAACTGACGTAGTCGCGGGTACCACTGACAAAGCGAACTTCGCCATCATGATCCGGCAGAAATCGAGCGTAGGAGATAGGTGAGGTCGCAATTTTTCTACGTGTTCCCTTGTAGACATCGACTCTATAAACCTGCTGAAGATTCTCCATTGTGTTTGCGCTGCCGGAACCCCAAGGGAGCGCTTGGATGAGCATGTAGCGATCATCTTCAGGCATAGGATCGAGAATATAGGCTGTGGCTTGTATCGCTGTATTTTTCTTGATGCGAGAACCCGTTTGTTGCTCACCGCCTTTATAACCGAAAAGATAGGTTGGCTTGGAACCATCGGCATTGACAGCCATCAGCTCACCATAATAGATGGGATGGTCGCTCCAGCCTTTTAGGTATTCCTTAGCCAGCACGACACGCTCATTGTTAACCCAAACGTATTGCCCTACCTGGGCGTTGTCCGGAAAGCGAACCACATTGGTCGGTTTCTTGGTTTTGGCGTCCAGAATCATCAGCATATGCTTACCTTCGTGGGAGGTGATGGCGCTGAGGTAGTCTCCGTCGGGGGAGATCTGCACGTTAGAAAATTCGGCTGAGCGGCTAAAAAGCTCGGTAATATCTTTGTTTGAAGCCGTGGCTTGGCTACTGATAAGGCAGAGGCAGGCTAAACTAAACGACTGAATTAGTTTCATATAACATCCTTGTACGCACAATTGTTATAGAGTTTTTGTGGGTTTGTTGCGCTAAGGAGGGTAAAACAACGGATTTACGAGTGCAATACTTTTGTCTAGAAAAACACGGCGACCCGTGTATTACAGGTCGCTGTTTTTATTGATATTAGTCAACTCTGAAGTAGCTGCTGCTGAATAAACTGCCACTGCTCGGCGAAGTGTTCGGTGGGCTTGTTTTTGAAGTCGCTGCGCACGAATTGGGCGATGCGGCCTTCGGCCACGGCCAGCAGCAGGTTAGCCAGGATTGCCTCGTCCAGGTTAAAGCCTTTGCCTTCTCTCAGGGTCTTCTCTCTGAGGATCTGTTTCAGGTGAGTCTCAACCTTGGAGAAGATCTGGCTGGTACGGTTACGCAGTCGCTCATTCTCTCCCAATAGGGCGTCACCGTTGAGGACGCGGGAGATCCCTGGGTTGCGCTCGGCAAATACCAGCAAGAGTTGCAGCAGCAACTGACAGCGTCTCATGGTGTCCTTCTCTTCATCCATGATGAGATTGATGCGCGACAACAGCGATTCTTCGATAAAGTCGATCAGCCCCTCGAACATTCTCGCCTTGCTGGGAAAGTGGCGATAGAGCGCCGCCTCAGATACGCCCACCTCGGCGGCAAGTTTTGCCGTGGTGATTCGTTGACCGGGACTGGTTTCTAGCATGGTGGCCAGACATTGAAGAATATGTTCGCGTCGGTTGATTTTAGGGCTTGCAGCCATCTAAGTATCCTTTACTTAATTACTACAGGAGCCGATGGGCAGGCGCTGCCCATGACTCTCTAATTATTCTTTGCGGCGTGTCGATGTGTGAGTGCCGTGTTATCGAGAATTTGGCTAATAGGTACCTAATTATCGAGTACCCGAGTGGCCGAAACCGCCTTCGCCTCGATCTGAGGTGTCGAATTCGTCGACCAATTTAAATTCGGCTTGTACCACAGGCACAAACACGAGTTGCGCCAGGCGATCGCCAATCTCCAAGGTGAAGGGTTCGCTGCTGCGGTTCCAGCAAGAGACCATCAGGGGGCCCTGATAGTCAGAGTCGATAAGACCGACCAGATTGCCGAGCACTATGCCATGTTTGTGGCCCATGCCGGAGCGCGGCAGGATGACGGCCGCCAGGCTGGGATCGGCAACATGCACGGCGATCCCGGTTGGGATCAGTTGGGTTTCGCCCGGCTGAATCACCATGGTGGTCTCTATCATGGCACGCAGATCCATGCCTGCACTGCCCGGTGTCGCGTAGGCGGGAAGCGGAAACTGCGAGCCGATGCGAGAATCGAGGATCTTGAGTTCTATGGGCGTCTTCATGCTGTCTTCATCTGCTGTGCGATTAAGGTGAGTAGTTGTTTCGCCAGGGTGTATTTATCTGTGGCGGGCAGGGCGTGCTCGCCTCCTTGCCAGAAGACCTTCAAGGCATTGCTATCGCTGTTAAAGCCGATGGCCGGGTCGGATACGTCATTGGCGGCGATCATATTCAGTTTCTTGCGGGTCAACTTGTCTTTGGCGTAATGGTCTACATCCTGGGTCTCGGCGGCAAATCCTACCGTGAATGGACGTACCTCATGGGTCGCGACCGTGGCTAAGATATCAGGATTGCGTACAAGCGCAAGTGACATCTCTGTGGCAGATTTCTTAATTTTCTCGTCGGCAATATCCGCGGTGCGATAGTCGCAGACCGCGGCGCAGCCGATAAAGATATCGCTGTGGTGTACCTGCTGCATCACGGCGTCGAGCATCTCCTGGGTCGAGGCGACGTTGAGGCGATTGACATTCATCGGCGTCTCGAGATTAACCGGCCCGGAGACCAGGGTCACCTTGGCGCCCATCTCGGCCGCCGCGCGTGCCAGGGCAAAGCCCATCTTGCCCGAGCTGTGATTAGAGATGTAACGCACGGGGTCGATTGCTTCGCGGGTTGGGCCCGCCGTCAGCAGTATCGATATTCCCTGAAGCAGCTTTGGCGCAAAGAAGTGTTCGACGCGCTCGGCGATCACCAGAGGCTCCTCCATTCGGCCTGGGCCAACTTCGCCACAGGCCTGACTACCCGAAGCCGGTCCCCAGATGGTGAGGCCGCGTTTTCTCAGGTTATCCAGATTGTCCTGGGTGGCGACGTTGCGATACATCTGCTGATTCATCGCCGGGCAGAGCACTACAGGCGCTTCTGTGGCCAGGCAGGTGGTGGTGATCAACTCATCGGCCATGCCGGCATTGATGCGGGCGATCAGGTTGGCGGTTGCCGGGGCGATCAACACTAAGTCGGCCCAGCGGGCGAGTTCGATATGGCCCATGGCGGCTTCGGCCGCCGGGTCTAACAGGTCGGTGGCAATGGGATGGCCCGATAGCGCCTGCAGGGTCAGCGGCGTGATAAATTCCTGCGCGCTTTGGCTCATGACGACACGCACATCTGCGCCGCGTTCTTTCAGGCGGCGGACCAGATCGGCAGACTTATAGGCAGCAATGCCGCCGCCAATTCCCAGCAATATCTTTTTATTGGTTAGACTCATGTTGATCACTAATCGCGTTTAATTTTGCCCGCTAACCATACCACAATCCTGCTGAGGTTGAGGATACAAGTTTTTAAAAACTAGACCATACTCTAAAGCCTAGGTGTGCAGATGGCGCCGAGACAAGGAGTGTTTATGGCAATCAAAGATTGGCCTCAGGGAGAGGGGCCCAGAGAAAAACTGCTGCGCAGTGGTGTCGCGCAGCTCTCCGATGCCGAGTTGCTGGCGGTGCTGCTCAGAAACGGCCTTAAGGGTCAAAGCGCCGTGTCTCTGGCCAGAGTCATGTTAACCCACTTCGGTGGCCTCAGAGCGCTCTTTAGCGCCTCCTTGAGTGAGCTGTGTTATATTCAGGGGATCGGTCCGGTAAAGTATGCCCAACTGCAGGCTGCCATCGAGTTAAGCAAGCGGATCGCGCAAGAAAATCTACAAAGAGGAAAGATTTTGTCAGATCCTGATTTAACTCGGGACTATTTAATGAGACAATTGGCGGATCGTGCCTACGAAGTGTTTGCCATCTTATTGCTCGATAGTCAGCATAGGGTGATTCAGTTCGTCGAATTGTTCCGTGGCACCATAGATTCAGCCTCGGTTTATCCGCGAGAAGTGGTAAGCCTAGTGCTTGAGAAAAAAGCCGCAGCGGTAATTGTGTGCCACAACCATCCCTCGGGGGTGGCTGAGCCCAGTCATGCTGATCGGCGAATTACTGAGCGATTGAAATACGCGTTGGCGACTATAGATGTTTCGCTGCTAGACCATATGGTTGTGGGCGATCGTGAGATAGTTTCGTTTGCAGAGAGGGGATGGATAGATTGAATATCCCTTGATCTTTGATTTTAGATCCTGTATAAAATGCGCCCTCTTTGTGTGCCTCGGGCGACGGCCATATTCGAGGTACATTAATGCTCGAGCGTTAAATTGTTTTTGGAGAAGATTGACATGTCAAGAGTATGCCAAGTTACTGGCAAGAAGCCGATGGTTGGTAACAACCGTTCGCACGCTAAGAACGCGACTCGTCGTCGTTTTTTACCTAACCTACAGAACCATCGTTTCTGGTTAGAAGACGAAAAGCGTTTCGTACAGCTACGTGTATCTACTAAAGGTATGCGTATTATCGATAAGAAAGGTATCGAAGTTGTTGTTGCTGAACTTCGTGCCCGCGGCGAGAAGGTGTAATAAACCATGGCTAAAGCTAAAGGTAACCGTGAGAAGATCAAGCTAGTTTCTAGCGCTAAAACAGGTCACTTCTACACGACTGAGAAAAACAAGCGTAACATGCCTGAAAAGATGGAGATCAAGAAATTTGATCCCGTTATCCGTCAGCACGTTATCTACAAAGAAGCGAAAATCAAGTAATTCTTGATTCACGTTTTTTTGGAAAAAGCCCCTCATTGCAGGGGCTTTTTTTTGCCCTAAATATATCCCCATGGCGTTGGCCAGCTCTCTCCAATTCTTTAGATAAATTCCCAGGCGATAGCCCTGCGGGTCTACGGATTCCGATCTCTACCTAAGCCTCTGATCTTAATCTATTCTGCTATGCTTAATCAGATTGTCTCGTTGTGATGAAAAAATATCACTTCCGATGACAACAAATGCTTTTAATGTGAATTTAAATGCAATAAAATTGGCTTGTTATTCGTCTGGTGACAATATTGTCACATATTTATTGTTGAGGTTACGCGGGTGCGCACTACTGAGTTAGTCGAGGGGTTTCGTCATTCTGCTTCCTATGTGAATGCACACAGGGGCAAGACATTTGTGGTCATGTTGGGCGGTGAGGCGCTGGCGCAGAGTCAGTTTCGCTCCATCATCAACGATATCGCCCTGCTTCACAGCCTGGGGATCAAGATAGTTCTGGTGCATGGTGCCAGGCCGCAAATCGATGAGGCCCTGGCCGCGCATAATCTCTCCCCTGAGTATTACAACGGGGTGCGCATTAGCGATGAAGAGTCCTTCCGAGTGATCAAGCAGGTGGTGGGCGGTCTGCAGCTGGACATCACCGCGCGCCTGTCGATGAGCCTGAGCAATACCCCGATGCAAGGGGCGCAGATCAACGTGGTTAGCGGTAACTTCGTGATAGCCCAGCCCTTAGGGGTCGACAACGGCGTTGACTACTGCCTGAGTGGCAAGGTGAGACGCATAGATGTGGCGGGCCTCAGACGTCAGCTGGACAATCATGGCATAGTGCTCCTGGGGCCGGTGGCGGCCTCTGTGACCGGCGAGTGTTTTAATCTGACCGCCGAAGAGGTCGCGACTCAGATCGCGGTGAAGCTCAAGGCCGACAAGATGATAGGTTTCAGCGCCAAGGAGGGGATACTCGACAGTAACGGCGAGGTGATCGCCGAGCTGATGCCGACCGATGCCCAGCGCATCTTGTCTGAGCTGACCGATGAAGACAACTGGTGTGTGGGCACTCGGGCCTTCTTGCAGGCCAGTATAGACGCCTGTCGTAACGGTGTGGCTCGCTGCCACTTCGTCAGCTATCTCGATGATGGCGCCCTTTTGCAAGAGCTGTTCTCCCGTGATGGTATTGGTACCCAGATAGTCACCGAGAGCGCCGAGCGCCTGCGCAGAGCCACCATTGCCGATATCGGTGGTGTTTTGGATCTCATCCGCCCGCTGGAGCAAGCTGGGGTCTTGGTGCGCCGCTCACGTGAGCAGCTGGAGATGGAGATAGAGCAGTTTATGCTGATCGAGCGTGATGGTTTGGTGATCGGCTGTGCCGCCCTCTATCCCTTCGAGGAGGACAATGCCGGAGAGTTTGCCTGCCTGGTAGTGCATCCCGATTATCGTGATGCCGACCGCGGTAGCATCTTGCTGAAGAACATCATAGGTCAGGCCAAGGTGCGTGGTTATGCCCGCCTGTTTGCGCTGACGACCCGCAGCATTCACTGGTTCCTCGAGCATGGCTTTCAGATCGTCGAGGTCGATGCCCTGCCAAACAAGAAGAAGCAGCTGTATAACTATCAGCGCAAATCGAAGATTCTCGCCTTAGATCTGCAATAAGGCTAAACCCGTCCGATGAAAGAGGCCACCCTTGGGGTGGTCTTTTTGTGTGTCCAAGTTAACTCACAGTAACGACTCTTGACATAATATGTCGATAGCACCACACTCAAGTTATCGGTTCATGTTAGGGTTGGGCTCAGGGATGATCTGCCTGTATGCCCAAATGTTTCAAGAGGATATTTAGAGATGGATACTCAAGTCTTTCAACTCACAACCTTAGATTCGGCAACCAGTGGGATCTTCCTGTCTATGCTGCTGGGGGTCGCCTTGGTGCTAGTGCTACTGATGGTGAAGCCCTTACCTAAGAAGGCAAAATATGCCTCTGCTGGGATGGTGATCGCCGTATTGGGCCTGCTCTCCTGGATGTTTTACAAGGCTCATGATACCAGCGTTCGCCTTACTTCAAGCACTATGCTGGTGGATATTCCCCTCTACCGGGTCGAGTTACCGCGTCAAAGCCTGGTGCCGGCTGAGGCTAAAATCGTCAGCTTGGGAGGAGATGACGCGCTTAAACTGAGCTATCGCAGCAACGGCGTGGGCATGCCGGGTTATTCGCTGGGGTGGTTTAAGCTGGCAGATGCCAGCGACAGGACAGATAAGGCCCTACTGTCGGTCACCGGCGACGGCCAGGTATTGGTTTTGCCGACGACCGAGGGCTATCTGTTGATCTTGAGTCTGGAGCAGCCGGAGGCTTTGTTAGCTAGCCTGCTTACGCCGACTCTTTAACGCCAGGTCCAGGGTAAAGATCACCAGGGCGCTCCAGATGAAGGCGAAGGTGATCCCCTTCTCGAGATCGAAGGGCTCGTTAAACAGGCTGACGGCCATGATAAACATGATGCTGGGGCCGATATATTGGAAGAAGCCTAGCATGGACAATGGGATACGCGTAGCGGCGCCGGCAAAGCAGAGCAGGGGAATCGAGGTGACTATCCCAGCCGCCATCAGCAGCAGGTTCATCTGCCAGCTGTTTTCCAGGATGCTGGTGCCATCGAGATTCATCGCCAGATAGAGCAGTGCCACAGGCACTAAGATGGCCGTCTCGACCAGCAGTCCCGTCTTGGCGTCGACATTGACCTTCTTGCGCAGCAAACCATAGATGCCGAACGAGGCGGCGAGCCCCAGGGACACCACAGGAATCGAGCCGAAAGAGATCAATTGGATAAGTACGCCGGCACAGGCCAAAGAGACGGCGGCCCACTGCAGTTTACGCAGGCGTTCCTGCAGGAACACCATGCCCAGCAGCACATTGACCAAAGGGTTGATAAAGTAGCCCAGGCTGGCATCAAGCATATGATCATTGTTGATCGCCCAGATGAACAACAGCCAGTTACCGGCGATCAGAACCGATGTAATAGCTAACACGCCAAGCTGTTTGGGCTGCCGGAACAGGGCGCGCAGCTTGGCGAAACCACCGATAAATTGCATCAAGATCAGCATGAAGACGAAGGACCAGATCACGCGATGCAGCAGGATCTCGGTCGCCGACACATGGTTTAGCAGCTTAAAATAGAGGGGAGCAAAGCCCCAGAGGCAGTAGGCGCAGATGGCGAGCGCTACCCCTTTACGATACTCAATATCGGCCATAGCTTAGGATTTAGAAAAAGTGCGGGAGTGGCATTGTAGGCGTCTAAGCCGCGTGACTCAAGCGGCCATAAGCATTCTTTTCGCGCCTCGCGCTGGAGCAGTCTCTTGTCAGCGCGTCTCACTAAATTGGCGGTAATTTATAGGGGGATTAGCTGGCTAGCCCACCATGTAGGTGCCAGTACCGAAGGCAATATGCGAGCCCTTCTCGTTGTGTAGCTCCATGCGGCAGACTGAGACCCGGTTACCCGCCCTGATCACTGTGCCTGTGCCGGTAAAGATCTCACCGCGCCCCGGCCTGAGATAATCGATACGCAGATCTATGGTGCCTAAGGTTTTTAGGCGCTGCTGCAGATCTTCTAAACACCAGTCGTCCCGGCTAGCCACCAGGCCTGAGAAGGCCGTCAGGCCGCCCACCACATCCAGCACGGTAGCGGTCACGCCGCCGTGGAGGATCTGCTGATGAATGTTGCCTATGAGGTCTTTCTTCATCTTCACCTCGACCTCGACGCCCTGCAGGTCGTAACGCTTGATATCCATCCCCAAGAGGTTATGAAAGGGCACCTTGGTATCGAAGATCTCGGCTACGCTGGCCAGGGTCTGCGCTTGTATGGGCGTCGTCATAGGGGCACTCCTTGTTTTGTCCTACGCTGCTTGCTGGGTACAAGCGGGTTAAGTTTGAGCATTAGTCAACCTAATGGTTAGAGCATTTAATCTATCGCTAATGCACGGCGCGAGGCAAGCCTTCGGATAAAATTTCATCAGTCGATGGGGGGCGAGGGGTAATTAATACTCGGATAGATGAGACAAGCCGAGCCGGCTTGATTAGAATAAGCGGCCAAATTAATGATTACCGAGTGCCATGGACTTAGCCTTAACTTCTCCCGACGTGACCGATAGCGATCCGCTCGCCGCCTGCCTGCAGACGGTGTTTGGTTATCGCACCTTCAGGACGGGTCAGCGTGAGGTGATAGAGCAGGTCTGTGGCGGCCAGGATGCCCTGGTTATCATGCCTACCGGCGGCGGTAAGAGCCTGTGTTATCAGCTGCCGGCACTCGTCTTGCCCGGGCTGACCCTGGTGGTGTCGCCGTTGATCTCCCTGATGAAAGATCAGGTCGATAGTTTGAAGCAGATGGGCGTCGCCGCAGCTTACCTCAACTCGTCGCAGTCGCGGGAAGAGGCGATGACCATCTATCGCCAGCTGCATAACGGCGAGCTCAAGCTGTTGTATGTATCACCCGAGCGCCTGCTGACCGACAGCTTCATCGAGCGCCTGCACAACCTGCCGCTCTCCCTGTTTGCCATCGACGAGGCACACTGTATCTCCCAGTGGGGGCACGACTTCCGCCCCGAATATGCGGCCCTGGGCCAGCTGAAGCAGCTGTTTCCTCGGGTACCCATGATGGCGTTGACGGCCACCGCCGACAAGGCGACGCGGGAGGATATCTGCCAGCGACTGGGCATAGCGCCCTTTGAGCTACTCACCAGCTTCGATCGCCCCAATATTCGATATACCGTGGCGGAGAAGCTCAACGCCGCCAATCAGCTCAGGCAGTTTATCCAGGCGCAGAACGGCAACAGTGGCATCATCTACTGTAGCAGTCGTCGCCGGGTGGATGAGGTGGCCGAGCGTCTACGTATGCAGGGCTATCATGCCGATGCTTATCACGCGGGCAAGACCCAGGAGGAGCGCGCCGATATTCAGGAGCGTTTCCTAAAAGATCAACTAGATATCGTGGTGGCCACCGTGGCCTTTGGCATGGGGATCAACAAGTCCAACGTGCGCTTCGTGGTGCATTACGATATTCCCAAGAGCCTCGAGGCCTATTACCAGGAGACAGGCCGTGCCGGCCGTGATGGACTGGATGCCGAGGCCTTTATGCTGTTCGATCCCGCCGATATCGGACGGGTGCGCCATCTCATCGAGCAGCAGGAGCCGGGTCCGCAGCAACAGGTGGAATACCATAAGCTCAATACCATGGCGGCCTTTGCCGAGGCGCAAACCTGTCGCCGTCAGGTGCTGCTGCATTACTTCGACGAGAGTGCGTCCGAGCCCTGCGGTAACTGTGATATTTGCCTGGACCCTCCTAAGCGGTACGACGGCGTCGAGGATGCCCAGAAGGTGCTCTCCTGCATCTTCCGCCTGCAGCAAAAGTTTGGTGTAAATCATCTTATCGAGGTGCTGCGCGGCTCCAAGGCGGCCTCTGTGGTCGACCGTGGCCATGACAAGTTGTCGACCTGGGGCATAGGCAAGGAGAAGAGCCATGAGTTCTGGCTCAGTATCATACGTCAGATTATTCACCTGGGTTTCGCCAGTCAGGATATCACCAGAGGCTCGGCCATCAAGCTCAATCCCCAGGCGCGGGCCGTGCTCAAGGGGGAGGTGCCGTTGCAGCTCGCCGAGCCGCGTATCAGCATCACCACACATGTGAAGCGTCGCAGCAGTAGCCGGGCGCCAATTAACTATGACAGGAAGTTGTTTGCCCGTCTGAAGCAGCTGCGTCGCAGCCTGGCAGAAGAGTTGGATGTGCCGCCCTATCTGGTGTTTAACGACGCCACGCTGGCGGAGATGGCGGCCATGCTGCCGACCAGCCCCGGCGAGATGCTGGCGGTTAACGGCGTGGGTGAGACCAAGCTGAATCGTTTCGGCGGTGAGTTTCTCGACGAGATCAACGACTACCTCACCCGTAGCTAGTCAATATTCCGCTAATTAAGGCTCGGCTTACAATGACTCTGTATATTCAGGCGCTGCTTGCTATCAGGCTTATTGTACTTGCTACCAGACTTAGTGTACTTGCTACCAGACTTAGTGTGCCTGCTGACCGCTGTATTTACTCAGCTGATCGACACTGGCCCTTTTAACCAGGGAGGAGAGGGTGTCGTGATGCTGCATCACCGCCATCCCCATGTTAACCCGGGCGCCGTTTTGTAGCGGCTCTATGATGGCGCTCAGCTGGCGGGCGATAAGCTGGGCGCCCGCCAGCGAGGTGAAGGGCAGCATGATCAATATCTGATCGGCGCTGGTGCTCAGCAAGATATCCTGCTGGCGGATCTTCTGTGACAAACGGGTCAGTAGCCTGTCGACATCGGCCTTGGCCAGATGGCTGGGATTGATCAGCAAGATGGTGATAGGAAAACCTATCTGCTTGGCGCTGGTCAGCAGGGCCTCCATCTTCTCCTGGGTGCTCATCGGCTCATCTCTCTGGCTCACCGATAACGGCGTCTTAGGCATTCTGATACGGTTGAGCAGAATAAACAGCGTCAGCAGCAGGAAGAGCACCAGGATGCCGATAAGACCATAGCTGTCGCTGATGTGGGCATCGAGCTTGATGGGCTTAGGCTGATTGTCCTGTGCCAGCTGCTGGTATCGTCCCAGCTGGGCCTTGATCTGCAGCAGTCGAGTGTCTTTAAGAAACTCATAGCTGCGCTGGGCCATCTCGAAGCGTTTCAGCTGATACTGATAGGCGTCCTTGTATTGGCCTATGTCGGCAAAGTAGCGGCTCAGGATTCCGTAGCAATAGACGAGCTCGTCAAACTGATTGGTGCGCTCGCCGATGGCGATCGCCTTCTGCATCAGCTCTGTCCCCAGGGCCTGCTCGCCATTCGCCAATTGAATATTGGCCAGTAGACGATTGGCCCTCAGGCTGTCGTTGATCTTCTTCTGCTTGTCGAAGGTGTTGAGGGCGATATTGAGCAGCTGGATGGCGCTCTTATCATTGCCCCGTAAAAATTCAATTTCCGCCAGCTGGGTATAACTCTCGGCCAGCTCGGTCGCCGTAGCAAGTTCGGGTAGCAGGATCTTAGCCTCGAGTACCATATCGTCCCTGAACTTCACCTCTTGGTTGTAGTGGGCGATCTTGGCCAGGGTGAGCAGCACAGTTAGCCTCACCTTTCCCGTGGTCTGCTCGCTATCCAGCGCGCCCTTGGCATTGTTGAACGCCTGGTTGTAGAGGCCCTTGGTTCTCAGCAGTTCGGCCATGGCCAGTTGCACATAGGGCCTCGGCGGGGTGAGCCATTGAGGTCTCTGCTTCTCGGTGTCCGGGTAGATATCTTGGGCCAGGCGTAGATCTTCCAGCGCGCTGCTCTGGCTCTCAATATGGGTATCTATCTTGCCGCGCAGCATCAGGCCGTTGACTAAGGACTGGGGCTGTTGCTGCTCGCGAGAGAGGTAGATGGCCGAGTCGAGCAGGGTCAGCGCCTGTCTGAGGTCGCCATAATCGATATAGGCTGCGGCCATACAGTTGAGAAAATAGGGGCTGAGCTGATTGAGCTTGAGCGACTTGGCCTTGGCCTCACTCATGCGGCCCAGGTTGATGGCGGCCTCGTTTTCGCCCAGCTGCACAAAGGCCTCGCACTTGAGCAGCGAGAGGCGCAGACGATTTTCTTCAGACGTGGCTTCCTGATCCAGGCGTTGTTCCAGTGCCGAGATCTGTGTCAGTGTCTTGTTGGGATATTGGTAGATGGTTTGGGCCAACTCATCTAACTCTGTCATAGTGTCCCCATAAGCTGGGATCAGCCAGAGGCCGAGACTTAACACTATGAGACGAAAATCCATTTTTAAAAGCTCCGGAACGAGTGTGCTGTTTCTGTTTCCTTTGGCGGCATTATACTGATTTTTCATCAGCAATTGCATAAAAAATAGCGCTCGCGATTGGAATCAGAGGGATTGCTCGGCAAATGACCTAGTATGCTGAATTTAATCACTTAGTCACTCTTGTGAGCAAATAAATGGTTAGATTTGCGCAGTTAATCAAGATTTTTATCTGGTCTAATGTGGCAAACATGAAAAATATGGGGTTGACTATTGAACAGACACACGTTAAATATTAATCAATCTTTCGAAGCGAAACGAATAATTAATTACTTTTACTGAATACAATGACGACTATTAACCGTGCACTCCTCAGCCTCCTTATTCTCATTCTCGCAGGTCCTGCGCGGAGAATGTAGTGTTGCACGCTTAATAACACATTCAGCATTCATAAACCCCGCGCCCAACAACGCGGGGTTTTTTTGTTTATGGATTCGACGAACACCCAAAATTAGAGCCTAGACGTACCATGGAGAAACCAGATGTCTAACCGAGTGATAATATTTGATACGACCTTACGAGATGGTGAGCAAGCATTAGCGGCGAGTTTAACGGTTAAGGAAAAGCTACAGATAGCATTGTCACTCGAGCGTCTGGGAGTGGACGTCATGGAGGTGGGGTTTCCCGTCTCGTCACCGGGGGATTTCGAATCGGTGCAGACCATTGCCCGTACCATCAAGAATAGCCGGGTCTGTGCGCTTGCCAGGGCGCTTGAGAAAGATATCGACGCCGCGGCCCAGTCCTTGTCTGTGGCGGATCAGTTCCGTATCCATACCTTTATCTCGACCTCGACCATACATGTGGAGAGCAAGCTTAAGCGCTCCTTCGATCAGGTGTTGGACATGGCGGTCGGCGCGGTGAAATATGCCCGCCGCTTCACCGACGATGTGGAGTTCTCCTGTGAAGACGCCGGTCGTACCCCAATAGATAACCTGTGCCGCATGGTCGAGGCCGCCATCAAGGCGGGCGCCAAGACCATTAACATTCCCGACACCGTTGGCTACACAGTGCCGAGCGAATTTGGCGGCATCATTCAAAACCTGTTCGACAGGGTACCGAATATCGATCAGGCGGTGATCTCAGTGCACTGTCACGACGATTTGGGCTTGTCTGTGGCGAACTCTATCACTGCGGTGCAGCACGGGGCACGTCAGATCGAGTGTACCGTCAACGGTATCGGCGAGCGCGCCGGTAACTGCTCCCTGGAAGAGATCGCCATGATCATCGCCACTCGCAAGGCCAGCCTGGGGCTAGAGACGGGGATCAATGCCAAAGAGATCCATCGCACCTCTAATCTGGTGAGCCAGCTGTGTAACATGCCGGTACAGGCCAACAAGGCGATCGTCGGCGCCAACGCCTTTACCCACTCCTCTGGTATCCATCAGGATGGCGTGCTGAAGTCGCAAAACACTTATGAAATCATGACGCCAGAGAGTATCGGTCTTAACCGCAACAACCTGAACATGACCTCCCGCTCCGGCCGCCACGTGATCAAACATCGCATGGAAGAGATGGGATATGGCGAGCAAGACTACGACATGGACACCCTGTATGAGGCCTTCCTGAAGCTGGCGGACAAGAAGGGGCAGGTGTTCGACTATGACCTGGAGGCCTTGGTATATGTAGAGGCTCAGGCAGAAGATGAAAACCACTATGGCTTGCAGCAGCTGGTGGTGCACTCAGATTCGACCCAGGGGCAGGCTACCGCCACAGTGACCCTAAGCATAGACGGCAAGGCAGTGACCGAGGCGGCAACCGGTAACGGCCCGGTCGATGCGGCCTACAAGGCGATTGCCCGCGCCAGCGGCTGTGAGATCAACATCAGCAGCTATCAGCTTAGCGCCAAGGGGCAGGGGCAAGATGCCCTGGGACAGGTGGATATTACCGCCAAGTATCATGATCAGAGCTTCCATGGTGTGGGCCTGGCGACCGATGTGGTCGAGGCCTCGGCAGCGGCGCTGATCCACGTGATGAATCTGACCTGGCGCGCCGACAAGGTGGCCGAGAACAAGCATAAGTTAAAACAGGCGCGCACCGAGTTGGGCGGCGTATAACCAATTTCGAATTAAACAGCATAAAGACAATTAATTGCAGGGAGTCACTTGAGGTATGAGTTATCAAGTCGCGGTATTGGCCGGTGATGGGATCGGCCCCGAGGTTATGGTCGAGGCACGCAAGGTGCTTAAAGCGGTGGAAGAGCGTTTCTCGTTGGATATCGAGTATAGCGAATATGATGTGGGCGGCGCGGCCATCGATAATCATGGTTGTCCGTTACCCGAGTCGACCCTGAAGGGCTGCGAGGCGGCCGACGCTATCCTATTCGGCTCGGTAGGTGGCCCTAAGTGGGAGCATCTACCCCCAAATGATCAGCCCGAGCGCGGCGCCCTACTGCCGCTACGGGGACACTTCGAGCTGTTTTGTAATATGCGTCCGGCGAAGCTACACGTCGGCCTGGAGCATATGTCGCCGCTGCGTAGCGACATCTCGGCCCAGGGCTTTGACGTGCTGTGCGTGCGCGAGCTGACCGGTGGCATCTACTTCGGTAAGCCCAAGGGGCGACAGGGTGAGGGCGAGCAGGAAGAGGCCTTCGACACCATGCGCTATAGCCGCCGCGAGGTGCGCCGTATTGCCAAGATCGCCTTCGAGGCGGCCCGAGGCCGTCGCAAGAAGGTGACCTCGGTGGATAAGGCCAACGTCCTGGCCTGCTCTGTGTTGTGGCGTGAAGTGGTCGAAGAGGTGGCCAAGGAGTTCCCGGATGTGGAGCTGGAACATATCTATATCGACAACGCCACCATGCAGCTGCTGCGTCGCCCCTTCGATTTCGATGTGATGCTCTGCTCTAACCTGTTTGGCGACATCATCTCCGATGAGATCGCTATGCTGACCGGCTCCATGGGCTTGCTCTCTTCGGTGAGTCTCAACAGCGATGGCTTCGGTCTGTATGAACCCGCAGGTGGCAGCGCACCGGATATCGCGGGCCAGGGCATCGCCAACCCGATTGCGCAGATTCTGTCTGCAGCGCTGCTACTGCGTCATAGCCTCAAGGAAGAAGCGGCGGCCAAGGCGATTGAAGATGCGGTCGCCAAAGCATTGAGCGATGGCTATTTAACTGGAGAACTCTTGAGCGCGGATCAGCGTGACAAGGCAAAATCAACCCGCGAGATGGGCGACTATATTGCCCAAGCAGTCAGAGAGGCAAACTAATGGCGAAGACACTGTATGAAAAGGTATGGGATAGCCATATCGTAGCCGCCCCCGAAGGAGAGGCGCCGCTTATCTATGTGGATCGCCATCTGGTGCATGAGGTGACCTCACCCCAGGCCTTCAGCGGCCTGAAAGTCGCCGGCCGTAAATTGAGGGCGCCAGAGAAAACCTTCGCCACCATGGATCACAACACCTCGACCAAGAGTGCCAGCCTAGATGCACTCAGCCCCATGGCGCGCACTCAGGTGGAGACGCTGGCACAAAACTGTAAAGAGTTTGGTGTGCGTTTATACGATATTCATCATAAGAATCAGGGGATTGTTCACGTGATGGGCCCCGAGCTTGGCATTACCCTGCCGGGCACTGTAATTGTGTGCGGCGACTCGCACACGGCGACCCATGGTGCCTTTGGTGCCTTGGCCTTCGGCATTGGCACTTCTGAGGTGGAGCATGTGATGGCCACCCAAACCTTGCGTCAGCTAAAAGCCAAGACAATGAAGATCGAGGTGCGCGGCCAGGTGGCCGATGGGATCACCGCCAAAGATATCGTGCTGGCCATCATAGGCAAGATAGGCATGGATGGCGGCACGGGTTATGTGGTGGAGTTCTGCGGCGAGGCGATTGCCGCCTTGTCGATGGAAGGACGCATGACAGTCTGTAACATGGCGATCGAGATGGGCGCCAAGGCGGGCATGATAGCGCCGGATCAGACCACCATTGATTACCTAGAAGGCCGTGAATTTGCGCCTAAGGGCGAAGCTTGGCAGCAGGCGGTTGCCGCCTGGCAGGCGCTGAAGTCGGACGAGGATGCCGTGTTCGATGCCCATGTGGTGCTAGAGGCGAGCGATATCGCGCCTCAGCTGACTTGGGGCACTAACCCAGGCCAGGTGGTGGCGATCGATCAGTGTGTGCCTAACCCTGAGGATGAGACAAACCCGACGGTGAAGGCGAGTATCGAGAAGGCGCTCGACTATGTGGCACTCACCCCTGGCACTCAGATGACAGATGTGAGCATCAACAAGGTGTTTATCGGCTCTTGTACCAACTCGCGCATCGAAGATCTGCGCTCGGCGGCCCAGCAGGCCAAGGGGCGTAAGGTGGCAGAGGGCGTTACGGCTATCGTGGTGCCGGGCTCAGGCCTGGTGAAGGAGCAGGCGGAGGCGGAAGGCCTAGATAAGATCTTCATCGACGCCGGGTTTGAATGGCGTCTGCCGGGCTGCTCCATGTGTCTGGCGATGAACGATGACAGGCTGGAGGCGGGTGATCGCTGCGCCTCGACCAGTAACCGTAACTTTGAGGGTCGTCAGGGACGCGGTAGCCGCACTCACCTGGTGAGCCCTGCCATGGCCGCCGCCGCGGCGATTGCCGGTCATTTCGTCGATATTCGCAAGCCATACTAGGAGGGAGAGATGCAACCATTTACCACACATACAGGGCTTGCGGTGATCATCGACAGTGCCAATATCGATACGGATCAGATCATCCCTAAGCAGTTTCTCTCTAAGGTCACTCGTGACGGCTTTGGGGTTCACCTGTTCCACGATTGGCGTTATCTGGACGATGCCGGCGATCAGCCTAATCCAGAGTTCAGCCTGAATCGGCCCCGCTATCGGGGAGCCTCTATCTTGCTGGCTAAGGAGAACTTTGGCTGTGGCTCGAGTCGTGAACATGCGCCCTGGGCCCTGGCCGATTTTGGCCTCAAGGTGATCATAGCGCCAAGTTTTGCCGATATCTTCTATGGCAACGCCATCAACAACGGCCTGTTGCCGGTTCGCCTCACCGAGGCGGAGGTGGTGCAGTTGATGCGAGAGGTTGAAGCCGAAGAGGGCGCTCAGGTGAGCGTGGATCTGCAGGCACAGACGGTGACCTCACCTTCGGGGGCAAGTTTTAGCTTCGAGATTGCCCCGTCGGCACGTCATAACCTGCTCAACGGCCTGGATGCCATAGGCATCAGCCTGGGTTACGGCGAGGCGATAGCGGCTTATGAAGCCGAGATCCCCAGCTGGCGCACCTAATGCTAAGAAGGCCTAACTCATTGCGCCCGATACATGTTTTAGGGATTAGGCGCTTTAGGAGTTTGGCGCACTAGAAATTAGGCGTACATCTGTACCTTAGGGTTATCGAATAGAGCCGATCGCAGTTTGCTGTGGTCGGCTTTTTGTTTACATTAGCGGCGCTGAATCTTGTTAAGTCTATATTTTTCAGTTGTTTATTGTGGTTTCTAGCCGTTGGCTAGCCAGATGTGCAACGAGCTAGTGATTTATGCTGGTGGTTTTGTGGTTTTCAGGCGTACAGGTGTTAATTGAATGTTTTCAGTTTAATTGTTTGATATTGTGGTGATTTGTCTGTGTCTGCTGATTTTTATAAATCTCATTAAGTGAACGTGGATCACATTTTTGTACTTTAGTTGACGTTTAAAAGTCGGTTTTAGCTGGTTTTTGTATGCTATTTAGGCGCTATGGCCAGCATTATTCGCTTAAATTCATAATTTGCTTGTAAAGATATTCTGCATCAGTAGACTGCGGCTCACTCAATATCTGGAGCCTTTGCTCTAGGTTGTCATAATAACAAGAGAGCCATGATGAAGAAGCATATTTTATCTTTAGCTGTAGTTGCTGCCATCGCCACGCCGCTATCTCAAGTTCAGGCCGCTGGATTTCAACTTGCCGAATATTCTGCCACGGGTCTAGGCCGTGCCTTTGCGGGTGAGGCGGCCATGGCCGACAATGCTGCCGCTCAGGCGCGCAACCCTGCTATGTTGACCTACCTCGAGGGACGTCAGCTGTCGCTGGGTGGTATCTATGTGATGCCAAATGTCGACGTAGAGGGCGACGTGACGCTGGCTTCACCTGTATTGGGGCCTCAGGGGGTGACCATGAACGCCGATGCCCTGGATGTGGCTGACGACGCCCTGGTGCCTAACTTCTACTACTCTAACCAGCTTAACGACCAGTGGACCTGGGGTTTAGCGGTTAACTCTAACTATGGTCTGGCGACTGAAGTGCCGAGCACCCATCCTACCGCTATCTTTGGAAAAGAAACCTCGGTGACCACTGTGGAGTTCAATCCAAACCTGGCTTACAAGGTGTCTGAGGCCGTTTCTGTCGGTGCGGGTCTGCGTATCGTCTATGGCGAAGGTAAGATTGGCGCCTCGACGCCGGCTTGGGTAGACGGTATCAAGGCGATTCCTACCCTGCCTGCCGAAGTCGCAGCAGCACTGCCACCGGGCGGCACCAGCCTGAAATCGATGGAAGGGGATGATATTGGCTATGGTTGGCAGCTGGGTGCCAGCTGGCAGATCAACCCGGCGCACCGTATCGGTCTGGCCTATCACAGTGGCGTCGAGCTGGAACTCGACGGTCATGCCTCTGGCCTGATCTACAACGGTGGTCAGGATGTGGAGATCGAGGGTTATATGCCGCTCGAACTGCCAGCCTTCGCCGAACTGGCCTCTTACCATCAGCTCACCGACAACTGGGCAATGCATGCCAGCGTCAACTGGACCCAGTGGAGCGTGTTCGATCAACTGGTGGCATACTTCCCTGGTGAGCAGAAGCCTGTTGGCGGCCTGGAGTCAGACCTGGTGAAGGTTGAGAACTTTAAAGACAACTGGCGTTTCGCCTTGGGCACCAGCTATCAGCTAAGCGATAAGTGGTTGGTACGTGGCGGTGTGGCGCTGGATAAGACGGCGGTAGAAGATGAGTATCGCACCATCACTATCCCTGATTCAGACCGTCTGTGGTTCAGCGCGGGCGCTGGCTATCAAGCCTCTAAGAACCTGACCCTGGACTTTGCCGTGACTTACATCAAGGCCCATGGTGATGCGCCGATCAACGAGACCATGAACCTGATGAACCTGGCTCAGGTGAGCTTTAACGGTGAAGCGGGCGGCGATGTCTGGTTGCTGGGCGCTCAGTTAAGCTACAAGATGTAACTTAATGGCTAGTTAAGCTAAACGAAAATGCCTCACCTATGTGGGGCATTTTTTTATCTGAATATTTGTTGGCTATCTGAACTTCATCGGATTATATTCGTCTAATTATCAACATATTTTTAGCGCTAATCGATCCACTATTGCCCCACAGCCAACAGAGCGGGGCGATAGGCGCGATGAACCAACAATAAGAGGTGTCCCATGAAACCCTATCTTCTGGCTGCAAGCATAGCATTACTGCCGATATCGGCCTTCGCCGACCCGAGTGCGACGCAAGTGGTGAAAGGGTTTATCGACGCCTATAACCAGCACAGTGTCGAGAAGATGCTGACTCATGTGTCGGACGATGTGCGCTGGATGCATATCTCCGGCAGCAAGATAGAAGTAGAAACCTCGGATAAGGCGCAATTTGGCGCCGCCATGACAGACTATTTCGAGACCCTCACCGGCGCCCAGGCCACCATACTCGAGTTGATCGACTCCTCCCACTATGTCAGCACGGTAGAGCGTGTGACCTGGGAGAACGATGGTGAGCAACTCAGCCAGTGCAGCATAGGTAATTTCCGCGTGCAGGACGGTAAGATCGCCGAGTTTTGGTATCTGCCCGCCCACGCCTGTGACGAGCAGTTAGAGGCCGCCGAGCAAGTCGAGTCTGAGCCAGAGCCTGAGCTGGATCCGAACCAGCCTAACCAGCAGTAGCGGAGGCGTTCGTGCAGCAGAAGTATGTCATCGCGCTCGATCAGGGCACGACCAGTTCGCGTACCATCATCTTCGATCACGACGCCAATGTCGTCGCCATCTCCCAGCGAGAGTTTTCCCAGATCTACCCTAAGGCGGGTTGGGTGGAGCACGATCCCATGGAGATCTGGGCCTCCCAGAGCTCTACTCTGATCGAGGCGCTCGCCAGAGCGGGGATCCACAGCGACGAGGTCGCTAGTATCGGCATCACCAATCAGCGTGAAACCACTGTTCTGTGGGACAAAAGCACGGGTAAACCCATCTATAACGCCATCGTCTGGCAGTGTCGCCGCAGCCAACCCCTGTGTGAATCCCTGAAGGAGGCGGGCTATGAGGAGTACATACGGCAGAATACAGGCTTGGTGTTAGACCCCTATTTCTCGGCCACCAAGATCCGTTGGATCCTCGATAATGTCGAGGGTGCCAGAGAGAAGGCCGAGGCCGGTGACCTGCTGTTTGGTACCATAGATACCTGGCTGGTGTGGAAACTTACCGAGGGTAAGGTGCATGTGACCGACCCTACCAATGCTTCACGCACCATGCTGTACAACATTCACCAACAGGCCTGGGATCCCGTGCTGCTCGAGGCGCTGGATATTCCCGCGAGTATCCTGCCCGAGGTGAAGCCCTCCTGCGCCGTGTATGGCAAGACCCGCATCGCCGGGGAGGGGGGCGAAATCCCCGTGGCCGGCATGGCGGGAGATCAGCAATCGGCCCTCTTCGGTCAGCTGTGTATCGACGAGGGGATGGCAAAGAACACCTATGGCACAGGCTGTTTCCTGTTGATGAACACAGGTCTGCAGGCGGTGCAATCTAACCATGGCCTGTTGACCACCATAGCCGTGGGACCAAAGGGCGAAGTTAACTATGCCCTGGAGGGCTCGGTATTCATGGGCGGCGCCACCATTCAGTGGCTGCGCGATGAGCTGGGGCTGATCCGCGATGCTCAGGACACGGAATATTTTGCCCTTAAGGTCAGCGACAACAACGGCGTGTATCTGGTGCCGGCCTTCGTGGGGCTCGGGGCGCCTTACTGGGATGCCAGTGCTCGCGGCGCCTTGGTCGGCCTATCCAGGGGAGCGAATCGCAACCATATCATCCGCGCCGCCCTCGAGGCGATTGCTTATCAAAGCCGGGATCTGCTCGATGCCATGACCAAAGACAGTGGCGTGCAGCTGAAACAACTGAAGGTGGATGGTGGCGCGGTCGCCAACGATTTTCTGATGCAGTTCCAGGCGGATATTACCGACGTCGAGGTGCAGCGACCTAAGGTGACTGAAACCACGGCCATGGGGGCAGCCTTCCTGGCGGGACTCGCGGTAGGCTTCTGGCAATCGACGGCCGAATTGAAACACAAGGCGGGCGTGGAGCGCTGCTTTAAGCCAGCCATAGCCGACGACGAACGTGAAGTCTTGTATCTTGGGTGGAAGCGCGCGGTTGCTCAGGTGACCAGCGAATCTGTGGGCTAATCGCCAGACACTGATATTAGGCGTTAATATTAGCAGTCGATGTTAGACGTCGATATCGATACGGGGCAGTGGTGAGTCCAATGCTTCTTTTTCTGCCTCTTCTTCGGCCTGTTTCTGCGCCTGTTGGCGTCTCGCCTGGCCGCGTCGATCGTCGCGCCCGGGTCTGGGGTTGATGCGCCTGTCGGTCTGGCGACGACGTTCCAGATGGGGCGGCAGCTGCGACTGGGGCGCCTCATGACTGTCGGCGTGGATGGCATCTATGTGCTCAGTCTGATCCACCACGCGCTTACGTGTTACCACGCGTTGTACCGGTCTGGCTAACATGGCGTACAGGCTATCTAGGGCAACCATCTCTCCTCCTTTTTAGGTTGGGTATAACTCCTCTAACCTATTTATCGGCTGCTTCTGCTTAAAATTTAGACATCCTGTTCGCTATATTCGTTCAAAGTGGCGGTTTCGTTCAGGAGGGCAGCTTTCGATCAAGAGGCTGCCTTCGCTTACGAGGAGGCCTTAGCCGGAATCACTGCCTGCTCGGCATCACTTTGTGCCTTCTGCCAGAACCTTAGCTGCGCGCGGCTGGTGAGCGCGATATTGCCCTGGTGGCAATTATGCTGACAGCTGAGGCGAATGCCCTGGGCCAAATGTTCCTGCTTGAGGCGGGCTTGCTCTTCGACGGTCGCCTGCGGCGCCTGCTCTAGGAATCGGACACGGCACATGCCGCACTGACCGCCACCGCCACACTGGCTGGGGACGCGGGTTCTGTCGTGGTTAAGATTGTCCAGCAGATTGCCCGGCGCCAGAATGAGGCTTTCGAGCGGTTCGCCGTCCGGTGAGAGCAAGGTTAGCTGCCGCTCTCCCTTTTCTGTGCTTTTACTTGTCTGCCAGCTGAAATAGTCACCGGCGGCCAGTTTGCGCATTAGCACCCAGGTGCCGCTTAGGCCGAGTAGCAGGGCGGCGAAGGCAATCAGCTGGGTCGCCAGGTGGTTGAAGCTCACGCCATTATTCGGGAAATAGTCGATAAAGTGCAGCATGAAGAGCAGCTGCTTGAATCGCGAGCCCTGGTTTTCGTGGCCCTTGACCTGACCGCTCTGGCCATCGATGAAGATCTGTGTGTCATGCTCATCCTGGATATCGAAGCGGTAGAAGGCCGGGTTGCCGCCATAGCGCTGCGCTGCTTCTTTATCGACAATGGGCGAGGAGAGCCTAGCTTCCCCTAAATAACTCTGCCGGGCGAGCCGTATCAGCTGCTCGTTATTCAAGTTCACCGCCTCGCCGGTATCGCCCCAAAAGGCGAGGGTGCCGGCGCTCGTCCTCAGGCGATAGACAGGGCGCTCCAGTAGCGTGGCGAGCTCGACACGCTGAAGGCTTAATTGCTCAGCATTATTGCTTGTCAGTTGGTTTGTAATTTCTGCTAGCGTCACCGTCGGCTGAAGTAACCTGACGCTGTTTTGCGCTTGGTTACCAGGCTTGGCGCGCATGGAATTGGCATCTAACAGCTGGTCATCGATCAGGTTAAATGCCAGGCCGGTCAGGGTCCAGATGATCAGCTGTATGCCGACTATGAGTCCCAGGATGCGATGTAAACTTCTTGCGCTAATCATACTAAGTCTCATGCTGGCTCCTCCTCGCCCCGTTTAAAGGCGATGAGTAGTAGCAGGGCGCCGGAAAGCGCCGTCAGTAGCGCGAGCAGACTAAAGCCGGTCAGTAGCGGATTGTGCACATCTTCCCTAGTGTCATAGTCCATGATGTGCAGCATCCACATGAAATCGAACAGGCGCCAGAAGTCATGGCGCTTGGCCACCAACTCGCCGCTGCTGGCCGAGATGTAGAGGCGCGAGTCGAAGGCATCGTTAAGGTTTATCTGCCACAGGGGCAGGCGACGCCCATCGATCTCGGCCGGTGCCGACTCGGTTAACAACTCACTGCTGGCGTTTGATAGGTCGCCGGGATGGAGCAGGCGGGCAACCTGCATCGCATCCTGCTGGCTTAGCGACTCGAGCGGCTTGCCATCTCGACCCGAGAGATAGAGAGGTTTTCCGTCTAGCCTGAGTTTATAGACAGGGCCTAGGGCTGTAGGGAGTAGCTCTAGTCTATTGGCCTCGGGATAGCGTGAGAGGATCGTCTCGGGCGATATGGTTAGCTGACTAGCGTCAAGCGTGAGCCTGGACTCGTCAACGAGATGATCGCCATGGATATAGTCAATATCCATGATCACCATATAAAGGCCGGACATTAACCAGATGAGGAGTTGTGCCCCCAGAAACAGGGTCAACCATTTGTGTGATTTTCGAAGCCAGCGGCTCTGTTTGGGTGTTAGCATGATTTTGTGTTTTTATTGGCCATCATAGGGATCAAGCTGCCTTTGAGCAAGGCATAATGGGCGTGACTCCAACTGCTTAGGGCCGAACAGACGGGTCGGTTCCATCTGCTCGCGTCGATCCCACAGATCATGGCCTCAATTTGGGACGGCGATCCACTTTTCGATCCACCAAAGCCTGTAGGCCCTCCACTTCTGTTTGTTTTTTCAACATATTTGACCCTGAAATCCCCACAAATTGTCCCTGGTTTGACTGTAGTTACAAATTTACAAACTGGCTGCGAACCCGCTTGAATACTGGCTTTATAAATGGTGGCATCCCTTGACAATGCTTGCACACTATCTCTAAACTTAGCATTTGTGGGAAATTGTGGATATTTGTGGATCTATTAACCAGAAAAACAAGGACGAGCTAACGTGTTTCGTGGAGCGAGTGCTATTAATCTTGACGCCAAAGGCCGGATCGCGATCCCAAAGCGATACCGCGAGCGCCTGCACGTCGATTTTAACAGCCAGCTGGTGATCACGGTCGATTTCGATGCCGCCTGTTTGCTCATCTATCCACTCGAGGCTTGGAAAGCGATAGAAGCCAAGCTGTTACTGCTGTCAGATACCCAGGGCCCGGAACGCGCCATGAAGCGTTTGTTACTCGGTTATGCCCATGAGTGCGAGTTAGACAGCAATGGTCGCCTGCTACTGCCCCCACCGCTACGCCAATATGCCAATCTGGACAAGCATGCCATGCTGGTGGGGCAATTGAACAAGTTTGAGCTGTGGGATGAGGCGGCCTGGCAGCAACAGATTGAACTTAGCCGTGAAACGATTCAAAGCGATGCCTTTGCCAATAGTGAGCGTTTGGCGGACTTCTCTTTGTGATAAGAGAATAACCATAAGTTAAAGAAGAGAGCGATGACTCAAGAATTTGCGCATTTATCCGTGCTGCTGACGGAAACGGTAGCCGGACTCAACATCAAGCCAGAGGGCATCTATATCGATGGCACCTTCGGCCGCGGCGGACACTCTCGCGAAGTGCTCAAGCAATTGGGCCCTAATGGTCGCCTGGTTGCCATCGACCGCGATCCTCAGGCGATCGCCGCCGCAGAGCAATTTGCCGATGATGCGCGTTTCTCAATTGTTCATGGTGGTTTTGGCCAGCTGGCCCAATATGTCGATGATCTCGGCCTCAGAGGCAAGATCGACGGCATTCTGTTCGATTTTGGCGTCTCCTCCCCTCAGCTAGACGATGCCGAGCGCGGCTTTAGCTTCCTGCGTGACGGTCCGCTGGACATGCGCATGGACAACTCCCAGGGGGAGACCGCTGCCGAGTGGCTGGCTCGCGCCGAGATAGAAGATATGGCCTGGGTATTTAAGACCTATGGCGAGGAGAAGAACGCCCGCCATATCGCCCGTTGTATCGCCGCCGACCGAGACAAGGCGCCTTTCTTGCGAACCAAGGAGCTGGCGGATCTGATCGCTCGGGTGAGCAAGAGCAAGGAGCGCAATAAGCATCCGGCGACACGCGTGTTTCAGGCGATCCGTATCTATATCAACAGCGAGCTGGAGCAGATCGATCAGGCGCTGGAAGGGGCGGTTACCGTTTTGGCGCCCCAGGGACGTCTGTCGGTGATCAGCTTCCATTCGCTGGAAGACCGTATGGTGAAGCGTTTTATTCGCCGCCATAGCCAAGGTGAGTCTGTGCCCCACGGGTTACCGCTGACCGAAGCCGAAATAAATAAGACACGATTACTCAAGGCCGTGGGTAAGGCGATTAAGCCGTCGGCCGAGGAAATTGACCGCAATGCCAGGGCGCGTAGCTCAGTGTTGCGGGTTGCCGAGCGATTAGACTACTAATCCTGTCGAGCAGACGTAAGAGACTAGGGGAACGCTAGTGAGTAAGTCACAACTTAACCTGACTCGTATCGTATTACTCGATCTTTGGCACCATAAGTGGGTGCTATTGATGGCTTTTATTGTGATTGCGAATGCCATTTTGGTGGTTTACACCAGCCATTCCAGTCGCAAGTACACCAGCCAGTGGGATCAGTTGCTGCAGGAGCGTGACCGCTTGGATATCGAATGGCGCAACCTGTTGCTGGAAGAGCAGTCGCAGTCGGAACATAGCAGGGTGACACGGATTGCCACGAAAGAGCTGGAGATGAAGCGGCCGTTACCCAACGAAGAAGTGGTGGTGAGAGTACCATGAGCAAGCAGGCGAAACGTAAACAGAAACCACAGCTGATCCACTGGCGTCTCTACGTCGTGGTCGGTTTCGTGTGTCTGCTGTTTACCAGCCTGGTGGGCCGCGCCGCCTATATTCAGATCATCGAGCCGGAAAAACTGCGTCACGAGAGTGACATGCGCACCCTGCGTACCACGAGTAACGAGGTGCACCGTGGCATGATCACCGATCGCAACGGTGAGATGCTGGCGGTGAGCGTGCCGGTCAAGGCGGTCTACGCCGATCCTAAGGTGGTGCACGATCGTAACGGCTTCGCCGATATGCGTCGCTGGCAGGCGCTGGCCGACGTACTGCACGAGCCCAAGGAGGAGATCCTGGCGCGGGTGCAGACTAACCCCAAGAAACGATTTACCTACTTAAAGCGTCAGGTTACACCTGCGGTGGCCGAGTATATCAAGCAGCTTAAGCTACCCGGCGTCTACCTTAAGGCAGAGTCGCGCCGCTACTATCCCACCAGTGAGATCAGCGCCCAGCTGGTGGGCCTGACCAATATCGATGACGTGGGTATCGAAGGGATCGAGAGTACCTATAACGACTGGCTCACGGGTACGCCCACCAAGCACAAGGTGCGTAAGTCCCGCGACGGCCACGTGGTGGAGCGTCTGGACACGGTGCAGACCGGCGAGAGCTCTAACGATCTGGTGCTCAGTATCGATCAGCGCATTCAGCAGCTGGCCTATCGTGAGATTAAGCGTGCGACCGAGATCAACCAGGCTACCTCGGCCTCTATCGTGGTGCTCGACGTGCACACCGGCGAGGTGCTGGCCATGGCGAATACCCCCAGCTACAACCCTAACTCCCGCGATAACCTGCAAAGCTATCGCATGCGTAACCGCGCCCTGACTGACGCCTATGAGCCGGGTTCCACCATCAAGCCCTTCGTGGTCGCCGCGGCGCTCGAGGCCGGCACCATCAAGGAAGATCAGATCTTCAAGACACATCCGGGCCGCGTGCGTATCGGCGGCAAGATAGTGCGCGACGGCCGCAACTATGGCGACATGTCACTGGCTGACGTCTTGGTGCATTCCAGTAACGTGGGGATGACACAGATTGCCTTGTCTATGCCGGTACAGGAGCTGCTGGGTTACTACCAAGCCATGGGGCTGGGCAACTATTCTGGCATCAACCTGCCGGGCGAGAGCGCCGGTCTTATCCATGACCGTCGTCGCTGGTCCGATTTTGAGCGGGCAACTCTCTCCTTCGGTTATGCCCTGACCGTAACACCACTGCAGATCGCCCGCATGTACGCGATGCTGGGTAGCGGCGGCGTGCTCTATCCTTCATCGATACTCAAGCTGAAGAAGGAGCCAGAGGGCGAGCAGGTGATCTCACCCGAGGTGGCCCGCAGCGTGATGCAGATGTTGATCGGGGTGACAGAGCCTGGCGGCACCGCCAAGAAGGCCCATATCGACGGTTACCCGGTTGCGGGTAAGACGGGTACTGCCCGTAAGGCCGTGGCCGGTGGCTATGGTGAGGATTATGTCGCCCTGTTTGCCGGGGTCGCGCCCGTACACAATCCGAGACTCGCCATGGTGGTGGTAGTCAATGAGCCCAAGGGCGATCGTTATTATGGCGGCGATGTGGCCGCTCCCGTGTTTGCCAAAGTGATGTCAGGGGCACTACAGATGTTAAATGTTGAGCCGATCAGCGCTCGAGAAAAAGTTCAATTGGCCGGTAATGTCAGGAGGGGCGAATAATGCAGCTATGCGATCTCCTAGCCCCCTGGTTTCATTATGCCGGTGGTGAGTCCCTCAGCCATCTTACGCTGGATAGCCGCGAGATAGGCCAGGGCAGCGTGTTTGTTGCCGTGCCCGGTCACAGGGTCGATGGCAGAGATTATGTCGATACCGCCCTGTCGCAAGGAGCCGTAGCGGCACTTATTCATACCGACGATCCGGCAGAGCATGGCAAGGTGAGCCAGGACAATGGCCTGCGTATCTATTTCTTTCAGCTGCAGCGTCAGCTGTCGGCGCTCGCCTCTCAGCTCTATGTGCTGGGAAGGGACAGGATCAAGCTGATCGGCGTAACCGGCACCAATGGTAAGACATCCGTGACCCAGTTGATTGCTCAGCTAAGCGACGGTCTGGGCAAGCCGGCAGCCGTCATGGGCACCCTAGGTAATGGCCTGTGGGGCCAGCTGATCGACAGCGGTAACACCACGGCGGATCCCATTACCGTGATGCGCCAGCTAGAAGATTTTGACCGCCAGGGCACGAATGTGTGCGCCATGGAGGTGTCCAGCCATGGCCTGGTACAGGGACGCGTAGACGCCGTGCCTTTCGATGTGGCCGTGTTTACCAACCTGAGTCGGGATCATCTGGATTACCACGGTTCTATGGATGCCTATGGCGCGGCCAAGCAGCGCCTGTTTAGATTTAGCTCCTTGAGCCATGGCCTGATCAACCTCGACGATCCTGTTGGGCGTCAGTGGATCCAGGATAAGCGCTGCAAGGGCTTGGTGGGCTTTAGCATTCAAGGCCAGGAAGGCGCCGCTATCTATACCAAAGAGGTGAAGCAGCATAGCCAGGGCGTCAGCGCGACCTTAGTCTGGCCCGAGGGCGAGGCGAAGATCGACTCGCCCCTGCTGGGTATCTTTAACCTGTCTAACCTGGTGGCGGCCTTGGGGGCTCTTTACCTGAGCGGCTACGCCATGGCGCAGCTGTTGACTCAGGTGTCCAGCCTCAAGCCTGTGGCGGGGCGCATGGAGCGTTTCACTACATCAGAAGGGGTTACCCTGGTGGTGGATTACGCCCATACGCCGGACGCCATAGAGCAGGCACTAAGAGCCCTGCGTGGTCACTGCCGCGGCAAGCTGTGGTGCGTCTTTGGCTGTGGTGGCGATCGTGATAAGGGCAAGCGGCCCTTGATGGCCCGCGCCGCCGAGGAGAATGCCGACTGCGTCATGGTGACCAGCGACAATGCTCGCAGCGAAGATCCCATGGCGATCATTCAAGATGTATTGGCCGGACTCAACAAGCCGCAGATCGCCCTGACCCAGGTCGATAGACAACAGGCGATCCGCGAGGTGGTGACCCTGGCCTCCAGTGGCGACCTCATTTTGCTGGCCGGTAAGGGCCATGAGACCTATCAGGAGATCGCCGGCAAGCGCCTGGATTATGATGAACGCGCCCTGGCGGCTGCAATTGCGAGGGGCGGCAAATGATCCCACTTAAACTGTCAGAGCTCGCCAAGGTTTTGAATGCCAAGCATATCGGCGATGATTTAAGCGTCAGCAAGGTATCGAGCGATAGCCGGGTGGTGGATGCACAGACCCTGTTTGTCGCCTTAAAAGGTGAACGTTTCGATGCCCACGATTTTGCCGCCAAGGCGGTGATGGATGGCGCCAGTGCTCTGTTGGTGGAGCGTGAACTGCCGATTGCCGCGCCGCAACTCATAGTGGCTAACAGCCAGAAAGCCATGGGCCAGATTGGTGCCCATGTGAAGCAGTGCGTCGCGCCCAAGAGCGTGGCCCTGACCGGCTCTAACGGCAAGACCAGCGTCAAGGAGATGGTGGCGACCATATTGTCGACCCAGCATCAGGTGCTCTATACCGCGGGCAACTTCAACAACGAAGTGGGTGTGCCGTTGACCCTGCTGCGCCTCGAGCCGCAACACGAATATGGCGTGTTCGAACTGGGTGCCAATCATCTCGGCGAGATTAATTACACTTCATCTTTAGTGCAACCCGATGTGGCGATGGTTAATAATGTCGCCTCGGCGCATTTAGAGGGTTTTGGCTCGCTCGAAGGCGTGGCTAAGGCCAAGTCTGAGATCTTCCTCCACCTGGCTAAGGATGGCGTCGCCGTGATCAATGCCGACGACGCATTTGCCGATGTGATGCGCCGCGCGGCCGCTAGTCATACCCAGTTGAGTTTTTCATCCCAGGGGAATCCTGCAGATGTCAGCGCCGATGAGCTCAGCGCCGACGCTTTGGGCTGTTATCGCTTTCGAATCGCGTATCGGGATGAGCAGCGTACCGTCAGCCTGCCGTTGTCGGGCCGTCATCAGGTAAGTAACGCCCTGGCGGCGACCAGCATCTGTCTGGCGCTGGGATTGTCGCTGGATGAGATAGTTCAAGGCCTTATGCGGTTACAACCCGTGAAGGGGCGTATGCAGCCGACACGTCTGGGGCGTTTCTTGCTGATAGACGACACCTATAACGCCAATCCGGCCTCGGTGGGGGCGGCAATCGACTGGCTTCAAGAAATTGAAGGAAATCGCTGTTTAGTGCTGGGCGATTTAGGCGAATTAGGTGACAATGCGTCCCTTTTACATCGGCAGCTGGGCGAGAAGGCCAAGCAGCAGGGGATCGATGCCTTGTATTCACTGGGAGAGTTGAGTCGGGCGAGTAGCGAGGCTTTCGCCGGCAAGCATTTTACCGACTTAGATGCATTGGTTGTTGATTTAGTTAGTTATTTTAACCAGTTAGCCGGCAAGGTGACTGTGTTAGTTAAGGGGTCTCGAAGCGCCAGAATGGAGCGGGTTGTCGAGGCCCTCATTGCCGCCTTTGAGCGCAAGGAGTTGTTTTAATGCTGGTTTATCTGGCTGAGTATCTAACCCAGTTTTATACCGGGTTTAACGTTTTCTCATATGTGACCTTCAGGGCGATCCTGGGGCTGTTGACCGCCATGGTGTTTAGCCTGTGGTGGGGACCTAAGATGATCGAGCGTCTGCAACTGCTGCAGATAGGTCAGGTGGTCCGTAACGAAGGACCCGAGTCGCATTTTGCCAAGCGCGGCACACCGACCATGGGTGGCCTGTTGATCTTGGCCGGCGTCTTCATCAGCGTATTGCTATGGGGCGATCTGGGTAGCCGCTACGTGTGGGTCATGCTCTTCGTGCTGGGCGCCTTTGGCCTGATCGGCTTCATCGACGATTATCGCAAGGTGGTGCGCAAGGACACCAAGGGACTTATCGCGCGCTGGAAGTATATCTTGCAGTCCCTGGCAGCCTTGGCCATCGCCTTCTATCTGTATGCCTCGGCGGGCAGTGAAGGCGAAACCCAATTGGTCCTGCCCTTCTTTAAGGATGTGATGCCACAGCTGGGCGCCTTCTTCATCCTGCTGGCCTACTTCACCATAGTGGGCTCGAGCAATGCGGTGAACCTGACCGATGGTCTGGATGGTCTGGCGATTATGCCGACCGTGATGGTGGCGGCTGCTTTTGCGCTGATCGCCTATCTGTCTGGTCACGTGCAGTTTGCCAACTACCTGCATATCCCCTATCTGCCTGGCTCGGGCGAGCTGGTGATTGTCTGCACCGCCATCGTCGGTGCGGGATTGGGCTTTTTGTGGTTCAACACCTATCCGGCCCAGGTCTTCATGGGTGACGTGGGCTCGCTCTCTCTGGGCGCGGCACTGGGCACCATCGCCGTGTTGGTGCGTCAGGAGATCCTCTTGGTGATCATGGGTGGCGTATTCGTGATGGAGACGGTTTCTGTGATCCTGCAGGTCGGCTCCTATAAGCTGCGCGGTCAACGTATCTTCAGGATGGCACCTATCCATCACCACTACGAGCTCAAAGGTTGGCCCGAGCCCAGGGTGATCGTGCGTTTCTGGATCATCTCCCTCTTCCTGGTGTTGCTAGGCTTAGCAACTTTAAAGTTAAGGTAAGACGCCATGGCGAGTCAGTACACGCACATAGTATTAGGATTGGGGGCCACAGGGCTCTCTGTGGTGCGTTATCTCATTAAGCAGGGGATCACGCCACTGGTGATGGATAGCCGCGAGAATCCGCCGGGTCGTGAGACCCTGAGTCAGGAGTTTCCCGAGGTGCTACTGCTCACAGGCGGTTTTGATTGCCGCTACCTGGTACAGGCTAGCCAGATCGTCGTCAGCCCCGGGATCCCGCTGGATACCGCCGAGGTGCGCGCCGCGGTGGATATGGGCATAGATATCGTCGGCGATGTCGAGCTGTTTGCCAGAGCGCTGGCAGATCGCCCCGCCTGCGTCATCGGCATCACGGGCTCTAACGGTAAGTCGACCGTGACCACGCTGGTGGGTGAGATGGCCGCCAAGGCGGGCCTCAAGGTGGCAGTGGGCGGCAATATCGGCGTGCCCGTGCTTGACCTACTCGATGGTGACCATGAGCTGTTTGTGCTGGAGTTATCTAGCTTCCAGCTGGAGACCACATCCAGCCTCAACTGCATCAGCGCCACCTGCCTCAACATCAGTGAAGATCACATGGACAGGTATTCGGATCTCGAGAGTTATCGTCAGGCTAAGCTGCGTTTGTATGACCAGACCAAGCTGGCAATCTACAACCGAGACGATCTGCTGACCCGCCCGAATGAGCCTATGAACCAGAATAGCTTTGGCCTCTCGCTGCCCGAGGGGGATGAGTGGGGCGTTAACCACGGTGTCCTAGTGCATGGCACGACAGAATATGTTGCCGGCGATCAGGTTTCACTGGTGGGCAGTCACAACCTGGCCAACTTGCTGGTTGCTATGGCTCTGGGCGATAGCGCCGGTGTCGATAAGGCAGCCATGGTCGAGGTGGCGAAACAGTTCAAGGGGCTGGCCCATAGATGTGAGCTCGTGGGTAAGCATCAGGGCGTGAGCTATGTGAACGATTCCAAGGCGACCAATGTGGGCGCCACCATAGCGGCCCTGCAGGGGCTGAGCGACCATGAGGGTCAGATTATTTTAATCGCCGGTGGTGACGGCAAGGGCGCCGATTTCTCGGCGCTACGCGGCGCACTGCTGGGCGTCGGTCAGGTGATCACCCTGGGGCAGGATGGCGACAAAATTGCCGAGCAGTTCGACGGTGCTATTCGCGTCGAGTCGATGCAAGAGGCGGTCGCTCAGGCGGCTCAGCTGGCTAAGCCGGGCGATCTGGTCCTGCTCTCGCCTGCCTGTGCCAGTTTGGATATGTACGCCAACTTCATGGCCAGGGGCGATGATTTTCGTGCCCAGGTGAATACCTTGGCCCAAGAGGTGATGCATGCGTAGCGACGAGCGTCAACTAAGCCTGTTTGGTAGCTCCCTTAGCTGGTCGCTGCCGAACCTGTTTAGTCAACGCGAAGCGCCGGGCATGCAGCTCTATGACAGAGCCTTGCTGTTTGCGATCATCTCCCTGATAAGCTTCGGCTTCATCATGGTGATGTCGGCCTCTATGCCGGAGGCCACGAGTTTGACGGGCAACCCCTACCACTTCGTGTGGCGCCATGTGGCCTACCTGATGGGGTGCGCCCTGATCGCCGCCGTGGTGTTGCAGATAGAGATGCACAGCTGGCAGCAGCTGAGTCCTATCTTGCTGCTGGTCGTCGGCATCATGTTGGTAGCAGTGCCGATCGTGGGCACCACGGTAAACGGGGCGACCCGTTGGTTATCGGTGGGGCCGATTCGTATTCAGGTGGCCGAGATCGCCAAGTTTGCCTTTGCCATCTATATGGCGGGTTATCTGGTGCGGCGACATCAGGAGGTGCGGGAAAACGCCAAGGGCTTCTATAAGCCGATTGCCGTATTTGCCGTGTATGCCTTTCTGATTTTGCTACAGCCGGATCTCGGTACCGTGGTGGTGCTGTTTGTCGGCACCGTCGGTTTATTGTTTTTAGCCGGTGCAAGATTACTCGATTTCTTCGCGCTGATCTTGACCGGAGCCATGGCCTTCGTCGGCCTGGTATTGCTGGAACCTTACCGTATGCGACGGGTGACCTCGTTTCTGGATCCTTGGCAGGATCCCTTCGGTAGCGGTTATCAGCTGACCCAATCCTTGATGGCCTATGGCCGCGGCGATTGGCTGGGACAGGGCTTGGGCAACAGCATTCAGAAGCTGGAGTACCTGCCCGAGGCCCACACGGATTTTATCTTTGCCGTGATCGGCGAAGAGCTAGGATTTCTCGGCATCATCGCCGTGTTGTCGGTACTGCTGTTTGTCGCCCTGAGAGCGATAAAGCTGGGTAACCTGTGTCTGCTTGGCGATCGGGCCTTCGAGGGCTATCTGGCCTATGGCATCGGCATCTGGATCTGTTTCCAGACTGTGGTCAACGTGGGCGCCAGCATAGGCATGTTGCCCACCAAGGGGCTGACATTGCCCTTTATCAGTTATGGCGGCAGTAGCCTGTGGGTGATGACGGCAGCGGCAATGATATTGATCCGTATCGATCATGAGAGAAGATTAAGCCTGATCCAGGCAGTACAAGGCAAGGTGAAGTAGATGGCGCTAGAGAAACGTATTTTGATCATGGCAGGTGGCACGGGCGGACACGTGTTCCCGGCGCTAGCCGTGGCCAAAGCGTTAGCCAAACAGGGCTGGCAGGTACGCTGGCTGGGCACCGCCGATCGTATGGAGGCGCGTCTGGTGCCTCAACATGGTTTCGATATCGATTTCATCGACATCAAGGGGGTGCGTGGCAACGGCCTTATACGTAAGCTCGCGGCGCCCTTTAAGATTTTGCGTTCCATCATGCAGGCGCGTGAGGTGATCAAAGAGTTTAAACCCGATGTGGTGCTGGGCATGGGCGGTTTTGCCAGTGGCCCGGGTGGGGTTGCCGCCAAGCTAAGTGGTATTCCCTTGGTGCTTCATGAGCAAAACGCCATCCCAGGCATGACCAATAAGCTGTTGTCGCGTATCGCCAGCCGTGTGCTATGCGCCTTCGAGAATACCTTCGAGGGCAATGCCGAGGTGGTGGGTAACCCGATTCGTAGCGAGCTGATTGCTCTGGGGCGCAGCGAGCAGCCAATCGTTCCGGACGATGCCCTTAGGGTGTTGGTGGTCGGCGGCAGCTTGGGTGCCAAGGTGTTCAACGACCTGATGCCGAGCGTGACGGCGGCGGTGGCCCAGCACCATTCGATGACGGTATGGCATCAGGTGGGCAAGGGCAATCAGGCGCAGGTGGAGGCGGAATACCTGCAGCTGGGGCAATCCGGCAGCGTCAAGGTGGCCGAGTTTATCGATGATATGGAAGCGGCCTATCGCTGGGCCGATGTGATTCTGTGCCGTGCGGGCGCCCTGACGGTGTCAGAGGTAGCGGCGGTGGGCCTACCGAGTCTCTTGGTGCCTTACCCCCATGCGGTAGACGATCACCAGACCAAGAACGCCCAGGTCTTGGTGGAAGCGGGCGGCGCATTTTTGCTGCCGCAGACAGTATTAGATAGTGAGAAGTTGATCAGCAAGTTGCAGATCTTGGCGTCAGACCGTAAGGCCCTCATCGAGATGGGGCAGCTGGCCAAGAGTGTTGCCGTATTAGATGCCACAGAGCGGGTCGCCGCCGTGTGTATCGCGCTGGCAAGTAAGGAAAAAGATGATTAAAACCGAAGAGAAGTACGCCCAATTAAGAACCATTATTCCAGAGATGCGTCGCGTTAAGCGGATCCACTTTGTGGGGATTGGCGGCGCGGGTATGGGCGGTATTGCTGAGGTCTTGGTAAACGAAGGTTATCGTCTTAGCGGTTCCGACATCGCCGAGAATGCCGTGACGGCGCGCCTTAAGCGCCTCGGTGCGGCGATCTTCATCGGTCACAGCGCCGATCAGGTCGAGGGCGCCGATGTGGTGGTGGTCTCTACGGCCATCGATGCCAGTAACCCAGAGATTTTAGCGGCACAGGAGCGACGCATTCCCATCGTTCGCCGGGCAGAGATGCTGGCCGAGCTGATGCGTTATCGCCACGGTGTGGCGGTGGCCGGTACCCATGGCAAGACGACCACTACCAGTCTGATCGCCAGCGTCTATGGTCAGGCCGAGCGGGACCCGACCTTCGTGATCGGCGGCCTGCTTAACAGTGCCGGCACCAATGCCCGCTTGGGTAAGAGCCGTTACTTGATTGCCGAGGCCGACGAGAGCGATGCCAGCTTCCTGCATCTGCAGCCCATGGTGAGTGTGGTTACTAACATCGAAGCCGACCATATGGATACCTATGAGGGGGATTTCGAGAAGCTGAAATCCACCTTCGTCGATTTCCTGCATAACCTGCCGTTCTACGGCGTGGCCGTGGCCTGTATCGACGACCCTGTGGTGAGAGAGATACTGCCCCGCATCGGCCGCAAGGTGGTGACCTATGGGTTCAGCGAAGATGCCGACGTGCAGGCGCTTAACTTCGAGCAGCAGGGGTATAGCTCACGCTTTACGGTGCGCCGTGAAGGGATGGCTGATCTCGACCTGCGGGTTAATCTGCCGGGTCGTCACAATGTGCTCAATGCCTTGGCGGCTATAGCCGTGGCGACGGAAGATGAGATTGAAGATGAGGCGATCATCCGTGCATTGGATGAGTTCCAGGGCATAGGTCGTCGCTTCCAGCAGCTGGGTGAGTTCACCACCACTGCTGGCGAGGTGATGCTGGTCGATGACTATGGTCATCACCCCAGCGAGGTGGCGGCAACCATCAAGGCGGCGCGTTCCGGCTGGCCGGATAAGCGTCTGGTGATGATCTATCAGCCACACAGATACAGCCGCACCCGGGATCTCTATGACGATTTCGTCGAGGTGCTGGCCCAGGTGGACTGCCTGTTACTGCTCGATGTTTATAGCGCCGGAGAGGCGCCGGTACCCGGTGCAGACAGCCGCGCCCTGTGCCGCTCGATTCGTCAGCGAGGCCAGTTAGATCCTATCTTCGTGGCAGAGCCCGAGCAGCTACAGACGATACTGCCAGGGGTGTTGCAAGGGGGCGATCTGCTGTTGACCCAAGGGGCGGGCAATATCGGCACCCTGAGTCGTCAGCTGGCCGACACCGGTTTGCAGTTTGAGTCGGAAAACCAATGAGGTTGAGGGCATCTTGCCCTGGCCTCGATGAAGCTTTTGACGCTAGAGGTGAGGTAGTTATAATGGCCGGTTCCTTAGGACTGCCCTCTGGTAATGAATTGATTGATTTTTATACATTTAATGATGCATTAGGGCGATAAGCAGTGTCCTTAAGAGAGCTAGGTAGCGGTTGGAAAAGCAGGTTGGGACAGGTCGATTGGTACCTGTGTTTCGGCTTGATTTTTCTGTTCCTAGTGATCTGTGGTTTATCCATGGGAGGCTGGAAGCTTCACCTGGTACTGAACGACGCCGATGCCCTGCCAATTGAGGCGGTGGCGATCAAGGGTGACAGGCAGTTTACCAGTGACGCCGAGATACGCAGTGCGCTGCAGGATCTGATGCAGAGAAGCTTCTTCTCGGCGGACGTGAACCAGGTACAGCAGGCGCTGGAAAATCTGCCCTGGGTCTACCACGCCTCGGTGAGGCGCGAGTGGCCGGCAAAGTTAAAGGTCTATCTGGTGGAGCAGACGCCGGTCGCCCACTGGAACGAGACAGATTGGCTTAACGAGCAGGGGCAGGTGTTTAAGGCGCCCCATCGTGAGGGCATAGGCCAACTGCCTAATCTGGTTGGCCCGGAAGATCAGGCGAAGTCTGTGTTGACTAACTATCGCCAGGTGAGTGAGTTATTGAAGATCAACGGGTTCGATTTGGCCCGTTTAGAGTTAAGCCCCAGACATGCCTGGCTAGCCGTGCTGGCCAACGGCATAGAGTTGAAGTTGGGAAGGGAAGATAAGATGGCAAGGGTGCAGCGCTTTATCCATGTGTATCCCACATTGGTGAAACAGGATAAGCCCGTTGCCCGAGTCGATTTGCGCTACGATACCGGATTGGCCGTAGGTTGGGATGAAGCACAAGATGAGAGCCGTTAATTAATGACCAAGAATCAAGATAGAAATCTGATCGTTGGATTAGACATAGGAACGTCCAAAGTTGCTGTGATCATCGGTGAGGTATTACCCGATGGTGAGATCAGTGTGGTCGGTCTCGGCAGTCACCCCTCCCGCGGCATGGATAAGGGCGGGGTAAACGATCTCGACTCTATCGTGCGTAGTGTGCAACGCGCGCTGGATCAGGCCGAGTTGATGGCCGACTGCCAGGTTGCCTCGGTATACCTGGGGATCTCGGGCAAGCATATCCAGTGTCAGAATGAAAACGGCATGGTGTCGATTAACGACGAAGAGGTGACTCAGGAAGACGTAGACAACGTCATCCACACCGCGCGTTCGGTGAAGATCCCGACCGAGCGACGTATTCTGCACGTCTTGCCGCAAGAGTATGCGATCGACGTACAAGATGGTATCCGCAGCCCAATCGGCATGTCGGGTATGCGTATGGAGGCCAAGGTGCATATCGTCACCTGCGCCAACGACATGGCCAAGAATATTACCAAGAGCGTCGAGCGTTGTGGCCTGAAGGTAGATGACCTGGTGTTCTCGGCCATCGCCTCGGCTGATGCTGTGCTTACCGACGATGAGAAAGATCTCGGCGTCTGCCTAGTGGATATGGGCGGTGGCACCACAGATATCACCATCTACACCAATGGCGCCCTGCGTCACTGCGCCGTGGTGCCTGTTGCCGGTAACCAGGTGACCAGCGATATTGCCAAGATCTTCCGTACGCCGCTGTCACATGCTGAGCAGATTAAAGTGCAGTACGCCAGCGCCAGAAGTGCCATGGTGAGCCGCGAAGACAGTATAGAGGTGCCATCTGTGGGTGGACGTCCGTCGCGTACCATGTCGCGCCATACCTTGGCCGAGGTAGTCGAGCCAAGATATCAGGAGCTGTTTGAGCTGGTGCGTAAAGAGTTGCGTGACTGCGGCCTGGAAGATCAGGTTGCCGCCGGTATCGTACTCACGGGCGGTACCGCATCGATTGAAGGAGCGGTAGATGTCGCCGAGGCGACCTTCGGCATGCCAGTTAGGGTAGCCGAGCCGTTGCCGGTGAAAGGATTATTTGAATATGTGAACCAGCCCATCTACTCCACGGGTGTTGGGTTGTTACATTATGGTGCAAGACGAGTGCTTGAGCGACAGTTCGAGCGCCCCGAGCGCCAAGGGGTGACCAGTCTTTGGAATCGGGTCCAGAGCTGGTTTAAGGGTGAGTTTTAAGGTTAATAACGCAGACTAAAACGGAGAAAAGACCATGTTTGAGATCATGGATAGTCATTCCGATGAGGCGGTGATCAAGGTCATCGGCGTCGGTGGCGGTGGTGGTAACGCCGTCGAGCATATGGTGAAACACAATATCGAGGGTGTTGAGTTCGTTGCAACCAATACCGATGCCCAGGCGCTACGTAAGTCGGCGGCGGGTACGACCATTCAGTTGGGTCGCGATGTCACCAAGGGTCTTGGCGCGGGCGCCAACCCAGAGATCGGCCGTCTGGCGGCCGAAGAAGACAGAGAGAACATTCGCAGCGCAATCAAGGGCTCGGACATGATCTTTATCGCCGCCGGTATGGGTGGTGGTACGGGTACAGGTGCCGCTCCAGTCGTTGCCGAGATCGCCCGTGAAGAGGGGATCCTGACTGTTGCCGTGGTGACCAAGCCGTTCCCATTCGAAGGCAAGAAGCGTATGGCTTATGCCGACCAGGGTATCGAGATGCTGGCCAAGCATGTGGACTCGCTGATCACTATTCCTAACGAGAAGCTGCTCAAGGTCCTGGGCCGTGGCACTTCACTGTTAGATGCGTTTGCGGCGGCTAACAACGTGCTACTCGGCGCGGTACAAGGTATTGCCGAGCTGATCACCCGTCCGGGTCTGATTAACGTCGACTTTGCCGACGTTAAGACTGTGATGTCTGAGATGGGTAATGCCATGATGGGTACAGGCGTCGCCAGCGGTGAAGATCGCGCCGAAGAAGCGGCCGAAGCTGCAGTGGCCAGTCCGCTGCTGGAAGATATCGATCTGGCTGGTGCCCGTGGCGTATTGGTGAACATCACCGCCGGTATGGACATGAGCATCGAAGAGTTCGAGACAGTGGGTAACCATGTTAAGGCTTATGCGTCAGATAACGCGACTGTGGTTGTGGGTGCGGTTATCGATCCAGAGATGAGCGACGAGCTGCGTGTAACCGTCGTGGCAACCGGTATTGGCGCCGAGAAGAAGCCTGATATTCAACTGGTTTCTAAGCCTGCGCCGCGCCCAGAGCCAATGCCAGCACCTGAGGTCAAGATTGAACTTCCAGTGGAAGAAGCTGTCCCACAGGCAATGGGGGCGGGTAATGTTGTGCAGGTAGCACAACCAGCCGCGGCCGCCGCGCCTAAGAGTGACCTTGATTACTTAGATATACCGGCATTTTTGCGTAAGCAAGCTGACTAGTTTCAGGACGGAGCCTGCTAGTCGGCGCCATATACCTGAATGTGGTACGACGATTTTCGTCGGTAAATTTTGGTGAATTGGCAAAGATATGCTAGCATGTCCGACCTGCTGCGCCTTTGTGCGCCGCTTTGCTGTGCAGAAATAAACGCTTTTTGGTTGTGATATAACGGGTAACTAAATGATTTTTCAAAGAACTGTTAAAGAAATGGTTAAGACCACCGGTGTCGGATTGCATTCCGGTAACAAGGTGACTTTGACGATCAAACCCGCGCCAGTTAATACAGGGATCGTGTTGGTTCGTACCGACTTGACGCCAAGCGTGGCCATTGCCGCCAAGGCGGATCAAGTGCGTGAGACGACCATGTGTACGGCGCTTGTGAATGACGAAGGTGTTCGTATCTCAACGATTGAGCATCTGTTTGCCGCCCTGGCAGGTTTAGGCATAGACAACGCGACAATCGAAGTCGATGCCCCTGAGATCCCCATTATGGATGGCAGCGCCAGCCCATGGGTCTTCCTGTTGCAATCTGTCGGCATTCAGGAGCAAAGCGCAGCAAAGAAATATCTAAGAATTAAGCGCCCGGTGCGTGTTGAAGATGGTGATAAGTGGGCCGAACTGCGTCCATTCAAGGGTTTCAGAGTCGATTTCGCGATCGATTTCAATCACCCTGAGATCGCCAGAAGTCAGCAGCATATGGTGATGGATTTTTCCTCCTCTGCCTTCGTTCGCGATATCAGCCGCGCCAGAACCTTTGGGTTTATGCGCGACATCGAATATCTGCGTGCCAATAACCTGGCATTAGGTGGCAGCATGGAAAATGCCGTTGTGCTTGATGAATACCGCGTCCTCAACCCCGATGGTCTGCGTTATGAGGACGAGTTTGTTAAGCACAAAATTCTCGATGCGTTCGGTGATCTCTATGTCGCCGGTCACGCTATCGTCGGTGAATTCCGTGCGTTCAAGACAGGCCACGCGCTGAACAATCAGCTGGTTCGTGCCCTGTTAGCCGAGCAAGATGCTTGGGAATTGGTAAGCTTCGAGAAAGAAGAAGAGGTACCAGTCAGTTTCGCCGTGCCAGCCGGTGCGGTATTGGCGTAACACCTATTTGGATTGCCTTGAACGGCTGGCTAAAGCAGCCAGCCGTTTTAGTTTTTGGCCTAGGGAACCTTCTATATGCTCGGCCAAGGCGTCGATATGCGCCGCAGCGGTTTCGCTTATCTGGTTGTGAGCCTGCTTTGATTTTGTCTCATACATTTTCAGGCTTGGGTTGACTTTAACCTCGATAGCGGACAGCATGGGGAGCGTTTCGGCTTGTAACTGCTGTAAAAGTTTGGGTTTTTGGAAGTTTATTCTCGCGGCCCATGCAGCGGTACTGGTTTCGATAACGAGCACACCTTGACGGAAGTTGGCAACTTTTAGTTGTTCCGAGACAGGACCGGTGATCACCTGTTTAACATAGTGATCCAGGTGAAGCAGTAGTTCTGCTTTTTCGGCGATAGAGGGCAATTGACCCTGCTGAAGCAGTAATTGACTGAGGTCCTGCGGGGGCTTTTTCATAACATAATAAAATGGCTTAATGAGGCTATGAGTGTAACAGTTTTTATTCAAGGTCGGAATGGTGCGACGCGCTGGCAGCCGGGTAAGCGTTGGCTATTATTACCGGTTTTGCTTATTGCCGCAGGCACTGGCTTATATCAGCATAACGCCAAACAAATTCAGCAACAGCAGGCCAGCGTCGATAACGAACGTGTTGCTCGTGAAGAGCAGAAAAACGAGCTTATCGAACTTAAAGGTGCGACCGAATCGCAATTGGCGATCTTGGTTACCCATGTGGCTAAGATGCAGGCCAAGCTTGCACGTCTCGAGGCCCTGGGCCAGCAAGTTGCAAAAGACTACAAACTCGAAGATCAATTCGATTTCTCTTCTGAAGTCGGTGTTGGCGGCCTGAGCGAGCTGGGCAGCAACATCGAACTCGATCAGCTTATCCAGGACATGGATAGGCTAGTGTCACGAATAGATAACAATAATGTTCAATTATCACTACTTGAAACGGTGACATCTAATCTCCATATAGATGAAGAACGTTATATCTCAGGGCGTCCCATCCAGAAAGGTTGGTTGTCTTCGCCCTACGGTTTACGCAATGATCCCTTTAACGGCCGCAGAACCATGCACAAAGGCATAGACTTTGCTGGCAAAGAGGGAGCCGATGTTGTCGCCACCGCGGGCGGCGTCGTAACATGGGCAGGCAATATGTTTGGTTATGGTGAGTTGGTCGAGATTGATCATGGCAATGGTCTGCGAACTCGCTATGGACACAATAAGTCTTTGTCAGTAGCTGTAGGTGATGTGGTCGCAAAAGGCGAAAGTATTGCCAAAATGGGGAGTACGGGTCGTTCGACCGGTCCCCATGTGCATTATGAAGTGTTGCGTGGTGGACAGCAGATAGATCCTAAGAAGTATGTCTACCGCAAGGCAGGTTAAACTAAAATAGGCTTTTAGACTCGACAGGGACTTAGCCAACAACATAAAAGTGGTTCAGATGTTTGGTAAATTACTGACAAAAATATTTGGTAGTCGTAACGATCGCACCCTAAAAACTCTCGGTAAGATTGTCACAAAGATTAATGCCCTCGAAGCGGATTTTGAGAAGTTGTCCGACGAGGAACTCAAGGCCAAGACGGCCGAGTTTAAGGAGCGATTGGAATCGGGCCAGACGCTGGACGATGTCATGCCGGAAGCCTTTGCCGTGGTACGCGAAGCTTCTAAGCGTGTGTTTGAGATGCGCCACTTCGACGTGCAGCTGCTTGGTGGTATGGTGCTCGATAGTAACCGTATCGCCGAGATGCGTACCGGTGAAGGTAAGACGCTGACTGCGACACTTCCTGCCTATCTAAATGCCCTGACCGGCAAAGGGGTTCACGTGATCACAGTGAACGACTACCTTGCCCGTCGCGACGCGGAAAACAACCGCCCACTATTTGAATTCCTGGGTATGACCGTCGGCGTGAACATCGCCGGTATGGGTCAGGCCGAGAAGAAGATGGCCTACGCGTCTGACATTACCTATGGTACCAACAACGAGTTTGGTTTCGATTACCTGCGCGACAACATGGCATTCTCGCCTAACGAGCGCGTGCAGCGTCCACTGCATTATGCGCTGATCGATGAGGTCGACTCGATTCTGATCGATGAGGCACGTACGCCACTGATCATCTCGGGCGCCGCAGAAGACAGTTCTGAGCTTTATATCAAGATCAACACCCTGATCCCTCACCTTATCCGTCAGGACAAGGAAGATACCGAGGAAGAGATCGGCGATGGCGATTACTCTATCGATGAGAAGGCCAAGCAGGTTCATATGACGGAGCGTGGTCAGGAGAAGGTAGAAGTCCTGCTGACCGAACGTGGCATGTTGGCCGAAGGCGATTCGCTATACTCTGCGGCCAATATCTCGCTGTTGCATCATGTCAACGCGGCGCTACGCGCCCATACCCTGTTTGAAAAAGATGTCGACTACATAGTACAAGACAACGAAGTGATCATCGTCGATGAGCACACGGGTCGTACCATGCCGGGTCGTCGCTGGTCGGAAGGTCTGCACCAGGCAGTAGAAGCCAAAGAAGGGGTTCATATTCAAAATGAAAACCAGACGCTGGCGTCTATCACCTTCCAGAACTTCTTCCGTCAGTATGAAAAACTGGCCGGTATGACGGGTACTGCCGATACCGAAGCGTTCGAATTCCAACACATCTATGGCCTGGATACCGTAGTTATCCCGACCAACCGTCCTATGGTGCGTAAGGACCATGCGGATCTTGTCTACCTGACGGCGGAAGAGAAGTACGATGCCATCATCAAAGACATCATAGATTGTCGTGATCGAGGCCAACCTGTATTGGTGGGTACTGTCTCTATCGAACAATCTGAGCTGCTCCATAGCATGCTCAAGAAGGCTAAGATCCCTCACGAGGTACTTAACGCTAAGTTCCACGAGCGTGAAGCCGAGATCGTTGCCCAGGCGGGTCGTAGTGGTGCGGTGACCATCGCAACCAACATGGCCGGTCGTGGTACCGATATCGTGTTAGGCGGTAACTGGAACATGGAGATCGATGCCCTCGAGAACCCAACTGCCGAGCAGAAAGCCAAAATCAAGGCCGATTGGCAGGTGCGCCACGACGAAGTGGTTGCCGCCGGTGGTCTGCATATTCTCGGTACCGAGCGTCATGAGTCGCGTCGTATCGATAATCAGCTACGTGGCCGTTCGGGTCGTCAGGGTGATGCAGGTTCATCACGCTTCTATCTGTCGATGGAAGACAGTCTGATGCGTATCTTCGCCTCTGAGCGTGTCTCATCTATGATGAAGAAGCTTGGCATGGAGAAAGGTGAAGCGATTGAGCATCCATGGGTATCCCGCGCGATTGAAAACGCCCAGCGTAAGGTTGAGGCACGTAACTTCGATATTCGTAAGCAACTGCTTGAGTTCGATGACGTGGCCAACGACCAACGTCAGGTAGTCTATGCTCAGCGTAACGAGTTGATGGATGCCGAGAGCATTCAAGACACTATCGTTAACATCCAGGCCGATGTGGTTAATGGACTTATCGATCAGTACATTCCACCACAATCGGTTGAAGAGCTGTGGGACATTGCCGGCCTGGAGACGCGTCTCGAGCAAGAATACGCGTTAAGAATGCCAGTTCAGGAGTGGTTGGATAAGGAAGACGACCTGCACGAAGAGACGCTGCGTGAGCGTATCGTCGAGATTTGGGTGAAGGCTTATAAGGCTAAAGAAGAGATGGTAGGTGCCCAGGTGCTACGTCAATTCGAGAAGGCCGTGATGCTGCAGACACTGGATGGTCTGTGGAAGGAGCATCTGGCGGCGATGGATCATCTGCGTCAGGGTATCCATCTTCGTGGCTATGCGCAGAAGAATCCTAAGCAAGAGTATAAGCGAGAGTCTTTCGAGCTATTCCAGCAGATGTTGGAATCTTTAAAGCATGACGTGATCAGCATTCTCTCTAAGGTACAGGTTCAGGCTCAGTCTGATGTCGAAGAGATGGAAGAGCGTCGTCGCCAGGAAGAAGCTAAGGTGCGTCGCGATTATCAGCACGCCGAGGCCGAAGCCCTCGTGGGTGCAGAAGAAGCACAAGCCTTGGCCGCGACTCAGCCTGTGGTGCGTGAAGGTGAGAAGGTTGGTCGTAACGATCCTTGCCCTTGTGGTTCAGGACGCAAGTATAAGCAGTGCCACGGCAAACTAAGTTAATCATTTAGTTTAGCTATAATAGAAAAAGCCATCCTAAGGATGGCTTTTTTGATCTTGACGTCAGGCTCAAATCTCCTCCAAAGCCCCTATTTGTGGATAACTTTGGGGGTAAATGGTGCGTATGATGTGACTATCTAAAAAGATCGAAAAAAGTCCGATTTTTCTTAAAAAACCACTTGCGCCTAAATCATAACTGCCTATAATGCGCATCCACTGACACGGCAAAGCAGACAACGCAGCGTCGAAACACTTGGTAGCTAAGGCAATAAGGTGGTCAGTCACTGAAAAGTGAAGCCTCAAAAAGTTTGCAAAAACTGCTTGACGCGAACAAGGGATTGCGTAGAATACGCAGCCCTAGCCACTCGGGAATCACC